>CAJWFL010000009.1:0-29566 GCA_913031455.1 uncultured Gammaproteobacteria bacterium
CCAATAACTGGTGTTATTGACCGTCACTTCTTTCGAGGTATCGGGGCCTGAAATTGGTTTTACTCCGCCGACGATTTTCTTGTCTACTGTGAGCAACCGCTCATCGTCTTTGCGTTCAAAAGCGACTGCGGCCTGCTCTGTTCCAAGGTGCTCACTGACAAGCATCGAAAAGAGTCGGGTTGTCCCTCCAGCTTCCCCCCGAAAAATATGACTCAGCCCTTGAAACGCTCGCTCCCCAGCACGGTCGTCGATAAAAGCACCTACCTTCCAGTCGCCTCTCGACATTCGACCAGGGATATCAAGAACCATTCCGACATTGAGTGAATCGAGTGAAACATCGTCATAAAAGCCTTTTTCGATATGAACCCCAAGCCAAGCCTGACAATGCCCTTCAGTCGGGTAATGAACTCCGAGACTGACAACACAAGGACAGAACACTGTGCAATTACAGTTCAATATCAATTCGCCTTGGATTTCCCATTTGGGTAGTGCTTGGTTCATACGATCACCTCAAGAGTCAATGCGATAAATAAAACGAGTACACCAGTAACGATAAGCATCCAACCAACAGACGTCGACCATTGCTGACGAAAATAGTGCTGCTTATCGAAGATCATCAGGCCCGTTAAAATAGCCATCCAAAAGACATTCATGGTTCCCCCGACAAAAGCCAAAGCCATTAATGCCCAACAACAACCGATACACAGGGCACCAAGATGCACACCCATTTGGAGTGCTCCGACATGATGATCACGCCAATATTTAAAAAAATAATGCATCGGTGACGCACATTGAGTCATACAGGCACGCTTCAAACTTGAAAACTGATAAGCGCCCGCGAATAGTAAGACCAGCGCACTCCCGACCAATGAGGTCTGACGACCAGATGAATCGATTAAATCATTGGCCGCCAATGCGTGTTGAAAGACCGCGCCGACCACCACGAGAATTAACCAGATCAACAAGAATCCCAAAACCAAAACAAGGGTATGCGACGGCCATGACTCCTTTGACCGAATATCCTGATGAACCCGCGCATGGGCATGAAAAGTGGGCAACATCATCGCCAGCACCATTAATCCCCACATCACCATCAACTCCCCCAAGCTCGCCTCATCAGCAGAAACGCAGATTGAATCGATGAGTGTTGAGAATGATGATAATCCATCCAATTCGCTGGCAATTAAGATCAACCAACTGAGTCCAACCAAGCCATAAAAGACACTCCAAAACAGACTGTCGGACCATGAGTACTCGGATAGCGTTTTCATGAGTTCAGTTTCAACTCACGACGAAGTACAAATTTTTGAACTTTTCCCGTGGATGTTTTTGGTATCTCGCCGAAGATAATCTGCTTTGGCGTTTTAAATCCGGCCAAATGCTGGCGACAAAATTGAATAACCTCAGCCTCATTGATCGGCTTGGCGTCATGAGACAACTCAACAAAGCCAACAGGTACTTCACCCCACTTATCGTCCACTTTGGCGACAACCGCTGCACAAGCGACCCCTGGAATCCGATACAAGATATTTTCGACTTCGACTGACGAGATATTTTCGCCGCCTGAAATAATGACATCCTTCAAACGATCTTTGATTTCAATATATCCATCTGGATGTCTCACAGCCAAATCACCCGAACGGAAAAAACCACCTTTGAACGCTTCCTCCGTCGCGATCGGATCTTTGTGATATCCCTTCATCACGGTATTCGATCGAATCACGATTTCACCCTCCGAACGGCCATCCCAGGGCACCGGATCCCCGCGTTCAAGATCAACGACTTCGACCTCCTCAGTGTGGGTAAACTGCACTCCCTGACGCGCTTTGATTTCTGCACGCTCCGTAAATCCAAGCGCATCCCAGCTTGGATTCCAGGCACAATGCATAATGTGGCCGTAAGTTTCGGTCAAACCATAGACTTGCATCACTTCTAAACCCAACTGCTCTGTCTGCTCCAAAATCGCTGGTGGCGGCGGCGCCCCAGCAGTCATGACGTGCACTGGGTGATCGAACTGCTTCTTGTGTTCAGATGGCGCATTGACTAACAAACTGAGAACAACTGGCGCTCCACCAAAATGAGTCACCCGATATTTGGAAATGACATCAAAAATTGTGGCCGCTTCAATTTTCTTTAAACATATGATCGTTCCCGCGACCAGCGCGTTCATCCATGCGTGCCCCCAACCATTACAGTGGAATAGAGGAACGGTGTATAGATAGGTCGGATGCATCGGTACATTCCATGCAGGCACTGTCCCCATCGCCATCAAACAGGCACCACGATGGCTTATCACAACACCCTTGGGCCGACCACCCGTCCCTGACGTGTAATTCAAACCAAACGCATCCCATTCTGATGTCGGTAACGACCAAGCTGCCGCTGGATCTCCCATCTCAACAAAATCCTCATAATCGATGACGTCGGTGAGCTGATCAGACAAATCCAGGCCTGGAGAAGAAATCACCACCAGATGCGCTGGTTGATGGGTGCATCGCGACAGTACATCGACAAGAACATCACCTAACTCCGCATCAAACACTAGGGTATTTGGCTCGGCGTGATCAAGAATTCCAGCAATCGTCTCGGGATCCAGACGCGTATTAATGGTATTGAGCACACCGCCGGCCATTGCGACCGAGAACTGCAGTTCAATCATCTCAGGGGTATTAAATGCCAACACACTGACAACATGGCCTTTTTCCACCCCATTTCGTCTAACAGCATCAGAAAATGCACAACAGCGTTGGTAGATCTGTCGCCACGACTGCTGTTGTCCGTTGTAAATTGTTGCCGTCTGATCACCAAATACCTGTGCTGTTCGCTTGATAAACGATAACGGGCTGAGGGGAACAAAGTTAGCCGCTGTGGGGCTTGCCATATGCTGGTTAAGTTGATCGATATTTGCCATGACACCTCCAACGCTAAATCAAGGGTAGATCGACTGCGATCCCTGACCTAACACAATCGTCACAATGAACTTCGAATCGCGCTTCAGTTTGCATGGCCTCGACCGACACCATTCCAACAGCGATGTTTGAGTCAAGTCGTGGGCTGAATGCAGCCGCAGACACATAGCCAACATTACGCCCTTCTTGACTGACCTGCCATCGATGCTCGTTAGTCCCTATGAGTTTTGGACCATCCATTAGAATCCCTTTGAATCGTCGACTCACGCCGTGGTCGCGAATCTTCAGAAGCGCATCCTTTCCGATAAAATCCGACGATTGCTCGAGATCAATAAATCGATCCAATCCCAGTTCAAATGGATTGCTCGTCTCGTCCGTATCAGCACCATAGGAAATTAATCCACTTTCAACCCGCTCGATATAGTTCGGTGCCCCAGGCGCAATCTGGTAGGGCGCCCCCGCTTCTTTTACTTGGTCCCAGAGCACTGTTCCGTAACGACTGTCCATCAAATAAATTTCATAGCCACCCTGCTTCGACCACCCTGAACGAGCAACGATGACCGGAATTGATCCCAGCATTGTTTTCTGAAATCCAAAATATTTAAGATCACTGATCCAGTTGCCGAAGAGTGCAACTAGGACGGCCTCCGATTTGGGGCCCTGAACGGCCAAAGGAGACACATCCGGCTCGATCACATCAACATTTGCCAAGTTTGCGCCGGCAATCCCAGCCGCCCACAATGAAATATCGTAATCAGCAATGGACAGCCAAATCTCATCATCAGACACCTGCAACAAAATCGGATCATTAATCAATCGCCCCCGAAAATCACACAAGGGTGCATACTTACCTTGACCGATTGTCAGATCATCGAGGTTGCGCCCCGTCAGCAATCTCGCTAAAGCGAGAGAATCGGGACCCTTCAGCGCAACCTGCCGCTCGACGCCCACATCCCACATTGCGACACCGTGCAGGAGCCGTTCGTAATCTCCAACCGGGTCACCGTAACTTGTTGGCAAATACATATGGTTATAGACCGAGGCGGCTTGCAAGCCGTCTCGGATGGCCGCGTCGAAAAAAGGACTCTTTCGGATCCGCGGGCCGACTGAGAGTTGGATAGGCATGATAGGCACCTCTCCTAATTATCATGTCATTTTCATTCTACTAGGCGCGTTTATCCCGGAATCGTAACTTCAAGTCAATCTGCTCCTTCTGATACCCATGATCCCGTATCGAAATCATGTTTGCCAAATGCAGTTGAGTCAGGTTGATACATAACATTCTTGCCGGTTCGATATGTGGTAGGCATCACTATGCGATCGCCGTGGTTCGCTTACGAGTCATACTTGACCATCATTGCCAAGGTGCATGCTTTGCTGAAGCGACTGGATGCAAACCACCTATCGCGTTCCAGACATCGCAAGTTCATGCGCGAACCTAGCGGTTTGCGAAAAATCACCAAACGAATAGAAGTGTAGCGACTGCAACTGGGTTGGAGAGTGTTCGTTGACGTGTGGTGCTAGATCAGCAATCAAATCGTAAGGATCTTGAACTGACAGCAATTTAGTCACGTGAAGTGCCTGTTTTTTCAAAAACTGTAATGACGGACGGACGCCAGAAATCAATGCAAAATGCAGGAGCGTCTTCAGCTGAGCAGGGCCAGCTAAACCAACCCGAATCGGTAACCGGTTACCATCCGCTCGAATCTCAGATTCCCAACGAAGAATGGCTTGAGCATCAAAACAAAACTGGGTCTCCAGATACATCGCTATTCCCGTTTCTTCTGCGAACTGATTTTTTTGTTTGAGGGCTTTTTTCAACTCTGTCTCTGGGATATCTGGACTGCCTTCGGGGTGGCCGGCGACCCCGATCTTGCGAATTCCGACTTTTTGCAATAACCCAGTCTCAAGGACCTCGATAGCGCTTTTAAAATCACCGACAGGAGATTGATAACCGCCGGCGATTAAGAGAATTTCGGTGACATCGACCTCTCGGTACGAGGCAAGCATGTTCTCGAGTACGCTGATCGATGCGATACCTCGAGCCGCAATATGAGGGACAGGATTCATTTCTTGGGTCGCAAGTTGCTCGACAGTCGCCATCATCAACGCCGGATCCGTGCCTGGGATCGCAGTCACATTCACAGTCGTTCCAATCGGTAATACGCGCCTGAAGTCATCGATTTTTGTTTTGTTCGATGGAGTGAACTCAATGGACCAGTTCTGCATTGCGAATTGAATTTGCTCTGACATCCCCGCTCCGTTGACTTTGCATTCGACAAGGAGATCGATTGAAGCATCTTCTAAAGTGAAAAGACAATGCGATCTAGATTTGGTGAGTGAAGTAGTCATCAGACAGGCCCATCATGAGGGCCTAAAGGTTTATCGATCTGAATCCTGAACTTGCGGATTGCCTGGCTTTCCGTCATCATTCGCCATTCTCTGTGTTCTTCATAACACACGTCGTTTCGGGAGAGTGCGTAAGCCGCCGAAGGAGCAACCGACCCGGAAACTCTCAGGCAACAGGACCGTTACGTCGTCGCGAGGATCTGGAAAGTAGCTGACTACGCTCACCGAAGGAGTAAGGGATGTATCCTGAATCTCTCAGGTCAATGACAGATGGGTCATGCGAAACAGCCTGCAAGGAGCATGCATGACAGATCTACACTCGCTAGTACTCGAATCATTCCATACTGAGCAACGTGCGAAGTTCGCCCCATTTGCCGGTTACAAAATGCCCATTCAATACCCCCTTGGTGTCAAAGGCGAACATCTCCATACCCGTGAGTCGGTTGGATTATTTGATGTGTCACATATGGGCCAACTATTGGTCGAAGGCCCCGGCATTACCGAAGCGCTTGAGACACTGGTTCCGGCCGCGCTTCAAGAGATGGTACCCGGACAGATCCGTTATTCTCAGCTGACGCTTAACAATGGTGGGATCCTGGATGATTTGATGTTGACCCGCTGGAATGACACCACATGGGGGCTTGTCGTCAATGGAGCCTGTAAGCACGCCGACATGGATCATATGAAGGCAATGCTGCCCGACTCAATTCAAATGACCTATCTAGATACGCACGCATTGATCGCCGTGCAAGGCCCGAGAGCGCGCGATGCGCTGACACGTATGATGCCCGAAGCAAGCGACCTTGTTTTTATGCGTGCGGTTCAGACCACGTGGAATGGTCACCCCATCACGCTGTCTTGTTGCGGCTACACAGGCGAAGATGGTTACGAAATTTCGATTGTAAATACACACGCTCAAGAGCTTGCAGAGGCATTAACCGCACTTGAAGAAACTACTTGGGTAGGTCTTGGTGCTAGAAATTCATTGCGATTGGAAACCGGTCTGTGTCTCTACGGAAATGACCTGACAACCGAAACTACGCCAATCGAAGCCGATCTTCTCTGGTCGATTCAAAAGCGCCGACGGACAGATGGCGGCTTTCTGGGAGCAGACACAATTCTTCAGCAAATCAATGACGGAGCACCGCGCAAGCGGGTTGGCATTGCTCCTACCGACGGCCGCACACCACTTCGAGATCACACCATACTCAAAAACAGCGCGGGGAATGAGGTTGGCGAAATCACTTCTGGTGGATTCGGACCAACCCTTGAAGGACCTGTTGCCATGGGCTATGTCACTCAAAATATGAGTACACCCGGTACTGAATTATGTGCAGAGGTTAGAGGCAAATCACTCCCGTGTACTGTCTGTGACCCAATTTTTGTTCAACAGCGCTACGTACGCTCACTGTAAGCTACAAAAAGGACCCTGTTATGACTATTAAATATACACGCGAGCACGAATGGATCCGTATCGAAGGTGATTCAGCCATTGTCGGCATTACCTTTTATGCTCAAGAACAACTTGGCGATGTTGTCTTTGTCGAGCTTCCCGAAGCCGACACGTCTGCTGATAAAGGTGCAGAAGTGGCGGTTGTTGAATCGGTCAAGGCAGCCAGTGATATTTATGCCCCAGTCACAGGAACGATCATCGAATCCAATAACGAACTTTCAGAACGACCAGAGCTTGTCAATGAAGATCCGGAGAATGATGGTTGGTTCTTCAAAATGCAATTATCTGATCCATCTGAGCTCGATGATTTGCTTGACGAAGCTGACTATCAAGCGTTCATCCAAGAAGAGTTGTAAGAGGTAATTTCAGTGAATCAGGAAAAGACATTTCGTGACCGCCACATCGGCTTATCCGATGACGACCGGGCTATGATGCTCCAAACACTGAGGCTTCAGTCGATGGATGAACTAGCGACACAAGTGGTTCCCGAGAATATTCGTAAGCGGACACGGATGTCTCTTCCTCCTGCAGTCGCAGAAGTCGATGCGCTTGCTGAGCTCAAGGCCGTTGCCTCAAAGAATCAGGTCGTGCGAACGCTCATTGGTCAGGGGTATTACCACACGCTGACACCGGCGGTGATTCAACGAAATGTGCTCGAGAATCCTGCATGGTATACGGCCTATACACCCTATCAACCTGAGATTTCGCAAGGTCGTCTTGAGGCCCTCTTCAACTATCAAACGATGGTCGTTGAATTGACTGGGATGGCTGTCGCCAACGCATCACTACTTGATGAAGGAACTGCAGCTGCAGAAGCAATGACGCTCTGTGAGCGAAGCTCTAAATCCAAATCAAAACGCTTCTACGTGGCCTCGAATTTGTTCACACAGACACGTGCCGTGATTGAAACTCGCGCCAAACCCCTCGGATTCGGATTGATCGAGTTTGATACTCACAACTGTCCCGATTTCGATGATGCATTTGGCCTTATCGTTCAATATACCGGTCACGATGGATCAGTGATTGATCTTGCGCCGATCATTCAAAAAGCCAAAGACAAAGGCATTCTGACGATCGTCACCGCTGATATTTTAAGTCTCACACTGTTAGAGGGACCAGGACATTTAGGTGCGGACATTTGCCTGGGCTCGACGCAACGTTTTGGCGTTCCAATGGGCAACGGCGGGCCACACGCAGCATTTTTTGCTGTGGCCGACAAACTGAAACGGAACATCCCTGGCCGCCTTGTCGGACAGTCAATTGACTCAGAGGGACGTGACGCCTTTCGCCTCACGCTGCAAACGCGCGAACAACATATCCGGCGCGAAAAAGCGACAAGCAACATTTGCACCGCACAAGTACTACTGGCCAACATTGCTGGATTTTATGCATGCTATCACGGTCCATCAGGCTTGACTGCGCAGGCAGAACGCTTGCATCGCCTTGCATCCCGCTTCCATCAGGGAATCAAGGCTCAGGGGAATATGGTCAACCAAACCTTTTTCGATACGGTATCAGTGCGGGTATCTGACGCTGACGCAGTTGTCAGTCAAGCGCTCAACAGCGGGTTTAACATCCATAAAGCCAATGAGACGACGGTCTCTGTGTCGTTTGATGAAGCCTCCAATGATGCCGAACTCGAGACACTGGCCTCAGTGTTTGGGATTGAGTTGGGTGAAGGTAGCGTGACGCTACCCAAGCAGTTGCAACGACAGACCGATTTCATGACTCAAGAGGCTTTTAATACGCATCATTCTGAAACCGAGATGATGCGGTACTTACGAAAACTATCCGATCGTGACCTCGCACTCGATCGCGCAATGATTCCGTTGGGATCGTGCACAATGAAGTTAAATGCGGCTTCTGAGATGGCACCAATCACTTGGCCTGAGTTTGCGAATATTCATCCTTTTGCTCCGGCCAATCAGCGTCTTGGTTACCAGGAGATAATACAAAACCTGAATGACTGGCTGGCTGAAATCACTGATTATGCCGGTATTTCATTGCAACCAAACTCAGGCGCACAAGGTGAGTACGCAGGACTACTCGCAATACAGGGTTATCATCATTCTCGAGGAGATACCGACCGCACCATTTGTCTCGTACCCTCATCAGCGCATGGAACGAATCCAGCATCTGCACAAATGGTCGGACTCGATGTTGTGGTCATCGGGTGCGACCGAGACGGAAATATTGATCTCGATGATCTAAACGGCAAACTCGAGCAATACGGAACCAAGGTGTCGTGCCTCATGATCACCTATCCATCGACACATGGAGTGTTTGAAACCCATGTGCAAGAAGTGTGTCGACGCGTACATTCTGTGGGCGGGCAAATCTATCTCGATGGAGCAAACCTCAATGCGCAAGTCGGACTGACAAGCCCAAGCCTTGTTGGCTCTGATGTATCACATCTGAATTTGCACAAGACATTCTGCATTCCACATGGTGGAGGTGGCCCAGGTGTTGGCCCAATTGGTGTCGCTGAACACTTAGTGCCTTTCATGCCGGGACATCCTGAATTGCCATCTGAATCGCCGGTGGGTCCTGTATCGGCAGCGCCATTCGGCTCAGCGATGATTTTGCCAATCTCTTGGATGTATATCCGTATGATGGGCCCTGATGGCCTGACAGATGCGACCGAGAATGCCATTTTATCGGCGAACTACATTGCCAAGCGCTTAGCGCCACACTATCCGATCTTGTATACGGATGCTCAGGGATTGATCGCGCACGAATGCATCCTCGACACACGAGTGGTCAAAGAAAGCGCTGGAGTGACTGTGGACGATATCGCAAAGCGATTGATTGATTACGGATTCCATGCGCCGACCATGAGCTGGCCAGTAGCCGGTACATTGATGATCGAACCGACCGAAAGTGAGCCACTGTGCGAACTCGACAGATTCTGTGAAGCCATGATTGCCATTCGTCACGAAATCACAGCGATTGAATCTGACAACGTATCAGCGGACAACTCGATTCTTCGCCATGCCCCGTACACCGTTGAGGCGGTCACTGCGGATCAATGGCCTCATGCGTTCTCGCGTCAGCAGGCCGCATTCCCGTTGAGCTCGTTGAAGACCGATCGCTACTGGCCGCCTGTTGCTCGAATTGATAATGTCTATGGCGACCGCAATCTGGTGTGCAGTTGTCCACCACTTTCGGACTACACCGATAAACCAACGGAAGCCGCATGAAAGAACACAAAGCGCGCCCTAAAAGTGGCGATAAAATCATCAACGACGTTGGCGTGAAGGCCATCAAAAATGGCCAAAAACGCCGGACTGATGAGCAAGCACCACGAGGCGACAAGCCAAAATGGTTGCGCTTTGTGAGCCCAGGTGGCGAGGGCTATCAAGCGGTTAAAAAAATTGTCCGTACGCACCGGTTGTCAACGGTATGCGAAGAAGCGATGTGTCCTAACATTGGCGAATGCTGGAGCGCAGGGACTGCGACGATCATGCTGATGGGATCGGTTTGTACGCGAGCGTGTCAATTTTGTGCAGTTGATACCGGAAACCCGAAGGGATGGCTCGATCTCGATGAGCCGACAAATACTGCCGAATCCGTTGCCTTGATGGATCTCAAGTATGTGGTTCTCACAAGCGTCAATCGTGATGACCTCACTGATGGTGGAGCGAATCATTTCGCTGCAACTGTACGTGCGATAAAAAAACGAAGCCCAGAAACAGCTGTCGAGGCATTAACTCCTGACTTTCAGGGAGTCATGTCAGACGTAGAGAAACTCATTGACTCGGGACTTGATGTTTTTGCTCAAAATGTTGAGACAGTCAAACGTCTCACTCATCCAGTCCGAGACCCACGCGCGAGCTATCAACAAACGCTTTCGGTGCTTGCCCATGGAAAACAACATCGTCCGCAAGTGTTAACGAAAACGAGTCTGATGTTAGGGCTTGGAGAGACTGAGGATGAAATCAAACAAGCCATGGATGACATGCGTGAACATGATGTTGATATCGTGACCTTCGGTCAGTATCTCAGACCCACGGTCAACCACTTGCCAGTTGATCGTTATGTTGCACCTGAAGCCTTTGATCGCTACCGAGAATGGGGTCTCGAGCGTGGGTTCCTCGAAGTTGTCTCAGGTCCAATGGTTCGCTCCAGCTATCGGGCCGAGCAGGCACTTTTGAAAAACAATGCAGGAATCTCGAATGCCGCGTTGAATGTGCGTTCAATCCCGATCAAACAACTATGAAATTAGGAGTATTTTTTGCCCTGATCGCAGCCCTTGGACTCACAGGGTGCCAGAACCCCGTTCGTGATCCCATCGATTCGGTCGTCCAAGTCGTCACAGATCCAAAGAAAGAGATTCAAAAAGGAATTCGGCAGTATCCATTTGCGTTAGCACAATCTGGCGGCGATTTAACCCAATTTCCGGTGACCTCGACCTACCTCAACGGACTCATTCAGCGCTTGGCGAGGACTGCAAACTCCCCATTCCCTTGGGAAATCCGATTGATCAATGATGGGTCCATCAACGCCTGGGCGCTACCTGGTGGCAAAATGGGAGTGAACTACGGTCTCGTGTTAGCAACTGAAACTGAGGCGGAACTGGTATCGGTCTTAGGCCATGAAATGGCCCACAGTATTGAGCTTCACGGTACCGGTCGCGAGACATTCGGGGCTTTAGTTGGTTTGGCCGCACAAGTCATCGAAATCGGGATCTCTGAACCGGCAACGAAACCGGGATCAAATCGAATCATTGGACTCGGTCAGAACATCTTGATGGGTCAGTACAGCCAATCCAATGAGTTGGAAGCAGATCGGGTCGGTGTTGACCTGATGGTCCGCGCGGGATTTGATCCTCGAGGTGCGGTTGGCATGCAGGAAAAACTCGCGAAACTTGGTGTAGATGGAAATTCTGTTGTGCAGAAATTACTCGGAACTCACCCGATCAGTCGTGAGCGTCTCGCCGCGATCAAATCAGAAGTGAACCGTTTTGCAGCGACTGGTCAGTCAATGAGTCGCGAATTTGTCGACGCTCAAACGGAAATTAAGACCCTGGAATCAGGTTTGAAAATTGTCACCGAGGCTAGGAAAGCAGGCGCCAACGAGCAGTTTCCAAAAGCGCTACAGCTCATCAGACGCGCCTTGAAAATTCTTCCAAATGAACACAGTGTCTGGCGTCTTCAGGCTGAATTACTCGTCGCCAATCAAGAACCCAATCAGGCAGTACAGTCAGCTTTGAAAGTTCGCGAGCTCAATCCAAAAGATCCCATCAGCGAGTTACTCCTGGGTTACTGTTACGCGGCGGCCGGTGATAGACTCAATGCTGAGCGAGCAAAGGAACGCGCTCGATCGTTGGTTTTATAACGGTCATCTCTACACATCTGACTGACCCAGGATCCGTCATGCAAAAACTGATGTCTGTCTTTAAAGCTGAGTCACCAAGACAGTTGATCGTTATTTTTATTGTGTTCGCAGTCACCGGCTCAACAGCTGTGTATGCGACAGGACCTGTTCTTGATTTTTTTGGAATTAATTCAGAGACGCTGCCACCCTGGATTTTTTGGCCACTCCGAATTCTCGTGATCTTCCCTGTCTATCAATGCTTACTCATCATCATTGGCACCATGGCAGGACAATTTAAGTACTTCTGGGAGTTTGAGAAAAAGTTTCTCCGTTGCATCGGCATTCGACTTCCTTAAACGAGTTGAATGGCTAGGTCCTCCAAGCCATCGATCCGGCCAACCAGATGATCACCACGAGTCAAAGCACCCACGCCTGATGGTGTTCCCGTGAAGATCAGGTCACCTGCCTTCAATTCCTGTAGTGTTGAAAGAAAGGCGATGAGCTCAGTGGTGTTGTACGCCATTTGGTTAATGTTCCCCGCCTGACGTGGCTGATCATTCACGTCAAGGGTAATTACAGCGTTGTCCATAGCGGGCAGTTCGGACTTTGGAGTCACCCGACCCATCACTCCAGCATCATCAAAATTTTTAGCAATTTCCCAAGGACGGCCCTTCTCTTTAGCTTCTGCCTGACGATCACGACGCGTAAAATCAAGACCAACTGCATAACCGAAGATAACGGATTGCGCTTCTTCCAGGCTTAAATTGGTCCCTCCTTGACCCAAGACTGCAACAAGCTCAACTTCGTGGTGCAGATCATCTGTGTGACTTGGAAAGCGAACCTCTGGGCCAAAAGTCAGTGCATCGAAACTTTTCTGAAAATGAAACGGCGCTTTACGATCAACCTCACCACCCATTTCTTTGGCATGCTCTTCATAATTCTTGGCGATGCAGAAGATACGATTCACTGATAGACGACGATTGTCTGTTGTTAAAAATTCGGGGTGGATTGGGGAATTCCAATTCATCGACATCTCGAAACCTCGTATAATTGCAGAAATGAGTGTTTACCAAACCATCAAAACGTTCGACAACTACCCATGTAGTCACCGTCAATGGCGTCATAAAGGCCATTGTAAATTCATCCATGGCTACTCGCGAAGTTTTAAAATGACTTTTGGATGCGAGGAGTTAACGGAATCCGGATTTGGTGTCGATTTTGGTGAATTCTCAGACATCAAATCCTGGCTCTCTTACTGGTTTGATCATACAACGCTGATCAATGAAGATGATCCTGAACTACAACTTTTTCAGGATCTTCATGACAAACGAATTGTCGACCTGCGTGTCTTACCCAATGTCAGCCTGGAACGCACCGCAGAGTTTGTATTTGACTATGTTGACAAATGGACCCGTGAACAAACCAACCACCGATCCTTTCTTCTCGAAGTTGAGTGCCGGGAAAATGACAAAAATGCGGCGATTTATCGTCTTCGTGTCTGATGCATCTGACTATACATCCACATGCAACAAGTACCCATTCCTCCGATTGCAGCAAGGACCATCAAGAACAAAGTCCAGCCAAATAACTCGTAGACATATCCCATCAGCCAAGCGCCAAGTGCCCCACCCGCGTAATAACATGAGACATACAGCCCGTTGACAACACCACCCAGCGAACGGGCGTTATGATTGACTTCTGATGCAGCCAAGGTGTGAATCACAAACATACCAAGACACATGACAAATACCTGTGCGATCAACATCCACACATCACCCAATGACAGGACAAGGGATCCAATCATCACAATAAAACCGATCATCGCAACACGGAACGGGCCACCAAATCGTTTGGCTAGCCAACCAGCCATCAAAGCAGAGACAATCCCAATACTCTATCCAAGATAACTCTGGCCGACTAAGCCCGTCGAAGCACCTGGGTCGACCTCATTGTTCCGAAATGGCAAGTAATTAAGGTATCCGGCAAACACCCAAAACATACAAAAGACCGACAGAAAAATCAGACCGTTCCCTCGACTGGTGACTGCCTCTTTAATGAGTTGCACATCCGGTTTAATCAATTTCAACGATTTTGGCGTTGCCCGTCGCCATGGTGTCATTGTCACCAGCAAAAGGAGGACCGCCCACATCGATGCGACCCATTCCCACTCGATATACGAAACCAACTGACCGGAAACCACTCGACCCGCCATTCCGCCAAAGATTGTGGCCGATATATAGAGTGCCATAACTCTTGATAGCTCATGACCTTCTCGGCCGGACGTCAAATAAGCTATGGTTGCAGTCATGATCGCGGGAAGCAGCGCACCCTGACTCAAACGAAGAATCAACATGCCTTCGTAGGACTGCACAAAGCCAGACTATGCCATTGCAATCGCCAACAACGGTAAGGCCCATTTCAATATCGTGAGTGCACTCAGTTGTTTGAGAAAAATGACATAACTCAGTGGTGCGATTGCCAATGGAATCAAAGTCACCGAAACCAAAAGACCCGCTTCAGGCTTTGAGACCATAAAGCGCTCAGCGAGCTCCGAAAGCATCGGTTGCGGTGCATACAACACGCAAAAACAAATCATGATTGAGAGATATAAAAAAATCTCTCCGTGATGACTGGATGATTGCTGGTTTATCACTTTAAAAAGGTCTGCCGGAGCTCGTGGAAACGCGTCACACCTCGCTCAAATCCGCGCATGAGAGCAATAGGAACGGTCTGAGTCTCACATAAATCGCGATATAAGCGACCGGCCAGCATGGGTGTGACACTTTGGTGAAACAGTTGCTTCCGACGTGGATCAATCGATAAGGTTTGTCCAAATCGACCTGAATCCAGATAAATCAGGACCATTGATCGATCAGCAAGCCACTCTCGATCGGTCATCCAACCGGTGAGAAATTCATCCAAACCGACAACACCGGGCGATCGCTCCCCTCGGCGCATCGCAAATTGACCACGCAAAACGAGATGAATATCGGGAAAATCATCCTCACCAATGAGCGTCTCACCAGACCGCATCTGTTTAATGACCGAGTTATCGAGCCAATGTCGATATTCCTGTTCAGTCAATGCGCCAAGGAACAGTTGCTGCTCAATCACGCGAGACCTCCCAGTGAACTGATGCTTGCCCTTTGAGCAATTCGTTACGATCAACCACGAAACGTGTCCCAGAGCGTTCGACCAAACTATCGATGACATGTGCTCGCGAATGCTGATCAAGACCAATTAACCAATGATCAAGCCACATCAGCTGGCCCTTTCTTGACAAAGCCCGTGCGATTTTCAAACGATTCATCCCGTGCGGACCCGCGATCGATTGCAAAGCTCCCAATGGTGCATTCAAGCGATCGTGCAACAATTCAATCCAATGGCTGGCAGACAATGCTTGCAGATGTAACTCAAGCGTCGATGGTTCGATGCCCGGTTCAATAAACAACCACTCCCCGACCGTCGTAACGTCGGTGTCTCGCGGATGATCGAGCATAATTACAGAATAAGCCAGCACAGTCGGATCAAGCCGTGCGACATCCATTCCGCCAACACGCACGATACCGCGCTCTGGAGTGACTTGGCGGAGTAATAAATGTTTGAGCGTTGAGAGACCAGCGCCCTCAGCAGCGGTGATGCGAACCAAGCTGTCATCAGGACAATGGAAACACAGTTGATTGAATAACGGAGCCTCGCCGGCATGACGCCGAAAGACAACGTCCTCATATTGTACTTCCCCACTCAGCGCTAAAGGCTGCACGGTTTTTTTATCACTCTGCTCCGGTGTCGACTCAAGGCTCACTGGCATTGCAGCCCGCAAACGTTCCAACAATAGCAGGGCTCCGAGGGACAACCCGGTTAGAACAACGGGTCGGGTTTCATCCGTTGATGCGATCGCCGGAATCACTAAACTTGCGGCAATCACAGCGCGGCTGAATCGGCTGTATTCAGCCACCAATTCAATCCGTGCGATGACCCACTGACGTGCCTGATCCCAAACTTCGAGTACTCGTTCTCTGACGGAAGGGACTCCATCACGCGACAACCGCAGTGATAGCCAGCGCATGGGCTGATCAATCGCCGGAAGTTCAGTGAGTAATCGTCGCACATAGACCCAATATGCAATGCCAATAAGACCTCCTGAAAAGATCAGCGAGATGGCAAGTTTTGGGGCTTCGAAAAGAAGGATCAATATCATCATTGCTAAAGCAGCCGCTAAACCAACAAGTGATACGTCGCGATAATGCTGGGCGAACAAATGAATGATCCAAACAGCTAACGCAACAATAACTAGGCTTCCAAGCGCAACAGTGAAATAGTGATAACTCAGCACAAAACCTGGTGCTTCGAGAGTCACTAACGCGCAAAGCCAACTGACAACAGCCACAATCGACAAAATCGATGCCGTCACCAAGACAGGTAGCACGCGACGTTCCTCAGGCAGCGAATCCTGCTCCAACATTGTTCGCGGCACATGATCAGCGATCAGTGGCGTCATAATATCGGGCGACATTGGTTGAGCGAGTCTAATCGACTGATCCAATGACTCCCCGAACCAAGACCGGAATGTGGGTTGCGCTAACTTCACGCTCCAGTCGATGAGACCATCATCAACGCCTGCGACAGACATCATCTGACGAATGGGTTGAATCAACTGGTGACGTCCAAGATCACCAAGTCGCGGGATCAGACTGAGTGGGAGCCGACTTTCAAATGAGATCGCTGTGTCTGCGATTAATTGAATACGTAAATACCGTGACTCAGGAACCAGGAACCAACCCGATTCAGGAACTGGCATGGTTCCAATTTCATCGTCTGAAATCAGAAGACGGAGTCTCGCCTCACCTTCTTTGACTTGCCATAACCGGTCTCTAGCAAGGCCTGCTGAAACATTGCCGGCTGCGAGCTCGAAGACCTGTGTTTCAGTCGAGCTCAATGACATCACCTTCCCATAAGTCAGACACGCTGGAAAATACAAAAATCCGACAATTCGCAAAACCTAATCGATTCAGTAGTTCCATTTGCCGATCAGCCGACAGAGGCGCTAACGCATCAACCAAAATTAGAGTTTCCGCACCTTGTGCCAGTGCACGAGCGACTGCCAACGCGGCTGCCTCTGAGGATGAGAGACCTTGATTGTGGGGTCCGATTTGATAATTGAGTGAATCACCGAAACGTTCTCGCCAATGAGTCATGCCAATCAATTCCATCAAATTAGCGAAATGGTATTCACCTTCATCACTCGCATCCCAGGCAAAGTTACTCCTCAGGGTACCTGGCCAAAACTCAGATTCTGGACCTAGAACAGTAATTGGTTGGCCTTGACGAACCAGTTCTTCGCTCGCACGCAAGAGTATCTCTGGAACCCGAGTCCTTAATACGTGTACTCCCGAGCCTTTGATGTGAAGTAGCTCGAGCAACTCATCCATCATTTTTCTTGGCTCTCGTTCGATCCGAACCCGAGGTTTCTGTGTAATCGCTCGCGCTTGTTTGAAATGACGTGTTGGCATCAGATCAAGAAATAAGAAACCAAGCCCCACCACCCAAATTGATGCGGACAAGTGCATGACACTGTCAAGCATCAACATGCCGAGAACCGTGCAACATGCGAGGATACGGCCACCAACATCTCTGGACAGTCTGGGAATCCAATCAGGTGCCATCGCATCTAAAGCTGCTTCAAGGTCTCGCCACTGCGATCTGTGAATTAATGTGATTGAAGTGTAAGTCGTCGAAGCCAAAATGAGGGCTGCTAAAATCCAAAGCGGAGTCAACGATAAATCATTCACCTGACCGAGAATGCTAACTAGGAGCACGAGCAGTAATCGTGCGAGGACCACTAACGTCAAGGCGAGCCATTGTATGGTCAGTCGATAATCGGCGACCTCAGGCTCAAGCACGTATCCGCCGACCGCAAACGCCTTTCTCCACCGAATGAGATGGATTTTAGAGTCGCCATCAATACTCATCACCCAACCAAAGAGCTGATAACGTACACGCTGCAGGAGGCCATCTTGATCGACAAAAATAGATCCAGAAACTGGCGGCTTTAAGCGACGTTCTCTCAACTGATATCCGAGTGATTCAGCTTGATCGGCGACCGCTTCAAAAGTCGCCCCGGTTGCAATAAAGCCATCCAAGGTCGCTGTCATGGGTTTAAGCTACGGCCCAACAGATCAATGAGACGAACACGCCCACTAATCAACGTCACGTCACAATGTTCACCCGGCGCCGGGATATTCGTATCTGACTCGGTAACGACCTGTTGTAATCGAACACCTTGATTAAACAACCGCTCTGCCAATAATCGGCTTCCAACCCAGTCGCGAATATCTTGAACAGACAACATATCGCCCGACTCGGTATACACCTGACCGATGAGTGTCACGTCTTGGCATGCCACATCAACGCGCTCACCCAGTCCACGTGATCGAATAGTCGAGGGGACGAATAGTGCGACTTCGGCCTGTGCGGTATTGCCAAGCCCACGGTGTGAGGTCACAACACCAAGCGTAGTTTGCGTACCTGCGACCCGAACTGCCCACAGACTGATTGCCCAGATCACAATCAATAGAACAACAAATGGCCACAACCACCACATCCGGCGAGGTAATCCTAAACTGTCTGTCGCCGATTGGCGGGTTTCTTCAGCCACTTTGGTCCCTCATAAAGTGGTCTCTAACTGACTCACAACATACCGGAATTTCAAACGGGCAGCTTCCACATCAGCAAGGCCGCGGGCATCAGGTTGTGCAAGCCGAATTTCAGCGGACATGGCAACAGCAATCGCAACACTCCAGGCCGTTCGATGTTGACGGGTCAGTGGTAACTCGAGTGCCCAAACGGGTGTAATGAGACTCCAAAGCGCACCTCGCTCCACCTCAAGATACCATTCTGAAATTCCCAGTAATGCACCACTAGCCCGAACATGACCTCGACACTCGAGTTGTCCATCAAGGATCAATGTCGGCTTCGGGAAATACACATCGATCCCTGGATCCAAATAGACCCCTTGACCATGGTCTACGATCCATTTCAAATCCTGATTTTCAAGATGTGCGATCCACGGATTCATCAACTCACCATCGAGAAAGAAGCGAACAAATCAACAGCGATGGTTCGCCGATGACCAGACTCTGGTTATCCCTGCGGACGCATCGCTGGGAAAAGAATGACATCACGAATCGAATGCTGCTCAGCTAAAAACATGACAAGCCGGTCAATACCAATGCCCTCTCCAGCCGTTGGCGGCAACCCATATTCAAGCGCTCGCAAATAATCATCGTCATAGAACATTGCTTCATCATCGCCATCAGCTTTTTGCGCAACTTGTTCGCGGAAACGTTGCGCCTGATCTTCCGCATCATTGAGCTCACTAAACCCATTCGCAAGTTCCCGTCCACCGATGAAAAATTCGAATCGATCGGTGACAAACGGATTCTCATCATTACGTCGTGCAAGCGGGCTTACTTCAGCCGGATATTCGGTGATAAATGTTGGATGCATCAATTGTTCTTCAGCGACCGCTTCAAAAATCTCAATCTGTACTTTGCCGAGACCCCACGGAGATTCAACTTTCAGTCCTAATGATTGGGCGAGCATTGTCGCTTGTGCCAGATCATCGAGGATGGCATCTGTTGTTTGATCGCAATACTTCAAAATTGCTTCTTTGACCGTCAACGTATGGAATGACTCTTTCAAGTCGACTTGTGAGCCGTCTTCCAGCGTGAAAACGGTTTTACCACACACATTGTGTGCGACTTCGCGTAGCAGCACTTCAGTGGTCGCGATCAAATCACGATAATCCGCATAGGCCCAATAAAATTCGAGCATCGTGAATTCTGGGTTATGACGGGTCGACAGCCCCTCATTGCGAAAGTTGCGGTTAATCTCAAATACCCGCTCAAATCCACCAACAACCAGGCGCTTCAAGTACAATTCCGGCGCAATTCGGAGGTACATATCGATATCAAGTGCATTGTGATGGGTGACAAAAGGGCGCGCCGTTGCCCCACCGGGGATCATTTGCAACATCGGTGTTTCGACTTCCAAGAAATCGCGTGATTCAAAAAAGTGACGAATCGCTGCGATCACCTTTGAACGCAAGGTAAAAACGTGACGTGTCTCATCATTGGTCATGAGATCAACGTAGCGCTGTCGATAACGCTGCTCTGTATCCGTCAGGCCTTTATGTTTATCTGGCAGAGGACGCAATGATTTGGTGAGTAACCGAATCTCGGTCAAGTGAACCGATAACTCTCCGGTATTGGTTTTAAATAAGGTCCCCCGGCCACCAACAATGTCACCCAGATCCCAGGTCTTAAAGTCGTCATAAACGCCTTCAGGAAGATCCGCTTTACGAGCGTAAAGTTGGATACGCCCACTGGCATCTTGAATCGTTAAGAAGCTCGCTTTTCCCATGATTCGACGTAACATCACACGACCACAGACAGCGACTTCCAACCCCTTCTCAGCCAAGGTCTCTTTATCGTCAGACCCGTACATTTGCGCTAGATCAAGTGCTAAGTGGCTCCGTCTGAAGTCGTTCGGAAAGGTGGGTCCCTCGGCATCGCGGATCAGAGATAGTTTTTTCTGTCTCTCAGCGATCAATTGATTTTCATCGACTTCGATCTCTGGAGTGGTGTGACCAGTCATTACAGTCCCTGCTTCAAACTTGCTTCAATAAATGGATCTAACGCGCCATCCAACATGGATTGCGTGTTGGAGGTCTCAACGCCCGTTCTCAAATCCTTAATTCGACTTGAATCCAAGACATAAGAACGAATCTGACTACCCCAGCCAATATCTGCCTTTAAGTCCTCAAGGGCTTGGGCTTCAGCACGTCTCGCATCCATCTCACGTTCATACAACTTAGCGCGAAGTTGTTTCATCGCAAAATCCTTGTTCTGGTGCTGTGAACGCTGACTTTGGCATTGCACCACAATTCCACTCGGTTCATGGGTAATCCGTACCGCAGAATCTGTTCTGTTCACGTGCTGACCTCCGGCTCCTGATGCCCGGTAGGTATCGATGCGAAGGTCAGATGGATCGATTTCAATTTCCACGTTGTCATCGATTTCAGGCGAGGCAAAAACTGAAGAGAATGACGTATGGCGCCGCGCGCCGGAGTCAAAAGGACTCTTACGAACCAATCGGTGGACGCCTGTCTCTGTCCGCAGCCAGCCGAAGGCATATTCGCCTTTCACATGAATCGTCGCACTCTTGATTCCTGCAACCTCACCCTCTGAAACCTCGACGACCTCAACCTTAAACCCTTTTTTCTCCGACCAGCGGAGATACATGCGAAGTAGCATATTCGCCCAATCTTGCGCTTCAGTGCCTCCTGAACCCGCCTGAATATCGAGATAACAATTATTGCTGTCAGCTTCACCAGAAAACATTCGGCGAAACTCAAGTCCAGCAACCAAGATTTCTAAATGCTCAAGTTCTTCATCGACTTCGGTGAGTCCATCTTGGTCGCCTTCTTCAAGTAACATTTCCGTTAGCTCAGTCTGGTCGGCAAGACTTTGATCCAACTCATCAATCGTCTCGACGACAGCTTCCAAGCTTGCGCGCTCGCGACCAAGTGCTTGTGCTTTGGCTGGATCATTCCAAACATTTGGATCTTCGAGCTCTAAATTGACTTCGTCGAGTCGTTCGCGCTTTGCTGTACAGTCAAAGATACCCCCTCAGCACGTCGGTACGCGCTTTAAGGTCGGCCATGAGTGTATTACGGGCATTTATTTCCATGCATGGTCTCGGTGAAGTTTAAAAGCCCGAGATTCTATCGAATCTCGAGCGTCTCGTCAGGCAGTTTGAGAAAGAGGTGCTGTCATCTCTTCGGTCATATCACCGATCGGTGAGCCTGGTTTGTATCGTTTCATCAAAACAGCCATCAATGGTGGAATGAAAAACAGAGCCAAAACGGTCGATAAAAGCAGACCGCTAAACACTACAATCCCAATTCCTCGATACAATTCAGAGCCTGCTCCTGGGAAAACAATCAACGGCAATAAACCAAAAAGACTCGTTAGTGTCGACATAAATATTGGACGAATCCGATTACTGGTCGCTTCCAGAATTGCAGCAACTGGATCCATTGCATCATGTTGGATGTGCCATAGCGTTTGCTCAACCATTAAGATCGCATTGTTGACGACCACACCCGTGAGGATAATAAAGCCGAGCATCGTCAACATATCCAATGGCTGATCCATATATAGGTTCAATAAGGCTAATCCAAGAATTCCGCCGGTTGCTGCGATTGGCACAGTAACGAGAATGACGAGCGGCAAGGCGAAACTTTTTAATAAAATCACCAATAGTAGGTAAATCACAGCGACCGCTAAAACAACGTTCGTTTGCATCGCAGTCCAGGCCTTTGATAGCTCATCAGCAGCTCCTGACAGCGCGAGTCTGACGCCATTTTTCGAATTGATATTGAATGGATTCACGACCTTTTCATTGATTTCAGCAATAGCTGTTTCCAATGGAATCGACTCATGCAGGCGTAATTCGATCGTCACAGCACGACGACCGGCTTTTCGTAATAATTGATTCGGCGCCGACTCGATCGATACCTCGGCAACTTGACCGACCTTCACCAGAGATCCGTCTCGAGCGATCACCGGAATATCCGCAATATCTTCGATTTTCGAAGTCTCTCGAGTCTTGGTTGTTAAGACTAATTCAACCAACTCTCCACCCAGTGGTATCTCTCGGACCAGAATGCCATCGTTGTATACATCGAGAGCTTGTGCAAAATCTCGTGCAGAAACGCCGGCTCGAGCCAGTGCATCGCGATCTGGCCTAACAACCAACTCGGGGCCCACCGCATTTGCTGACGGTCGAACACGGATTTGGTGGCCGGCTTTCCTCGGAAATAACTCGCTGACTTGTCGTCTAATACTGCGGAAGGCAGGTTCAACTGTTTCATAGTCGGGTCCGAGTACATCGATCAAAATGCCACGTGACCCTCCAACTGACCGACCAAACAACGACGCTTGGGTCACAAAGGCACGGGCTCCTGGCGCTTTGGCCACTGGTTCAGATAACACTGGAATCAGCTCGCGAATTCGTCCTGCATCTTCTGTCGCAGCACCAGCAAAGGCACCTCCGTTGTAGGCAACGAAGAAAAAGCGATCGATATGCGGAAGCTTTTCTGGATTGGGATTTTCCCAGAGTGGGCGGGCGACATCTTCCATCGACTGCGCAAAATTGACGGTGGCTTCGCGGGTGTAGCCAGGTGGGACTGAGATGCGTCCAAATACAAAGTTTCTGTTGCCATCGGGCAAATAATCTAACGGCGGCATCATCATGAGAGTCGCGACCGAGCCTGCGATCAGGGCAAAGACAACCACTAATCCTCCAGCCGTTGATCGCACAACAACCCGACAATACGACAGTACCAAGTGCTTAAACCCTCGAGCCAGCGTATCGATCACTGGAATGCGAGTTTGCTGATCAAAACGTTGCACATTTTTAATCAACCAAGACGCTAGGGCTGGAATCACGGTCACTGAAATAATCACAGACACAATGACCGATGCACTGATAGCGACTGCAATATCTCTGAAAAGCTGACCGACCGGGAGGTCTAATATCAAGATTGGGATAAAGACAACAACCGTTGTCAGTGCTGAACCCAAGATTGGCGCCCAAACCTGGCGCGCTCCCCAATAAGCGGCCTTCAAAGTAGGAAAACCAAACTGTTTCAGTCGGTAAATGTTCTCAAGGCTCACGATGGATGCATCAACAACCATCCCGACAGCAAATGCTAGCCCGGCAAGCGAGATCACGTTAATTGATAAACCAAGTCCTGCGATCACCACAAAGGTCGAGATGATCGACACCGGGATCGCGATCATCACAATTGCCGTTGGCGCTAACGCGCGTAAAAAGGTCAAGAGAACCACGATCGCCAAAATACCGCCAATCATGATGTTGCTTTGAACCAGATCCAGCGCTGATCCGATATACACAGTTTCATCATAAACAACACGTAAATCGAGCCCTTGCTCAGCAAGCACGCCCGCGTTTAACGCATCGACTTCGTTTTTGAGTCGTTCGAGTGTCGTGACAACATTCGAGGCAGGTTCTCTGAGCACCGCAAAGGTAATTGCCGGCTTGCCATTCAGCCGACGGAAACTACTTGGCGTCTTATATCCCAGCTCAATATCAGCAATGTCTGACAGCTTGACATTGAAGATACGACCATCGCGAAGATCGGTCCGAACAACAAGCTCTTTAGCGGTGTCCGGTGTATAACTGATTGCCTCCGTCCTCAGCGTAAAACTGCGGTTACCCTCTGTGATCTCTCCCGCTGTCACCTCAGCGGACGACGCACGAATGGCATCCGCTACTTCAGCAATCGATAGCCCAAATTCAGCAACGCGATCGATATCAAGGGCAATCCGTATTTCGCGAGCTGCGCCACCCCTTGAGGTCACTTCAGCGATACCGCTGATTCGACTGAGCGGTTCAAGAATGACGGTATCAACAAATTGACCAAGTGTATCGATGTCAATCTCAACCCCATCTTGAGCAACCAGCGCCATTCTCGCGATCGGTGAATCATCCGAATTCGATGTCCGAACTTCAGGTTGCTTTGCATCACTTGGTAGACCAGAGACTCGGGCCAATTGACCAAGAAGCTTTACTAGAGCTGCATCCATATCCTGACCGACGCCATAGGTCAAAGTGACCCGAGCCTGGCCACGACGACTGTCGCTTTGAACACTCTGTACACCCGAAAGTCCAGTCAATTCGCGCTCGAGCCGAAGAACGACTTCCTGCTCTACATCTTTAGGTGATGCACCAGGCCAGCTCACACGTACTTGAAGAATCGGTTTGTCGATATCAGGCGTCATTTGAATTGGGATTGTTTGAAGTGATGCGACGCCAAATAAAATCATCGATAGCACAACCGCCAATACCCCGATCGGATGTGCGATAGCACTGCGTATCAGGCCGTTCACGATTGGTCTCCAACGATACTGACGTCTTGTCCTTTGCGTAAGCCATCTTGGCCTTGAGTTACGACAAGCTCACCCGCTTCAATACCCTGTGTTACCACAATCCGGTCGCCAAAACCCGCGCCAAGTTCAACACGGCGTGGTTCCGCTTTGCCATCAACAATGACCACAACTCGATGCCCACCTCGACTCGGAATCACAGCATCTTTCGCTATCGTGATCCTTTCTGCGGTCTTGCCAATCGGCAAAGTGAGGTCAATGGATTCTCCGAGCACAAAATGGCCCATAGGTGGGCTCACAAACTGCAAGCGAATTAATCGCGAGCCAGTTCGTTGATTTTGTTCTGCAATTAATGCGCGAACTTTCAAATCATAGGAGGCGTTGCGCAGGGTCCCGGAAATAATCTGTCCAATTGACATCGAGTTATAAGCCTCAGGCCTGACTTCAGCTTCAACTTCGATGCCTAAATCAGGCAATAATCGAAACAATTGATCACCTGGTTTTACGTACTGGCCCTCGGTCACGTTGATCGTAATCACGCGACCAGCAGTCTTAGCAGCGATGCGAGTTTGTCTCAACTGACGTTCAACATCTGTTATTTGGATATTCACTTCATCCAGTTCATAACGCGTTTTCACAAGATCGCTTTCCATCTGGATCACATTGAGTTCCGCTTGCTCGGTTACGTCGCGTGTCAGTAAATCTCTGGTGTTCAAGCTCTCGGCACGAGTCAGTTGTTGCTCACGAACTATTTTTCGCTGTTCCAACAAAGCGAGATGAGCCATCAGATAGGTTTTCCGGGCCTTAAGGCTCCTCAACTGGTTACGAATTTCAGTGTCATCGAGACGCGCGAGTTCCTCATTCGCCTTCACAGAGTCTCCAACGAGAACGTTCATGGTCGAAACCGTTTCTGCCACTTCAGCGGACAACGTATGAATCACACCGGCAACCACACGACCAGATACGTTTGTCCCAGTCTGCACCTCGCTCGTTGTTGCTTGATCGACGTAAACGGGGATGCCGGCAGCCCATAACGATTGCGACGACATCAACAATAAACCGGTAAAGATAATACGCATGGCATTCGACTTCTGTAGTAACCTAAGGTTGCTTTATGCGCCTTATCTTGAACAAATAAAAGTGATTTTTAAAAAAATTTGGAGGCTTTGTGCAATACCTTCACACCATGATCCGAGTCACCGATCTTTACGCCTCATTACGGTTCTACTGTGATGGATTGGGATTAGTAGAAACTCGTCGTTATGACAGTGATCAGGGACGATTTACGCTGGTGTTCTTAGCGGCACCCGATGATTTGAGTAGTGCGCAACAGCACAAGGCGCCACTCATTGAGTTGACCTACAACTGGGATCCAGAGGAATACACCGGTGGCCGGAATTTCGGTCATCTCGCGTACCGGGTCAATGATATTTACGGGCTCTGTGACCACTTACAAAAGCTCGGAGTCACCATCAATCGGCCGCCTCGTGATGGACACATGGCGTTTGTTCGAAGTCCCGACGGGATTTCGATTGAACTTTTACAAGCGGGCGATGCACTTGCACCGGCCGAACCGTGGATTTCAATGGCCAGCAAAGGCACTTGGTGAAATCTGATATCATCCGAGCCACTACAAAAAAGGAGCACAACCATGATAAAAAAACTTCTTACATCTGTTGTATTCAGCGCAGTCGCGTCGGCATCATTGGCAGCAGGTATTCCTGATCCATTACGCATTGCGACCGAAGGTGCCTATCCTCCGTTTAACGGTATTGATGCCAATGGCAATCTCATCGGTTTCGATGTCGATATCGCAATGGCTCTTTGCGAAGAGATGAAAGCAAATTGTGAATTAGTTGCCCAAGACTGGGATGGGATCATTCCGGCACTCGTCGCAAATAAGTACGACGCAATCATTGCATCAATGTCGATCACTGATGAGCGTAAACAGACGATTGATTTCACCAATCGGTACTATTCAAATTATCTGGCCGTCATTGTACCCAAAGGTCAGGCCGCTGGTACTCAGGATATGGCCAGCAAAACTGTTGGGGCACAGCGTTCAACCCTGGCCTCTCAATGGGCTGAAGATAATTTGATGGGGCAGGCAGATGTCAAGTTGTATGATACGCAAACTGCTGCTTACGCCGACCTTTCAGCGGGTCGATTGGATGCGATGGTGTCTGATATCTATCCTGCGATGGATTGGCTCAAAGAGAATTCAGGTTACGAGCTTGCAGGCGATAAAATTGATATCAATGACCAAATCGGTATCGGGATCCGCCAAGGTGAAGGTGATCTGAAAGCGGCACTGAACAATGCAATCGATGCAATCCGTGCGAACGGCAAGTATGCAGAGATCAACGCCAAGTATTTTTCTGCTGATATCTATTGATACTGTGTGGGGATGCAAGTCCCCACCGCTCTCGTGGAGACTCTGAGCAAACTCACCATCGGCGCATCCGGCTGGGGAGATGAACTGCTCCTCGGCGCACTGATGACGGTAAGCTTAGCGGTTGCTTCAGTGCTCGTTGGTCTCCTTATCGGGGGCAAACTGGCCATCTTAAAGATTCAGCCGAACCTGCTATTACGCGGTGTTGCTAACGGACTAACGCTCTTATTTAGAGGTACACCAGAATTCCTGGTGATCTTAATCGTCTTTTTTAGCCTTGATCTTGTGCTCAATGCACTATTCAGTGCGCTGCAAATCCCTCTGACCGTTTCAACGCCAAAATTCTGGGCAGGCGCGCTTGGTCTGGGCCTGATTTTCGGAATCTACGCGTCCGAAGTATTCAAGGGTGCTTATTGGGCAGTGCCTGGGGGATTGATTGAAGCATCGCGTGCACTCGGACTGTCTCAATGGCAAATAATCAGACGAGTCCACCTTCCACTGATGTGGCGCTATGCATTACCTGGTTTGACAAACCTGTGGCTTGTCCTACTCAAAGATACATCATTGGTCGCAGTCATTGCTTTTGACGAACTCCTAAGAACCGCAAAAGTCGCCGGCGAGACTGAACGCGAACCCTTCATTTTCTTCCTAGCCGCCGCCGGTCTTTACCTGGTCATGACTTGGGTGAGTAATCGTGTGAAAGATCGGCTTGAAAGTCGTGTGGCGATAGTGGGACTGAACTGATGATCGAAGGCTTATTGAAGTCCACATATTTTTGGTTCAAAGGATGGCACTACCACATCGGTAAATCAGTCTGTGGACCCGTGGAGTCCATGCTTCCGAATTCGATCGGACCTCATTGTCCTCGTTTTGTTGATGGCTTATTTACGACCTTTGAGTTGGTCCTCTTGGCGCTCATCCTAGCCTTCCTGTTGGCCAGATCACTTGCCAAGCTGCTGACAATTGGCTCCCCATTTATCCAAGTACCCATCACCGGCTATGTTTATGTCTTTCAGGGAACGCCGATCCTGATTCAGTTATGGCTCATCTATTATGGGCTTGCTCAATTCGAGTTCGTTCGTGATTCAGCCGCTTGGCTGTTCCTCAGTAGCGGATGGTGGGTCGGACTCATCGTTCTCACGCTCAATTCAGCTGCTTACCAAACCAATATTTTAATTGGCGCAATCCGAAATCTGCCGCAAGGACAACTTGAGGGCGCACAGTCCATTGGACTCAGTGCTCGACAGACCTTCTTCAAAATTTTATTTCCGCAGGCACTTCGCGCATCTTGGCCTGCTCTGGCTAATGAGGGCATCCTGCTGCTGAAAGCGAGTGCACTTGTCAGCACCATCACGGTGTTAGATTTGATGGGCCATGCGAGAACTGTCTTTTCAAGAAGTTACGATTTGTGGGTCTATGGCGGAGCCGCGATTCTCTATATTCTATTAACCGCGGTGCTGACATTGATTGCCTTTGTCATCAGGCGATACTGGTTCCAGAGTTTGCCGTCAGACCCCTGGTTTAAGGGGCTCTCACGTTAGCCGTTAGTTGCGATACGCAGCCTTTGCTTCGGCTTCATCAACCTCGAGCACTCCACCCTTGGCGGCATCACGTTCATGTTGAACGATATCGCGCGCATCCCAGGGATAATCAACCCAAACATCTTCGATATCTTTGCCAACAAATACGTGTTGAACGGCGTCTGGAAACTCAGCTTTTTTCGTTTTTAACTTGTTATGCATCACGAACACGCCGATCTCCGCCGGGTTCTCTGACAGCAGTTCTCCAATCGCAAAGGCAAGCGTCGTACGCTCGTCATCGACCTCGTCAACTAACAACACCCGCTTACCAGTGATCATATTGTTGACGCCTTCAACCCATTGAATTTTATGCGGGACATCAGATGGCGGTTCGTCTGGATGATAGCGAGCGAGTGAAATGGCGATCAGCGGTTTTTCAATATAGGTGCGAAGAATCCGCGCTGGAATAAAACCGCCACCACCGATTGCCAGAATAACATCAAACTGGAAGTCGCTTGCAATGATTTTCTGGACGCCATCAGCAATCGTTTGATGAAGGTCTGAATACGAAAAACGAAGACGAGTACTCATGGAATCCATCCTGTCAAAATACTAGTTTATCACTGAGTCGATGAGAGATTCGACTGAGA
>CAJWFL010000010.1:0-27442 GCA_913031455.1 uncultured Gammaproteobacteria bacterium
GTGTCTGATGCATATGCAAGGTACGCCACAGACGATGCAATATCAGCCAACCTATGGTGATGCTGTGGACGATGTGTATCAGTGGTTGATGACACGTGTTGATGTCTGCCGAGATGCAGGTTTGACCACAGATCAGCTGTTGCTTGACCCGGGCTTCGGATTTGGGAAGACGTTTGAGCACAATGTCGCTCTTTTCAGGAGTTTGGATCGCTTTATTCAAAGCGGATATCCTGTGCTAGTTGGGGTCTCTCGAAAGACCATGATTGGTGATATGACCGGCCGTCTAGTCGAGCAACGTGTCACCGGGAGCGCGGTGGCAGCAGCTGTTGCAGCGTCGCAGGGCGCTGCAATTTTGCGGGTTCATGATGTTGCTGAGACGCGCGATGCAATGGCTGTGATGCAAACGTTAACGCAGGGAATGCAATAAATATGAGTCGAAAGTATTTCGGAACAGACGGTGTCAGAGGCCGAGTTGGTGAGGGATGCATCACTGCTGAATTTGTACTCAAGCTCGGTTGGGCATTCGGTCAAACAGTCCGTCAGGGACATACTGGCCGCTCTAAGGTCGTGATCGGAAAGGATACCCGGCTCTCCGGTTATATGTTTGAAACCGCGCTCGAGGCTGGCTTAATCGCGGCTGGTGTGGATCCTGTAATGCTTGGACCGATGCCAACCCCTGCTATTGCATATTTGACGCGGACATTCTCAGCTGAGGGTGGGATTGTGATCAGCGCAAGTCACAATGGCTATGAAGATAACGGCATCAAGTTCTTTGACAAGAACGGAACCAAACTTCCCGATGACGTAGAGCATGAAATTGAGCGACTGCTTGATGAGCCCTTAACCACTGTGAATGGACCGCTATTGGGCCGTGCCTCCCGAGCGGATGCTGCTGCTGGTCGGTATATCGAATTTTGTAAGCATACGTTACGCCCCGGTGCAGACCTTTCAGGATTGAAGGTGATCATCGATTGTGCGAACGGTGCGGCCTATCAAGTCGCACCCAAAGTGCTTCGAGAGCTCGGTGCAACAGTGGAGGCGATTGGTGTGACTCCCGATGGACTGAACATCAACAATGGGGTTGGGTCGACAGCACCTGATGCCTTGATTGAGGCCGTCGTTTCAACCAAAGCTGACCTCGGTATCGCGCTTGATGGCGACGCTGATCGAGTGGTTTTGGTCGATGAAACCGGTGCGCTTGTTGATGGCGACGAGATTTTATACATCATCGCGGCTTCTCGACATCAGTGTGGCCGCATGGATGGTGGTGTCGCTGGGACTATAATGACAAATCTAGGCCTCGAAAAAGCGTTGGCTGATATGCAAGTTCCATTTGTACGAACTAGCGTGGGCGACCGTTATGTGATTGAGGCAATGGAGGAGCGCCAGTGGACATTGGGTGGCGAGACATCTGGTCACATTATTTGTTCTGACCTAACATCGACCGGGGATGGACTGGTGGCCGCACTTCAGGTCGTCAATGCACTGTTGCTGTCTGGGCAAACATTGAGTCAAGCGCGTCATGGCATGACAAAGCATCCACAAATCCTCATCAACGTCCCACTTGTTTCCCGTGACCATTTGGATCATCAACTGGTGAAAGATGTGGTCCATACTGTCGAATCGCAGTTGGGTGATTCTGGTCGGGTCGTGTTACGTCCAAGTGGGACAGAACCCGTGGTTCGGGTGATGGTCGAAGGTGTTAACGCGATCGAAGTCAAGGATTGCGCTGAGCAGATTGCAAGATCGGTGGAAAAAGTCGCCTCAATCAGCTAACGTACGCGCCTCCAGAAGAAAGAGTTATCGATGATTATCGGAAACTGGAAGATGAATACCGCCCGAGCTGATGCAATTGCATTAGCCGACGCTGTTGTGGGTATTGCGCATCAACCTGCAACTCGTGTCGGCATTTGTCCGCCTGCATTATGGATTGATCCGATCGCGCACGTCCTAGATGGTTCATCGATTCTACTTGGCGCCCAAGACTGTATTGGCGATCAATTTGGGGCGCAAACCGGGTGTATCAACGCGGATATGGCTCATGATGCTGGTTGCTCAATGGCGATTTTAGGCCATTCGGAGCGACGAGCACGCTTTAGTGAAACATCAGAAAGCTTATTGCCAGCGGTTGCAGCGGTGCTCGAGACTGGCATGTTTCCAGTATTTTGTGTCGGCGAAACTCGAGAGGAGCGTGAGTCTGGTCGCGCGCTCGATGTGGTTGCCCAACAATTGAAACCGTTGTTGACAGCAGGTTTGGATGTGAGCGGTATTGTGATCGCTTATGAGCCTGTTTGGGCGATTGGATCTGGTTTATCCGCGACGCGTGCTGATATCACAGAGATGCACGCGACTGTTCGTGATGTGGTCGGTCGAGCAGATGCGTTAGTTTTATACGGAGGGAGTGTTTCTCCGGAATCGGCTGATAAAGTGTTTTCAGCTGAAGGTGTTTCGGGTGCTCTGGTCGGCGGGGCCTCCTTAAAAGCAGATAAATTTGCAGCGATTGTTGCTGCATGGGAACGGAAATAATGGAAACGATCCTTTTAATTGTGCATGTATTGATCGGGGCATCTGTCATTGGCCTCGTTTTGATCCAACAAGGAAAGGGTGCTGACGCCGGTGCCTCTTTCGGCGGTGGCGCTTCGCAGACAGTCTTCGGTTCGGCGGGCGCAGGAAGTTTCCTGGTCAAACTGACGGCGGGTTTGGCTGCTCTTTTCTTTGCCACGAGCCTTGCGTTGGCGGTGATTGCAAAGCAAAAAGCCGAAGCGGTCGGTACTTTTGGCCTGCCGGAAGTGCCAGCTCAAGGTGAACAATCTGTGATTCAGGAGCCCGTTGCACCGAAAACGGTCGACTGATTTCTTGATTTTTTAGGCGCAGATCATTAATCTGCTTATCTCTTGCCGAAGTGGTGGAATTGGTAGACACGCTATCTTGAGGGGGTAGTGAGCGCAGCTCGTGCCGGTTCAAGTCCGGCCTTCGGCACCATTTTTAATATCTCCGTTATCCCCCTAGCTTTTAATTGATCTGTATCCTATGGTTTTTTGACATCGGATGGAGAATTCAATGGCGAAGCCCGGTTATCAGGGTCTGACACGTATCATTAAGGCGGCTGGATATTCTGCAAAAGGATTTCGGGCTGCATGGAAGTATGAGTCTGCTTTTCGTCAGGAGATCGTCTTAACGGGCGCCCTGATTCCCTTCGCTTTCTGGCTCGGACGTGATCCTGTTGAGGTTGGCATGCTGATATCGTGCTTATTACTTGTTGTCATTGTTGAGCTCCTCAACTCAGCGATTGAGGCGGTTGTAGATCGTGTGGGTGATGAACCACACCAGCTTTCCGGTCGGGCGAAAGACTTAGGTTCTGCAGCGGTGTTTGTGGCGCTGATTCTTGCCGGGGTTCTCTGGGTTTCAGTGATTATCGATCATCTGGGCTAGCATCACCGCACTCTTTTGCGGGTGCGAAGCCGTCTAATACCACCAAGGTTTGAAAAAATTGGTGGTGATACTTAGATTAGAATTTTATCTGGCGATAAGGGGTTCTCGTAATGCTCACAATCAAACGACTCGGCCGACGGAGTTTCGAGGTTTTTCGTCAAGGTTCTCCAATCGGTATTGTCCGTTTTATGCGGAGTTCCAAAATGTGGAATTTCAGACCCTATCCAACGCTCGGTGACTGCGATGGTCTGATCGAGCGTTCAGACAAAGTGCTTCGTAATCTATTATGTCCCGCAGGAGAGCGCTGTACGGTCGATCGAATCGCTCGAGCTTAACGATTGATTTACAAAAACGTCTCCGTCATACTATCGCGGCTTTTTGCAAGGGGGCCTTGGTAGGATTTGCGTTTCGCCAAGTGCTGTGAGAAGAGAATACGCAGGCCGTGAACCCCATTAGGGGTTTTTTTGTTTTTGGCGGTTGGAAATGACACCGAAGCAACAGCAACTGACAGAGCTTCTTGGACCAAGTGTCACTGCGCTTGATCTGGAGTTGTGGGCGATTGAAATTATTGGCAGAGCAAACCGGTCGACCTTACGCCTGGTGATAGACCATCCCGATCGTCCAGTGACAGTTGATGATTGCGAGGCCGTGAGTCGGCAGGTCTCGCGTATTCTAGATGTTGAAGACCCACTCCCTGAGCGATACACCCTTGAGGTGTCATCGCCAGGAATCGAACGTGTGTTATATCGGCTTGAGCATTTTGCGCGATTTATTGGTTTTCAAATCAAACTCAAACTTAAAGTCCCTTTTGAGGGCAGTAAAAATTATTCTGGCGTCATTGCTGGTGTCGAGAATCAAGCAGTGCTTTTGCAAACCGGGGATACAGAATATGAATTCCCAGCAGAGCATATAGAACGAGGTCAATTGGTGGTGACTGATGTCACACAGGTAGGCGGAAGCAAAGATGGGAAGTAAGGAAATCCTTCAAGTAGTTGAACTCTTTTCAAATGAAAAGGGGATTCCAAAGGGGATCGTATTTGAAGCAATCGAGCAGGCGTTGGCAACAGCGACGCGCAAGCGTTATGAAGATGAAGAGGCAGATATTCGTATTGCGATTGATCGTGCAACCGGGGATTACGACACCTTTCGTCGCTGGGTTGTTGTACCAGATGACCATCTGGCCATCTTGGGTTCAGAGCTGACCACTGAAGAAGCAGCTGAAATTGATACCGGGCTTCAAGTCGGTGATGAATACGAAATTGAAGTTGAGTCGGTTGACTTCGGTCGCATCGAGGCACAGACCGCCAAACAGGTCATCGTTCAAAAAGTCCGCGAAGCTGAACGCGAAAAAGTTGTTGCAGATTATGAAAGTCGACTGCTGAGCCTGATTAACGGAACAGTCAAAAAAGTAACGCGTGATTCGGTGATTGTGGATTTGGGAGGTGCCGCCGAAGCACTGATGCCACGTGAGAATTTGATCGGCCGCGAAATTTTTCGAGTCAATGATCGAGTCCGCGCGATTTTGCAGGAGATTCGTACCGAGGGTCGTGGTCCGCAATTGATCCTATCTCGTAATTCACCTGAATTTTTGATCGAACTATTCAAAATCGAAGTCCCAGAGATCGCTGAGGAAACCATCGAAATTCGCGGCGCTGCCCGCGATCCTGGAATGAGAGCCAAAATTGCTGTTAAGACCAACGATGGACGAATTGATCCAGTGGGTGCTTGCGTCGGTATGCGCGGCGCTCGCGTGCAAGCCGTGTCTAACGAGCTCAATGGAGAGCGTGTGGATATTGTTTTATGGGACGACAATCCAGCGCAACTCGTGATTAATGCCATGGCGCCAGCGGAAGTATCTTCAATTGTGATGGATGAAGATAATCGGTCGATGGATGTCGCAGTCACTGATGACAATCTAGCTCAAGCGATTGGTCGCGGTGGTCAGAATGTCCGATTAGCATCTGAGCTGACCGCTTGGAAACTCAACGTGATGAGTGAGGAACAGGCTGTCGAGCGGCAGGAAGCTGAGTCCGAAAAGCTTGTGAATATGTTTATGGTTCGACTTGATGTGGATCCAGAATTAGCGCGCATTTTGGTTGAAGAGGGGTTCACTTCGATTGACGAAGTGGCTTATGTCCCTGTTGAGGAGATGCTCTCAATCGAGGGATTCGATGAAGATCTGGTGGAAACGCTGAGAGCGCGATCACGTGATGTATTGTTGACAGCCGCCCTTGCTGGCGATGAAACACGTGAGCCACAGGATGATCTCTTGACGATGGAGGGGATGACGCCAGGCCTTGCGTATCAGCTCGCCGATCGTGGAGTTTGCACCATGGAAGACTTGGCCGAACTTTCAGTTGATGAATTGACTGAAATCGAAGGAGTGGATGAAGCTGCTGCAGCAACTCTCATCATGAAAGCGCGTGAACCATGGTTCGCAGACGATGCTGACGAATCAGCCGAAGAAAGTAGCGAACAGGAGTAAGTTTTGTCTGACACAACAGTAAAGCAGCTGGCCACACTAGTTGGTATATCAGCTGAGCAATTACTCTCTCAGATGGCGGGGGCTGGGATTGATAAATTATCGCAAGATGATGTCGTGACTGATGACGAGAAACAGAAACTCCTCGCACATATTCGGTCAGGACAATCGAAAGTCGCTGCGGAACCTGCCAAAGTCACGTTACGTCGTAAATCGACTTCCACCATCAATGCAGGTACCGGTGCTGTGAATGTTGAGGTGCGTAAAAAGCGTACCTACGTGCATCGAGATTTGACTGCGGAAGCAGAAAAGCAGCGTGAAATTGAGGACGCGAAATTACGCGAAGCGCAAGAAGCGGAAGAATGGGTACGTCGCGAGGCCGACGCGGCTGCGCAAGTTGCTGAAACTGAGGTGTCCGCAGAAGCGCCTGTTGTTGAAGAGAGTGCGCCACCTGTTGAAGCAGTAGTCATTGAGGCGCCCGTCGTTGAGCCACCACCACCGCTCAAAGAAGATGATGGCCGCCGTCACAAAAAAGAACCACATGCACGCCGTGATCGTCCGAACGACGATGATGAACCGCGGCGTCATGGCAAGCCATCGGGCAAACGGGATGATAAGCGTGGCAAGATTGCTGCAACAGACGATGAGCGTGGCCCCAAAATGCGTGGTCGACGGAAACCGGGTAAAGCTGCTGAGGAGCTGTCTTCGCATAAATTCGAAAAGCCAGCCGCGCCAATTATTCGCGAGGTGAAGATTTCAGGGCCTGTGACCGTCGCTGAATTGGCTAACCAAATGGCTGTGAAGTCAGGTGAACTGATAAAAATTTTGATGAAGATGGGCGTCATGGCCACTATCAACCAAGTTCTGGATGAAGACACTGCCGTGCTTGTTGTCGAGGAAATGGGGCATAAAATTGAAGTTGTCGCCGACGACGCCCTCGAGCAATCCGTGCTCGACGATTATCAAGAGCTTCAAGGTGAGCGGGCGCCTCGTGCACCAGTTGTAACGGTGATGGGGCATGTAGACCACGGGAAAACATCGCTGCTTGACAGAATTCGGAAATCGCGTGTCGCTGCTGGCGAAGCCGGGGGGATTACCCAACACATTGGCGCCTATCACGTCGACACTGATAACGGAATGATTACGTTTATCGATACGCCAGGTCACGCGGCTTTCACGAGTATGCGTGCACGTGGTGCGCAGGTCACTGATGTGGTGATTCTTGTCGTTGCAGCTGATGACGGCGTCATGCCACAGACGGAAGAAGCGGTTCAGCATGCACGCGCAGCGGGTGTCCCAATCGTCGTGGCAGTCAATAAAATTGATAAGGAAGAAGCAGATCCGGACCGTGTAAAGACCGAGCTGGCGAGCCGAGAGGTGATTCCAGAGGACTGGGGTGGGGATGTTCAATTTATTTCAGTGAGCGCACATACGGGCCAAGGGATCGATGAGCTTTTGGAAGCGGTGTTATTGCAATCTGAGCTGTTGGAGCTGACCGCCGTTCACGAAGGTCAAGCCCGTGGTACCGTTGTTGAGTCACGTCTTGATCGCGGTCGTGGTCCCGTCGCAACAGTGCTTGTACAAAATGGACTCTTGAAAGTTGGAGATGCCATTCTCGCTGGTGAGCAAGTCGGTAAAGTCCGCGCATTGGTGGATGAAAACGGCAAGCAAATTAAGAAAGCAGGCCCATCGATTCCTGTTGAGATTCTCGGTCTGTCAGGAACTCCGGATGCGGGCGACGAGCTCATGGTGCTTGAGAATGAGCGGAAAGCGCGTGAAGTTGCTGAATTCCGGTCAGAGCGCACTCGTGACGCTGAACACAAACGTCAGCAAGCGCAAAAGCTGGAGCAAATGTTTGCCAATATGGAAGCCGGTGAAGTATCCAATCTCAATATCGTTTTGAAAACGGACGTGCGAGGCACACTTGAAGCGTTATCAGCTGCACTTCTTAAGCTCGCGACAGACGAAGTGCGAGTGAATTTAATTGCACAGGGAGTTGGCGGAATCACTGAATCCGACGCGACGCTTGCGTCGTCTGCTGGCGCAATTGTTTTGGGCTTCAATGTCCGCGCGGATGCTGGCGCCCGTCAGGTCATTGAGCGCGATGGAATCGAGCTGCGCTATTACAGTGTCATTTATGACATCGTTGATGATGTGAAAGCCGCCATGTCGGGTCTTCTCGCGCCCGAATTGCGTGAAGAAATTGTCGGTGTGGCTGAAGTACGTGATGTCTTCAATTCGCCAAAATTCGGTCAGATTGCTGGTTGTATGGTGGTTGAGGGTATCGTTTACCGAAACAGGAAAATCCGAGTGCTACGCGATAACGTCGTGATTTACGAAGGTGAACTTGAATCGCTTCGTCGTTTCAAAGATGACGTCAACGAAGTGCGGAACGGTACCGAGTGCGGCATCGGCGTCAAGAATTACTCGGACGTGAAGCCAGGCGATAAAATCGAAGTGTTCGATGTTCGCGAGGTTGCACGGAAGATCTAATGCCGGCCGAATTTAGTCGCACTCAGCGATTGGGTGAGCAGATCAAGCGGGATCTTGCTCTACTCATCCAGCGTGAATTAAAGGATCCTCGTATTGGCATGGTCACGCTTAATTTTGTTGACCTATCCAAAGATCTGTCCTATGCGGATGTGCATATCACCGTGTTAGTTGCCGATGACTCTGATGAGAAGATTATTGAAAGTTTGACGATCCTCAATGAGGCATCAACTTTTCTTCGGATGGAACTTGGTCGAGCGCTGAAAGTTCGCAAGGTGCCTCATCTCAGATTTCACTACGATGATTCACTCAAACGGGGAGCGCGGATCAACGCGCTAATCCATCAGGCATTACAGAGTGATCGACACGACTGATGAGTAAACGCAACAAGGGTCGCGATCTAAACGGGATCGTCATTGTGGATAAGCCTCAAGGTTTGACATCTAATGGTGTGGTCAGTCGTTTAAAACGGTGGTCTCAAGCCAAAAAAGTAGGTCATACAGGGGCGCTGGATCCCATGGCGACTGGGGTTTTGCCGATTGTCTTTGGGGAAGCGACAAAATTTAGTCAATACGGCTTGGATGCCCATAAAGGGTACTTGGCACGTATCCAACTCGGTTCTGCAACTGATACGCTGGATGCTGATGGCAATGTTGTTTTAGTCAAGCCGATTCCGGAATTAACTGAATCGAAGATCGCCACTGCGCTGTCCGCACTGACAGGTGCTCAGATGCAGGTACCTCCGATGGTGTCAGCGCTGAAGTACCAAGGGCAACCCCTGTATAAATTAGCTCGACAAGGAAAAGAGGTGGAACGCTTACCTCGCCCGATTCAAATCTTCAGTAATGACCTCATGCAGTTTGATGCAAGCGAAGGTTGGATTGATATTTGCGTTCGATGTTCAAAAGGGACCTACATCAGAAGCCTTGCTGAATCGATTGGTGACGCACTTGGTTCTGTCGCCCATTTGAGTCAATTACGGCGAGATCTGTCGGGTGGATTCTCGCTTGAGCAGGCGCATGCATGGAATGCACTTGAGTCCCTTCAAGACAATGATCCTTCGCGAATTGATTCGTCGTTGTTGCCGATTGATGCAATCCTAAGTCATTTTCCGCGGATTGATTTGACCGAAAATGAATGCAGGATATTGATTCAAGGGAAAAAAGTTTCTGGTAAACGAGTCGATGTGTGCGATAATGCGCGCGCCCATTTTGCAGGGGGTCCGTTTATCGGGCTTGTTTCCGTCGAGTCTGGCGGGATGATTACTGCAAAACGGATGTTATCTCCGGCTGCTGCTGGCATGCGCGGCAGTTCGGATTCTGGCCGATGAGGTCGGGCATGCCATTGTAGGGGTAGAAAAAATGGCTTTATCAGTAGAGAAGAAAGCTGAAATCGTTGAAAAGTTTGGCCGTGGTGGAAACGATACGGGCTCACCAGAAGTTCAAGTCGCTTTATTGACTGCAAACATCGAAGCATTACAAGGCCACTTTAAAAAGAACATTCATGATCACCACAGCCGTCGTGGTTTGATTCGAATGGTTAACCAGCGTCGGAAGTTGCTCGACTATCTGAAGTCAAAGGATCTGGGCCGTTATGCAGCATTGATCAAGGAACTTGGTCTGCGCCGTTAATCGGTCTGAACGAAAACGGTCCTTCGGGGCCGTTTTTGCATTTTAGCCAGATGAGATCTGGCATGTTGGAAGCAGGAAATAATGGAAAAGCAAATAGTACAATTTCAGCTCGGCGGGCGAGATGTCACGCTAGAAACGGGCGCAATTGCGCGTCAGGCAACAGGAGCCGTTTTAATATCAATGGGCGAGACGCAAATCCTCGCAACAGTCGTCGGGGCAAAAAATGTCAAACCCGGCCAGAATTTTTTCCCTCTCTCAGTTCATTACCAAGAAAAGACATATGCCGCAGGTAAAATCCCAGGTGGTTACTTCAAGCGTGAAGGTCGTCCAACAGAGAAAGAAACGCTGACATCACGTCTGATCGATCGTCCGATCCGCCCACTCTTTCCAAAAGGCTTCATGAACGAAGTTCAGGTTGTTTTGACAGTGATGTCTGCATCGAAGACGCATGATTCTGATATTGCGGCAATGCTTGGCGCATCAGCTGCACTTGCGATTTCAGGTATCCCATTCAATGGACCATTGGGTGCTACGCGCGTCGGATTTTCAGAAGATGGCCAGTACATTTTGAACCCATCCTTTGATGAGCTGTCTGACTCACGTCTTGACATGGTCGTCGCTGGGACAAAAGACGCGGTATTGATGGTTGAATCTGAAGCAGATGAGCTGACAGAAGAGCAGATGCTTGGCGCTGTGATGTTTGCCCACCAAGAGTTTCAAGTTGCGATTGATGCAATTGGGGACTTTGGCCAGAAGTTCGGTAAAGACGCTTGGGAATGGGAAGCGCCATCAATTGATGAAGCGTTACTGTCACAAATCAAAGAACAGTATCAGCCACGCATCGTCGAGGCGTACCAGATTTCTGAAAAGATGATGCGTTATAACGCCTTAGGTGAGATTCGCTCAGACGCAATTGATTCATTGGGTGGGACTGACGGTGAGAACGCTGAAGCGGTTGGAGAGCTTTTTAGTACGGTTGAAAAGAACGTGGTTCGTAGCCGAGTGATTCAAGGGCTGCCACGGATTGACGGACGTGACCAGAAAACTGTACGTCCGATCAACTGTGACGTCGGAATGCTAAAGCGAGCACACGGTTCGGCTGTGTTTACCCGTGGTGAAACGCAAGCGATTGTTGTGACGACGCTTGGCGCTTTACGAGACGCACAAATTGTTGATGGTCTGATGGGTGACGAAAAAGATACCTTCATGCTGCATTACAACTTCCCTCCATACTGTGTTGGTGAAGCTGGAATGATGTCTGGTCCGAAGCGCCGTGAGATTGGTCACGGCCGTTTGGCCCGTCGTGGTGTTTACGCGATGCTCCCAGATGAAGAGACATTCCCCTACACAATTCGTGTTGTGAGCGAGATTACTGAATCAAATGGTTCATCATCGATGGCCTCTGTATGTGGCGCATCATTAGCGCTAATGGATGCGGGTGTTCCCTTGCGTGCACCTGTTGCAGGTATTGCGATGGGTCTTGTGAAAGAAGACGATGGTTATGCTGTCTTGACAGATATCTTGGGTGACGAGGACCACTTAGGTGATATGGACTTTAAAGTTGCTGGCTCATCTGACGGTGTGACTGCGCTACAAATGGACATCAAGATTCAAGGTATCACTGAAGAGATCATGCGTGTCGCGTTGGCTCAGGCACAAGAGGCCCGTTTGCACATTCTCGGTGAAATGAACAAAGTGATTGATAGAGCACGCGACGAAGTTGCCGATACAGCGCCACGGACTTACAGTTTCCGTATTGACCCAGACAAGATTCGTGAAGTCATTGGAAAAGGTGGGGCTACAATCCGCAATATTTGTGAAACCTCTGGTGCGACCGTCGATCTTGATGATGATGGTTTAGTCCGGGTGTACGCAGAAACCAAAGAAAAAGCGCAAAAAGCGATTTCGATGATTGAGGCAATCACAGCCGAAGCCGAAATCGGTGGTGTTTATAAAGGGAAGGTCGAGCGAATTGTTGATTTTGGTGCCTTCGTGAATATTCTCCCTGGCAAAGATGGCTTGGTTCATATCAGTCAAATTGCAGAAGAGCGTGTCGAGAACGTCGAAGACTATATGAAGGTTGGCGACGTCGTGAAGGTCAAAGTGCTTGACGTTGACGCACGCGGTCGTATCAAACTCACGATGAAGGACATCTGAGTTCACATCGGGGTGATGCGCCTCGCATGAGATACGATACAAAGCCTCGCAAATCGCGAGGCTTTTTAATGTCAGCGTTTTAACTCAATAACCAGATTATCAATCAGTCTTGCGCGTCCAAGCTTTGCGGCCACCAGAATGACCGCCGAATCCGCCTCAACGTAGGATTTTGACAGATCTTGAGCATCCCTGATTTCTAAGTAATCGAGTACGAAACCGGCAGCGGTTAGTCGCTCCTTTTCCTGTTTCAGTGTCGTACTGACCTGAGAATCGCTCCGTAATGTATCTCCAATCCGTTTCAACGTCGCATAAAGCATTGCGGCGGTTTCTTTTTCTTCAGCAGAGAGATATGCATTTCGGCTACTCATTGCGAGGCCGTTTGGTTCCCGGGTTGTGTCGGCTCCAACGATGGTGACCGGTATCAACAAATCAGCAACCATGGTCTGGATCACTTGCAGCTGTTGATAATCTTTGTTTCCAAAGACGGCCACGTCAGGTTGTACGATATTCAAAAGCTTTGTCACGACTGTCACAACACCTTTGAAATGTCCAGGACGATGATGTCCGCATAAAATGGTCGATAAGCTCGGTAGATCAATTTCTGTATTCACGCCTTTTGGATAGACTTCGCGAACCGTTGGCGCAAATACCGCATCGCAAGGGTTATTGTTCAGTGCCTCGCAGTCTGCCTTGAGGGTTCTTGGGTAGGCATCGAAATCTTCATGCGGGCCGAATTGCATCGGATTGACAAAGATGCTCACAACAACGACATCCGTCATGTCAGAGGCCTTGTTTACCAAGTCGAGATGTCCTTGATGCAAGTTACCCATGGTAGGCACAAACCCGACTGTCTTCCCGTTACCGCGTGCTAGCGTCAAGAATGCCCGAAGGTCACTGACGGTATTCAATGTGATGGGCGATGAATCACTCTTCAAAGCAGTGCTCCGGTGCAGGGAATGAGCCGTTCTTAACCGCTCGATCATAGGCTTGAAATGCGTCTTGAATTGAGTCTGCAGATGCCATGAAATTCCTCACGAACCGAGCCGTTTTTCCTGGCGTAATTCCCAGCAGATCGTGCATAACAAGTACCTGACCGGTGGTTGATGGTCCTGCGCCGATACCAATCACAGGAACGGTTGTGACGTTCATGATTGCTTCAGTGACATGATTTGGAACACATTCCAGCAAAAACAGGTCTGTTCCAGTATCGTCGAGAGCTGCAGCGGCCTCGATCAGTCGCTTTGCAGTTTCATCGGTTCTGCCTTGAACACGATATCCCCCAAATTGATTAACAAATTGTGGTGTCAGTCCGAGATGACAGCAGGTAGCAACCCCTTGATCTCGATACAGTTTGACGAGATCCACGAGGTTAGTTCCGCCTTCGATTTTGACGACATTAGCACCCGCTTGCATCAACTCTCGTGCAGTATCAACCGCATCCTGCGTGGTCGCCGACGCCATGAAAGGAACATCCGCAACGATCAGGCATGACGATGAAGCGGCTCTTGCACAACGCGTGTGGTAGGCGATATCAGCGACTGTTACGGGCAGTGTGCTTTGATGTCCTTGGAGGACCATGCCGAGCGAATCGCCAACTAAGATCGCATCGATGCCTGCGTCTGAGGCGAGGCTTGCGAAACAAGCATCGTACGCAGTGACCATACTGAATTTGGTATTTTCAGCGCGATGTTTTTTGAGGGTATTTAGGGTGATCTGTGGCACTGCGTACTTCCTAAGTATCGATTCGAACCAACGTTGACGAATCGTAGCGGTTTCGGTCGAGTTGGTCACCTGTTGGCATGATTCCGTCCGGAATCAGGTCGAACAGCGGGATGGTCACAAATGAGCGATTGAACAACTCTTGATGCGGAATGGTGAGTTGAGGCGTGTCCAATCGAAGATCGTCGTAAAATAAGATATCAATATCGATCGTTCTTGGTCCCCAATGCTGGATTTTAACACGCTGTTGTTGCCGTTCGATCCCTTGGAGGGTGGTCAACAGCGCGTCTGGACTGAGGTCTGTATAACCTGAAATAACTGTATTGACAAAGTCGGGTTGATCTTGGGGTCCGAGCGGCTTGGATTGATACAGAGGCGCGCATTCAATTGCATTGATTGAGCTTGCTAAGGTTTGAATCGCTTGTCGGATTTGGGCAACTGGATCATTGAGATTTGAGCCAAGTGCCAAGAAAACGTGACTAGTCACGCCGTTTCGATCGTCTGCGCAGACGCCGTGCTTTGGGTTCGTCCTGATCATCTTTGACTGATGCAATCAAGTCACGGCGCATCGCATCGTCAGCAATTTGATACTGCGTCCACCATTCGCCAAGCCCACCTGGGATTTCTCCGGAGCGTTCACGTAGCAGAAGGAAATCATACCCAGCACGGAACCTCGGATGCTCAAGGGTTGAGTCTGGGCGACGGCCATGTCGCTTTTCAAGCTTCACTTGCAGCTCCCAGATTTCCCGGATAGTGACGCTGAAACGTTTGGGTATCGCGATGAATTGCTGATTAAAGTCCAGGGTTTCAGAGCATGCGATCGCAAGGGCCTGTGTGCGTCCGTGTCCCTCAGCCTGGAGCTCTTCCCATCGATGCTGAACCTGGGGCCAGTGAAGTGCTGCATATAAAAATGCGGGAGTCACTGACTTGCCTTCATTGCATCTTGTATCAGTATCTAAAAGAGCGAGATCAATCAAGTGTTGGTGGTGTTGATCATCGGCCTCGCTTAATAGAGCTTCAGTTTGTGGAAATAATGGTCGTAACAGATCGTATTTGACGAGTTCAGGAAACGTTGCTTGACCGTGACCTGCCTGAAGTAACTTTAAGATTTCATCAAATAGCCGCGATGGCGAGACATCTCTTAAAAGGGGTGCGAGTCGGCGAATGGGTTCTGCTGTGTCAGGCTCGAGCTGGAGACCCAACTTTCCAACGAATCTTACAGCCCGGAGCATGCGCACTGGATCTTCTCGGTAGCGCGTTTCAGGATCACTAATGATTCGAATCATTCCATCCTCGAGATCATCGTAGCCGCCAACAAAGTCGAGTACTTCATGGTTCGACGGATCGTAGTAGAGCGCATTCATTGTGAAGTCGCGGCGTACAGCGTCATCCTCAACCGAGCCAAAGACGTTATCTCGAACCAACATACCCGACGCATTCGCTTGCTGTAGATGGCTATTTTCAGCAGAACCTCTAAAGGTTGTCACTTCAATGATTTCAGGACCCATACGAACATGGACGATTTGAAAGCGTCGCCCGATGATGCGCGCTTTTCGAAATAGTTTCTGGACTTCGGCTGGTTTGGCGCTGGTGGCAACATCGAAGTCTTTCGGATGTTTCCCGAGTAACAAATCTCGAATTCCTCCACCAACAAGGTAGGCTTCGAATCCTGCATGTTGAAGGATCTCAATGACACGTAAACTGCCATGCGATAGATCTCGGTCATTAATTCCGTGGTATTCCTGGGTCACTACATCTTTAAAGATGTGCGGACTCCGAGAAGATTTCTTTTTGAACACCGAAAACACTAGAAGACTCCAATGGCACAAGACGGAATGATACCAGAGCCCATTAATAAAAAAGGGGCTTTCGCCCCTTTTAATCATTGTGCATTGTTCTCTATTTTTATTATTCGCACTAATTGAAATTACCTTTCAGTGTGCAATCTCAGTCTCAAATTACCATCTAGGCAACTAAGGCCTTAGCTTTACGCTTTTTTATTGTTATCGGCCTAAGGAAGCGCTTTTGCTTCCGTGAAACTCAGTTCTCACAGTGAACCGTAATCTCATTCAGCTATCTTTTTATTGTTGTCGCTGTTTTTTTCTTTTTTATTGGTCTTATGTCGAACAATTAACCTTTGCATATCCTGTGCCAATTTAGAGCGTTCAGCTTAAGTGATGGATTTATCGGGTTTTTCTAAATAAGGGCTAGCGGGTTTAGACCTATGGGTAACTTTTTTTCGAGAAAAAACGTTACCGTTCGTTACCATAAGTAGCAGAAAGGTGTTACTAATCTTGCGACTCATCTTTACGCCGAGGAATACCCAAGCGATTTCTCCGCTCCCAAAGGCTTTTTCGGCTGATTCCAAGGCGCTTGGCTAGCTCGGTTTCACTCATTTGGTCCTCATGGGACAACACAAAATGTTGAAAATAGTCTTCCAGCGACATCATTGGCTGAGCGTGACCCATTGGCCGTTGTTCTCTGGCAGAAAACATGTGATTCGGATCGGGCACATTTGTGAGTCCAAGATCCGAGTGATTGATCAAAGGACCTTCACACAAGACCACTGCTCTTTCGATGACATTGCCGAGTTCTCGGACGTTACCTGGCCATGGGTGACTTTCGATCGATGCCTTGATGCTGCCACTAAACTTCAGCTCAGGTCGATTAATCTGATTTCTGACCCGGTCAAGAAGAGCTTCGGCAAGAATCATGATGTCTTCCCCACGATCTCTGAGTGGTGGACATCGCAGTTCAATGACATTGAGTCGGTAATAGAGGTCTTCTCGAAATTGGCCTTTGGAGACCATATCCAGCAAATTCCGATGCGTTGCGGCAACCAATCGAACATTGACATACGTTCGGTCGGTGCTACCAACTTTGCGAATCTCGCCTTCCTGAAGAACTCTAAGCAATCGAGATTGCGCTTCTAACGGGAGCTCCCCGATTTCGTCCAAGAAGAGTGTCGATCCGTCTGCGGACTCGATTAACCCAGCTCTATCCTGTGTTGCGCCCGTAAATGCGCCTTTAACGTGGCCAAAGAGCTCGGCTTCAATAAGTGATTCTGGAATCGCAGCACAGTTGACGGAAACCATATCTTTTTCCGATCGTGAGGACATTTGATGAATGGATTTTGCGACCAGTTCTTTGCCTGTCCCGGATTCGCCTCCGATTAAAATTGTTGTATCGAGAGATGCGACTCGTGAGACCTGCTTTTTTAATTGCAGCATCACTTCACTCTGTCCAATCATCATGTCTGTGCTTTTCGCGGACCTCGTCGCTGTGGCTTTTTCGATCGATCGAAGCAAATCATTGTGATCAACAGGCTTGGTGAAACAGTCAAAAGCGCCTTTTCGCATTGCCAAAATTCCGGCTTGGAGGGACACCTGGCCAACAAGTAAAATCAAAGGTATGGGTTTGAAGTGAGCTATCAAATCAATCCCTGATCCGTCGGCAAGCCGATGCTCACAAACAACGCAATCGATGTCTCTAACCTGGGACATCGCTTCCTTGACCGACTCGGCGGTCATTACCTGATGTCCTCGTTGCTCGAGTCCGAGTTGAATTGACTTTCGAATAATTGCCTCGTCTGTAACGAGAAGTAGCGTCGCCATAAGCATCCTAGTTTGTGGAATAGTTTACGAGTTTCTAAGGCGAAAGGGTATTGGCTTGTGCGACCTTGATAAGCATTGGGATGAGATTGTCCAACGAGACAAAATAGTCTAACCAGACTTGTGCGTGTTCGGTCGGCCCGGGTGTATTGTTAAGTAACAGTAGTCGCGCAATCACGGCAAATGTCTCACCTGGCCGAGTCCAATCCACAGGTTCAGCGAATGTTTGTTTCGATAGCTTTGCACCATCAGCACCGACTAAGACGGGAAAATGCCCATATGTTGGGCTCTCATATCCAAGGCATTGTGTGATGAATCGCTGCATGGGCATTGAATCAAGAAGATCAATTCCTCTGATCACATGCGTAATTCCATCGATCTGCTCATCGACCGCACACGCCAGCTGATACGCAAAGACTCCATCACGTCGCTTGACGATAAAATCTCCGGGCGGCTGGATGATGGATGAAGTCGCAATCAGATCATCGACCGTCAGGTCAATGTCACTGGTGTCAATTCGCACCGCACTCTCTGCGATTAAGGTCTGGCCGATTTGATGACGACAAAACCCTGGATAAGGTCCTTTCGGTAGTGATTTCCGCGTACAAGTACATGGATAAAGGCGTCTTTGGTTTTCGAGTGAAACCAGCGCGTTTTGGTAGTCCGTTATTCGATCGGTTTGCCGACAAACCGATGCAGACGGTCTGAATCCAAACGCATCTAGACATTCAAGGATCGATTCAACATGGATTTGCTTACATCGCTTCTTGTCAAGATCATCAATACGAATCAGCCAGTCACCATGATGCTGTTTTGCATGAATGTAGCTAACGAGTGCAGCAAGAATGGACCCCAGATGCAACGGGCCGGTCGCTGAGGGTGCAAACCGACCACGATATTGGGCCAAATGTTTATGCGCCAGTTTGTTTTTCGCGAAGCTCGTCGAGTGTTTTACAGTCGACGCATTGAGTCGCTGTTGGCCGCGCTTCTAAGCGACGTAGACCAATCTCGATTCCACATGTTTCGCAAAACCCGTAGTCGTCGTTTTCAATCGCCTCGAGTGTCTTATCGATCTTCTTGATCAATTTACGTTCACGATCTCTGGTACGCAGTTCGAGACTGAACTCCTCCTCTTGCGTGGCGCGATCGGCTGGATCAGCGAAGTTCGCTGCTTCCTCTTTCATGTGCGAAACGGTGCGGTCGACTTCTTCCATCAGATTACGTTTCCACTGATCGAGAATCTTCACGAAGTGTTCACGCATCGCATCACTCATGTACTCTTCATCTTTCGATGTTTGGTACGGATCAACGTAACCTAAGAGTGATTCTTGTTTATTCGTTGCCATTGTCGGCGAAACTCCACACTATGAAAGTTAGTCGCGAGAAAGTATCAGAACATCAACGACTCTACCACCTTCTTTCAACTGGAGAACACATTGAAACCTATTGATCCGCGGCCACTGGCTGACAGACTGCAGGCAATTCCTCCTTTTCATGTAATGGAAGTGGTCCGGATTGCAGAGGAACTGGAGTCTCGGGGTGTTGATGTGATTCACCTTGAAGTCGGGGAGCCTGATTTTCCGACATCGTCGTCTGTGATTGAGCGCGCTTGTACCGCTCTGAAGGCTGGGAAGACCCGATACACCGATTCACGGGGTATTGAACGATTAAGGGACGCATTATCGGCCTGGTATCGATCGCAGGGTTTGGATGTGCCAGCGCGACGAATACAGATCACCATGGGCGCATCAGCGGGTCTTTTGTTGGCATCAGCGGCAACTACGAATCCAGGAGATGGAGTGCTGATGGCTGATCCAGCGTATCCATGTAATCCAAGATTTGTTGAAGCAGTGGGTGGCGAAGTTCACTGGATTACAACCGACGTGACAACTCAGTTTCAGCCAACGTGTACTGCACTCGAGGCTGAAGCGACAGCCAGTGATCGAACGCTTATGCTCGCACATCCAGCGAATCCAACAGGACAGGCTGTTCCGCGTGCGGAGCTTGAGCGGATGATTCACTGGTGCCTAATAACGCACCGTCATTTAATTGTCGATGAGATCTATCAGAGTCTTGCGTTTAACGATGCGCTGGGTAGTAGTCTTATGATTTCAGATCAACACTTCGTGGTCGGGAGTTTTTCAAAATATTTCAACATGACAGGCTGGCGCCTTGGCTGGCTCGTGATTCCAGAGTATGCGCTTGAAGCGACGCAACGATTAGCACAGCATCTATTCATTTGTGCGCCATCATTTGCACAAGAAGCCGCACTTGCCTGTTTCGAGTCTGACGCGTTGCAAGAAGCAGAGATGCATCGGCGCGAATTGGAAGCGCGCCGCGATCTTTTGAACCCTCGCCTCGAGGCGATGGGTTTTCAGATTGCTGCCGAGCCTGATGGTGCCTTTTACGTGTTTGTAGATGCTTCAGATATCACCAGCAATAGTCAGCAATTCTGTTCTGATTTAATTCGTGAAACCGGTGTGGCAATGACTCCAGGCGTTGATTTTTCAAACAGTCTTCCACCAACCTGGATCCGGATCGCCTACACGCAACCTGCTGATCGATTGCTGGAAGCACTCGATAGAGTGGCCCGTTTTATTCATGATTAAGTACCAGGAACCGCTCATCGAAGGCCGTTTCATTCGTCGATACAAACGATTTTTTGCTGACATCGATACCAGTGATGGAGTGATTACTGCTTACTGCGCAAACACAGGTCGCATGACTGGATTGCTTGATCAAGGTTCACGTGTTTGGTTTCGTCAGCAACCACCAGGGCGCAAATTAGGGTTTGCTTGGGAATCAGTTGAAGCACCGTTGGGCATGGCGTGTATTAACACCGCTCGTGCCAATGAATTATTGTCCTTGACTGATCTGTCACGTTGGATCCCAGAGGTGACGTTTATTCGCCGGGAGCCGACTGTTGGGTCACATCGCTTTGACCTTGAGTTGGCGCGAGGTAGTCGACCGGTATACGTCGAAATTAAATCGGTGACGATGTGTGGTGATCGGGGTATCGGATTATTTCCTGATGCACCATCTGAGCGTGCAACGCAACATGTGAATCTGTTGGCAGACTTGGCCTCCGATGGAATCGAGACACACTTGGTCTTTGTTGCAATGCATACGGGAATTCAGTCTGTGAGCCCATACCGACAACTCGATGGTGCATTTGCCGATGCGTGTCAGAGAGCTCGTGATTTTGGCGTTACGTTTCATGCACTTGGGACAGAAATCACGCCACAGTACATTCGGTTGGCTGGAGTGATTCCTGTTCTTTTGGATTAAGCGTTTTCGCGCTCCACTGCTCGATATCCGATATCAGTGCGATACTCAGCACCTTCGAATTGAGCGGTTTTCAGCCGTTCATATGCTTTGGCTTGAGCTTCAGTTACACCTGATCCAAGTGCAGTCACGCAAAGCACTCGGCCACCTGATGTGACGGGTTGGTCGTTGCTTATTGCAGTTCCGGCATGAAACACCTTGGTGTCAGCCATATCCTGGCCCAATCGAATAGCGCTTCCTTTCGGGTAGTCGCCCGGGTATCCAGGTGCCGCCATGACCACCCCCAAGGCGGCACGCGAGTCCCACACAGCGATTTGGTTCGCTAGGCCGCCTTGGCATGCAGCTTCGACCAAGTCGAGTAGATCACTTTTTAAACGCAAAAGAATTGGCTGCGTTTCAGGATCGCCAAATCGACAATTGTACTCGAGTACTTTTGGTGTCCCGTCAGCGGTCACCATAATGCCAGCGTAGAGGAATCCGCGATACCTCAATCCATCGGCAGCCAGTCCATGGATTGTTGGCTGGATCACCTCCGCCATAATCCGGTCATGACAGGTTTGGTCAACAACTGGTGCGGGGGAGTATGCACCCATCCCTCCGGTATTGGGTCCCGTATCACCATCGTGAGCAGCTTTATGATCCTGTGAGGATGCCAGTGGCAGAACATCCGTACCATCGACCATCACAATGAAGCTGGCTTCTTCTCCAGTCAGGAATTCTTCGATCACAACGCGACTGCCAGCATCCCCAAACTGGTTCCCTTGGAGCATATGGCGCACAGCAGATTTCGCTTCATTGAGCTTCTCTGCAAGGATGACACCTTTGCCTGCGGCTAATCCATCGGCTTTCACAACAATCGGCGCACCGACTTCATCGAGGTAGGCGATCGCTTGGTCAACATCGGTGAAGGTGCCGTAGGCTGCCGTAGGGATATTGTGACGTTTTAAAAATTCTTTGGTAAACGCTTTGGACCCCTCAAGTTGTGCGCAATCAGCGCGTGGACCAAAGCAGCGAAGCCCTTTTGCTTCAAAACGATCGACAATCCCGTCCACAAGAGGGGCCTCTGGTCCGACAACGGTATAGTCAATGTTCTGACTTTCTGCAAATGCTACCAAGCCGTCCAAGTCAGACACAGAAAGATTCACGTTGGTGATCGTATCTTCGAGCGCTGTGCCTGCATTTCCTGGTGCGACAAAAACATTTGTCACTCGGGGAGATTGTGCAAGTTTCCAAGCAAGCGCGTGTTCGCGGCCACCGCCGCCAATAACAAGAACTTTCATAATCAAACCTTAATGTCGGAAGTGACGCATACCGGTGAATACCATTGCGATACCGTGTTCGTTTGCAGCTTTGATGACTTCGTCATCACGAATCGATCCACCGGGCTGAATGACTGCAGCGATTCCAGATTCAGCGGCGGCATCGATTCCATCTCTAAATGGGAAAAATGCATCTGAGGCCATCACACTACCTGCCACTTCAAGATTGGCGTCTTGTGCTTTGATCGCTGCAATTCGTGCTGAATAGACACGGCTCATTTGACCTGCTCCGACACCGATCGTTTGATTATTTTTGGCGTAGATAATCGCATTGGATTTGACAAACTTCGCGACTTTCCAAGCAAATAAAAGATCTGCCATTTGTGCGGTCGTTGGTTTGGTCTCTGTAATACACGTCAGTTCAGATACCGTTCTCGATCCTGTGTCAGTGTCTTGAATCAACAGCCCACCCTGAACACGACGATAATCCGCCTGCTGAGGGATTGTTGCGAGTGAACCAACGGTCAGTAATCGAACCGATGGCTTTTTCTCGAAGAGTTCAATCACACCTGTTTCAACGTCTGGAGCGATAATGACTTCCACGAATTGACGTTCCAAAATCCGATCTGCTGTTTCTGCGTCAAGTGAACGGTTAAAGGCAATAATTCCACCAAATGCGCTAGTTGGGTCTGTCTCAAATGCTTTTTCATAGGCGTCAAGAATCGATCCTTCGACGGCAACGCCGCATGGGTTTGCATGTTTCACGATAACGCATGCAGGCCGATCAAACTGGCGAACACATTCAAGCGCCGCATCGGTGTCTGCAATGTTGTTAAAGGAGAGTGCTTTTCCAGCGAGTTGCTGTGATGTACCGATAGATGATTCGCTAACACTTGGGTCACGATAAAACGCAGCGGACTGGTGTGGGTTTTCGCCGTAACGTAAGACCGAATCACGCTCAAAATGCATAAATAGTTTTTCAGGATACTGGGCCGCTTCGTCATCGCGTCCCAAATAATTGGCAATTGCTCCGTCATACCCAGCAGTATGCTGGAAGGCAGCCTTAGCGAGTTGCTTGCGAGTCTCAAATGACAGTGCGCCTGCGTTTAGTTCAGATAACACCATTTGATATTGAAGTGGTGACGTCACGATGCCGACAAATTGATGATTCTTGGCAGCTGAACGAACCATCGTCGGGCCACCAATATCGATATTTTCAATCGCGTCTTTGTGAGTCTTATCAGGGTTCGCAATCGTCTCCTCGAACGGGTATAGGTTAACACAGACAAGATCGAACGGTTCGATTCCATGTGCTGCCATGACAGCCTGGTCTTGGTCGCGGCGGCCGAGAATTCCCCCGTGAATTTTTGGGTGAAGGGTTTTGACACGTCCATCCATCATTTCAGGGAATTCAGTCACAGAGGATACTTCGATTGCCGGTAGCCCTGCGTCTTGAAGCGCACGAAATGTGCCGCCGGTGGATACCAACTGAACGCCAAGATCGTAAAGACCTCGGGCAAAGTCGATTAAGTTTGTTTTGTCTGAAACACTGAGTAGTGCTCGACGCACCTGAATTGAATCGGTGGCTGGCATCCTTGATTAACGCTCCCTTAAAAAAGCGCCAAGTATACCAGTGTCTTGGGCAGTCTAGGAGAGTAAACCGAAGAGTTTCATGCGGGTACGCAATGTGCCCCGACTGATGCCTAGCATCTCGGCTGCCTTCGATTGATTGTTGTTGCTTTGGTGCAGAGCAGCCTCAAGCAACGCATGCTCGACCTGGCCGACAACAAGGTCGTAGAGGTCTTGTGGTTTCTCACCATCAAGTTCGTCAAAGTACTGATCGATCTGTTTTCTAACCAGTTCTTTCAATCCCATCGCGGAGTCCTCCTCCGTCTATTAATTCTTTAAACCGTTGATACTGGACCTCTGCATCAACAATTATTTGTAATTGTGACCATGCTTCGGCCCCATTTGCAAATCGTTTTAAAAACCATTGCATGTGCTTGCGAGCCATTTTCACGCCGGTTCTTTCGCCGTAGAACAGTTGAATTTCTTTGACCAGTTCGGCCATGGTTCTGATTTGAACCTCAATGGTGGGTCGGGAGAGGCATCTGCCGCTGAGCTCGGCGGCTATCAGTCCGGGTAGCCACGGGTCGCCCTGCGTCCCACGACCGATCATGACTGCATCTGCGCCAGTTGCCGACAAGACGCCGCGCGCTTTGTCCGTCGATGTAATGTCGCCATTGGCGATCAATGGAATTTGGATTACGTCGCGTGTCCGTCGAATGGTGTCGTATTCGGCCTCACCTTTGTAAAGATCGCAACGCGTTCTTCCGTGCATCGTCACTGCTTGAAGTCCAAGATCTTCTGCCATTTTTGCGATTACAGGACCATTTTTCGATAACTGATCCCAGCCTGTCCGCATTTTGACTGTGACGGGAATTTGTACCGCTTTTGTGACTTGGCGAAAAATTTCTGCACAGAGTGCTTCATCACGCATAAGTGCTGAGCCAGCCGCTTTTTTGAGTACTTTCTTCGCAGGGCAGCCGAAATTGATATCAATGATATCTGCTCCACGCTCTTCATTGGCACGAGCGGCCTTGGCCATCATGAGAGGATCATATCCCGCAATCTGAATACTAATTGGCCCTGGCTCGTCCTGAATATCCAGTCTTCGATCACTCTTTGTCGTTTCCCAGAGGCTGGTGTCTGAGTGAATCATTTCGGAAATTGCCATACCCGCTCCAAGCGTTCTGCATAAGACGCGAACGGGGCGGTCTGTGACGCCAGCCATGGGGGCTAGCCAGACAGGGTTATCAAATTGATGAGAGCCGATACGCAAAACGATTACTCAATTTTTATTCCTGAGAGACGGGTCCAGCCTTCTCTCGATTGATCGTCATCAAAGGTGATTGCGGGGTAAGCAGCCCTTACCCGATCGGCTTGTTCTTCGAGTAGACCAGCCATCACAATTTTCCCACCTGGTCGGGTGAGCTTAGTGAGGGTACTCGCGAGCGCAATTAAGGGGTTCGCGAGAATGTTAGCGACGACAATATCAAAAGCCCGGTCCGGCGTCTGATCGGGTAGCAGTGTCTTAACCACTAAGTGATTCAAACTTGCATTATGTTCGGTCGCAATGAGCGCTTGTGGGTCGATATCAAGTCCGGTGATTTGGCTCGCACCAAGGCAACCTGCTGCAACACCCAAAATTCCTGATCCACAACCAAAGTCCATTACTGTCTGGGATGAGGGAGGGTTCGTACTGAGCCATTCAAGACATAGTTGCGTCGTTGGATGCATACCTGTACCAAATGCCAAACCAGGATCTAAATTCAGTATCGTGAGATCTTCAGGTCTTGGTTCGTCATTCCATGATGGTTTGACCCAGAACCTACCAATTTTGATCGGTTGAAATTGGTCTAGCGATACTCTGATCCAATCTTGGTCCGGTAGATGTGTGAGTTCTTTCGGCAGTTCAATGAGGATGTTGGCGCGCTGGAAATATGTTGCAAGATCTCCGAGGATTTCAGCGTCGGGTCTTTGGTCGTAAAACAGTCCCTGCAACTGAGTTCGCGGCCAGACTGGATGGCATCCCACTGGCGGTTCAAAAATCGGTGAATTTCCATCATCAACCAGCGTCACTGCTTGAGCATCTGCCAAAAAGAAAAACTCCTCGAGGAGCTCTACTTGATAACCAGCTGCTAACACCGTGAGTTGCCGAAATCCGGTCACGACAGACCCAGTTTTTTCTCTAGATAGTGGATACTGACCGGTCCATTCAGAAAGGTGGTATCTGTCACGATGTCGCGTTGCAGCGGAATATTGGTCTGGATGCCATCAATCAACGATTCAGACAGGGCAATTTCCATGCGTCTTAATGCTTCCTCTCGTGTTGCCCCGTGCGTGATGAACTTGGCAATCATTGAGTCATAGTGTGGAGGCACTGCGTAACCAGAATAGATATGTGAATCCACACGAACACCCGGTCCACCCGGAGGATGGTACCTTGAAATTAACCCAGGACTTGGCAGAAGCGTATTAGGGTTTTCAGCATTGATGCGGCACTCAATCGCATGTCCGTTCAGTTTGATATGATCTTGCGTGACCGAGAGTGGATTACCGGCAGCGACTGAGATTTGTTCGCGGATGATGTCAATCCCAGTCACCATTTCACTGACAGGGTGCTCAACCTGCACGCGGGTATTCATTTCGATGAAGTAAAAACGACCGTCTTCATACAAAAATTCAAACGTGCCGGCTCCGACGTAACCCATGTTTTGGCAGGCCGTCACGCAGGCTTCTAGAACCTGTACGCGCGCTTCTGGGTCGACTTCAGACGCTGGTGCTTCTTCCAGTACTTTTTGATGTCGACGTTGCAGTGAACAATCGCGATCGTAAAGATGGATCGCGTTACCGTGTTGATCTGCCAACACTTGGACTTCGACATGGCGTGGTTTTTCGAGAAACTTTTCCAAATAAACGGTTTCATCGTCAAAGGCTACTTTTGCTTCGGCTTTTGTGATCTGAATTGAACTGAGCAGGTTGGATTCTGTGTGAACGACCCGCATCCCGCGACCACCTCCGCCTGCTGCTGCCTTGACGATGACGGGGAATCCAATGTCTTTCGCGATTTGCAGATTTTTTGCGTCATCTTCGGCCAATGGGCCATTGGACCCCGGTACTGTCGGTACATCTGCCGCTTGCATGGCTTCAATTGCAGCAACTTTATTGCCCATCAATCGGATGGTTGCCGCGGAAGGACCAATAAATGTAAAGCCAGAATGTTCGATACGTTCCGCAAAATCCGCATTTTCAGCCAAGAATCCGTAACCTGGATGGATGGCTTGGGCATCAGTTACTTCCGCTGCCGCGATAATGGCAGGCACATTTAAATAGCTTTGATTTGAGGGGTTCGGGCCGATGCAAACCGTTTCATCTGCGAGCTTGACGTGTTTCAAGTCCCGATCGCATACCGAATGCACAGCGACCGTGCGAACACCAAGTTGCCGGCACGCTCTTAAAATGCGAAGTGCAATTTCTCCGCGGTTGGCAATGACGATTTTCTCAAACATTAAACTATCCAATGACGACGAGTGGTTGCTCGAACTCAACGGCATCACCCTCGTCCACAAGAATCGCAAGGACCTTACCTGAAGCGTCTGCTTCGATCTGATTCATCATCTTCATTGCCTCGATGATGCAGAGTGTATCGCCCTGTTTGACTTCACTCCCAATCTCGATAAACGCCGCTGCATCTGGGGATGGTGAGCGATAGAAAGTGCCAACCATTGGTGACTTCACTTGATGGCCGGCTGGTGCTGCCACACCCGTTGGTTCGCTGGAAGCAGGCTGCGGTATTGCGGGTTGCGCGACCAC
>CAJWFL010000011.1:0-26930 GCA_913031455.1 uncultured Gammaproteobacteria bacterium
CTAAACCATCCACGTACATCGCCATCGATTGAGATCCCGTTGTCATCATAGAAAACGATTAACTTACCGAGACCCAATGTACCTGCCAACGAGCACGCCTCGTGACTCACGCCCTCCATCAAACAGCCATCGCCGGCAAAGCAATAGGTGTAATGATCAACAACAGGGAATTGTTCGCGATTGAACTGTGCTGCCAAGGTTCTCTCGGCGAGGGCCATACCAATCGCATTAGCCAGACCCTGACCCAGAGGACCCGTCGTGGTTTCAACACCAACTGTATAGCCGTACTCAGGATGTCCTGGGGTTCGGGAGTGAAGCTGACGGAATGACTTCAAGTCATCAATCGTGACGTCGTATCCAGTTAAATGAAGCAATGAATAGATCAGCATTGATCCGTGTCCATTGGACAAGACGAATCGATCGCGATTCGCCCACTGTGGATTATCTGGATTGTGACGGAGCACCCCACGCCAGAGCACTTCTGCGATATCCGCCATCCCCATTGGAGCTCCTGGGTGACCTGAATTTGCGGCCTGAACAGCATCAATACTTAAAAAGCGAATCGCATTGGCGAGCGTCCTGCGGTCAGTCATATGACGTCCTTTGTTATCACCGAGAAAAATTTCGAACACGCATTGTTATGAAACCTGCCAAGAACCACAAGGCAGGAATTTGCTATTACATTGACATATAAAGATATCTTTATACAATTAAGTCCTTTTTTATGGATTCAGGACCCCTGCAATGACCGATTTGACCTATTTCACCTCAGAATCTGTATCTGAGGGCCATCCAGACAAAATGGCAGATCAGATCTCAGATGCGATCCTTGACGCACTGATCACGGATGACAAATACACGCGCGCTGGAATCGAGACACTGGTTAAAACAGGCCTTGTTTTGGTTTCTGGCGAAGTTCGCACCAATACATGGGTAGATATCGAAGACATTATCCGCCAAGTGGTGCTTGATATTGGATACGACAATTCGTCACGGGGTTTCGATGGCAATACGTGTGCTGTCCTCAATGGTATTGGCAAGCAGTCACAAGATATCGCACAGGGTGTCGACGAAACTGCCAACCACGAGCAAGGTGCGGGGGACCAAGGTCTGATGTTCGGTTATGCGACAAATGAAACTGATAGTCTCATGCCAGCTTCAATTCATTACTCACACAACCTGGTTCGTCGACAGGCAGAGGTTCGCAAAAATGGTGATCTTCCTTACCTTCGACCAGATGCGAAAAGCCAAGTCACATTTGCATACGAGGGTGACACGATCGTAGGTATCGACGCAGTCGTTCTCTCCACCCAACATGATGAAGAGGTATCGCTCGAGCAACTGCAGCGCGACGTCAAGGAGCACATCATTGCACCTGTGTTGCCGGAAGCATGGGTCACTGAGCAAACCAAATACCATATTAATCCGACGGGGCGTTTTGTGATCGGTGGACCAGTCGGTGACGCAGGACTCACAGGCCGGAAAATCATCGTCGATACGTACGGCGGCATGGCGCGTCACGGCGGCGGCGCTTTCTCAGGGAAAGACCCATCAAAGGTGGATCGCTCTGCAGCCTACGCCGCACGCTATGTCGCCAAAAACTTAGTAGCAGCTGGGCTCGCTGAACGCTGCGAGGTACAAGTGTCTTACGCGATTGGGGTTGCTGAACCAACGTCGATTCGTGTCGAGACATTTGGCACATCACAATTCACCAACACACACTTGGATCAGCTGGTTCGTGCGCACTTCGATCTGCGTCCGCGAGCAATCTCAACCATGCTCGACTTGAATCGTCCAATCTACCGTCCAACCGCAGCATATGGCCATTTCGGACGCGACGATTTGGATCTAACCTGGGAGCGCACTGATCGCGCGCAAGCACTAGCTGACGCAGCCGCGAAGCTGTAATTATCAAAGAGGCAATATCATGAGCGCATTACCAAACGACGTACTCAACGGCGATTACAAAATTAAAGATCTGTCATTGGCAGATTGGGGCCGCAGAGAGATTCGCTTAGCCGAAAACGAGATGCCAGCTTTAATGCGTCTCCGAGACAAATATGCTGCTGAGCAACCTCTGAAAGGCGCGAAGATCATCGGTTGTATTCATATGACTGTGCAGACCGCTGTGCTGATCGAGACGCTCGTTGCACTGGGCGCTGAAGTCCGCTGGAGCTCTTGCAACATCTTCTCAACACAGGATGAAGCGGCAGCGGCTATCGTTGCTGCGGGTATCCCTGTCTACGCATGGAAAGGCCAAACGAACGAAGAAGGCGAATGGTGTGTTGATCAAACCATTTTGAAAAACGGTCAGCCTTGGGATGCAAATATGCTCCTTGATGATGGTGGTGATCTCACTGCAATGGTTCACGAGAAATATCCAGAAATGCTTGCTCACATTAACGGCGTCACTGAAGAGACAACAACTGGCGTCCATCGCTTGGTCGAAATGCTGAACAATGGTGAGCTAAAGATCCCAGCAATTAACGTCAATGATGCCGTTACCAAGTCAAAAAACGACAACAAATACGGTTGTCGCCACTCACTCAATGACGCTCTGAAACGCGGCACAGATATGCTCTTGTCAGGCAAACGCGCGCTCGTCATTGGCTACGGTGACGTCGGCAAGGGTTCGGCGCAGAGTCTCCGTCAGGAAGGAATGATCGTTCGGGTTACCGAATCCGATCCGATTTGCGCAATGCAGGCCTGCATGGATGGCTTTGAAGTTGTCAGCCCGTATCGTGACGGCCTCAAAACAGGTGAAATCAAAGACATCAACACACGACTCCTCGACGACACCGACGTACTCGTGACGACAACGGGGAACATTGATGTGTGCGATAGTGCGATGCTCCAGTGCGTTAAGAAGGGTGCAATCATTTGTAACATTGGTCACTTCGATAATGAAATCGACACCGCCTACATGCGTAAAAACTGGCGTTGGGAAGAGGTGAAACCTCAGGTGCACCAGGTCTTCCGCTCAGATGCACCGGACGACTATTTACTGTTACTCGCAGAAGGCCGTCTTGTGAACTTGGGTAACGCCACCGGCCATCCATCTCGGATCATGGACGGATCGTTTGCTAACCAAGTTCTTGCGCAGATCGAAATGTATCAGCGTGGCTTTGCAAAGATGCCTGAGGCTGACAAAGCGAACAACATTCAGATCGAAGTACTGCCAAAGCGCCTCGATGAAGAAGTGGCCCGTTGTATGGTTGAAGGATTTAATGGTGTCATCACCAAGCTGACTGAAGAGCAGGCACAGTACATTAGGGTATCAGTCGAAGGTCCATTTAAGCCAGATACATACAAATACTAATCATGAGAATACCTCGTCTGTATGCGGACAACTTCAGTCACACGACAGGCGAGGTCAGTTTGTCTGAGCGTAATCATCACTATCTATCTCGCGTTTTACGTGCGAAACCGGGCCAGATGATTCGGCTGTTTGATGGTTGTGGGCGTAAGGGCGAGGCGACCGTCAAAGCAATCAGCAAGCGCGAAACAATCATCGAACTCCTGACGATCAGCGACAGTCCAGATCGCAGACTTCCTGTAACTCTCGGTCTTGCGTTGATTAAATCTGATCGTTTTGACTGGGCATTACAAAAAGCAACTGAGCTTGGGGTCAGTGCAATTCAGCCAATCATTACTCAATTTACAGATTCACCACCGAAAGCAGATCGACTCGAAAAAAAGTGGAGTCACTGGCAAGAAATTCTCGTGAATGCCTGCGAACAGTCAGAAAATAACTGGCTTCCCGTGCTTCGTGAACCACGACAACTGCATGAACTTGAACTACCCGAACAAAAAATTGTCGCGCATCCAGCAACCGATTCAGTAAAGATCAATCCCGACCACGAGGCGCTCTTACTGGTTGGCCCCGAGGGTGGTTTTAGTGATGCGGAACTGGATGTTCTGCAAAAAAAGCAGGTGAAACCTATGTCACTTGGCCCCACAATACTGAGAACCGAAACCGCAGCAATTGTTGGTCTGACGTTGCTCGGACAGCAATACGGCCAGTACTAGGAAATAAACGTGGGAACGCATGCCAAGCGGATTGGATTCTGGATGGATTCAATCGAGTATATCAAGCCATACAAGGACACGAGTTTTGCTTTGATGCTCGCGGCACAAGAATTGGGCCATGAGCTTGTGTATCTCCCGAAAAACGGACTCTGCCTTGATCAGGGAGAGGCGAAAGTCATCATGCGAGAAGTCAGGGTCACTGATGGGCTCTCGGAAAACTTTGCAGTACTAGGCGAACCCGTCAAAGCGTCACTTGATACATTGGATGTCGTCGTCATCCGTGTCGATCCCCCATTTGATAGCGAATACTTGTACGGCACTCACATTTTAGAGCGAGCCAAAAAGCAGGGCGTCCAAGTGGTGAATGACCCTCAAGCGATTCGCGACTGTAATGAAAAACTGTTTGCGACAGAGTTCAGTGACCTCATGCCAAAGACGATTGTCTCATCAGACCATGAAGACATTCGAGCGTTCCAAAAAATACAGGGCGACATCATTCTCAAACCGCTCGATGGCATGGGTGGCTCCGGAATCTTCAGGATTACCGCTGATGGTTTAAATCTTGGGGCAGCCCTAGAGACTCTCTCGCCCGGCGAGTCACGGCTCGTCATGGCGCAAGGATATCGGCCAGAGATCGTTGATGGCGATCGACGCGTTCTCGTACTGCACGGCAAACCGATCTCGCACGTTCTTGCGCGAATCCCATCGCAAGGCGAAACGCGTGGTAATCTCGCTGCTGGCGGACGAGGAGTCGCCATACCCATATCAGATCGTGAACGAGAGATCGCTGAAGCAGTCGGCCAAACGCTATACAAACGCGGTCTATTGTTTGTGGGACTCGATGTCATCGGTGGCTATCTGACTGAGATTAACGTGACCAGCCCAACCTGTGTGCGCGAAATTGACGCGCAGGCGGGTACCGCGATCGCACACGATTTTTTCAAAGTACTTTTGGATGAGTGAGCTACACTAGGAAACGCATTTGTGAAAGAGACTTAAGTGATGAGCGATGATTCAGGACAAACAAAGTTCAACGGCCAATTTTTAGTCTCAATGCCCGACCTAAAAGACGGCGTGTTTGATTCATCATTGGTGCTGATGTGTGAACATGGTGAGACAGGTGCCATGGGATTTATTGTCAATAAACCAACAGAATTCTCGGTTCAGGAAATATTTGAGCAGTTAAATCTCGATGCTGCAGAAGGGCTTGATCCCGATATACCAGTGATGACTGGCGGGCCGGTTGAGCCTCAGCGCGGATTCTTACTTTCAAACAACCCAATCACTGATGATGTGGTTGAGGTACTCGATGGACTATTCCTGGCGTCAAGTCCTGACGTGTTACCGTTGGCCATTGACGCACTGAATCAAGGCGATGCGATTTTTGTCCTGGGTTATTCAGGTTGGTCTGAAGGCCAACTGGAATCAGAGATGGCCGCAAATACATGGATCAACGTGCCTTGGGATGCTGATGTGATCTTCCAGATTCCGACCGCAGATCGACAACGCGCAGCACTTGCTCAACTTGGCATTGATCCCATTCAGTTGTCACAAGGTGTAGGCCACGCGTAATGCCATTGGCGCTCGGCTTTGATTACGGGCTATCTCGCATCGGCGTTGCAACCGGACAAACGCTGACACAAACAGCGAGCCCGCTGACCGCATTACCGGCTCAAAATGGCACACCCCATTGGGAGACCGTTGAACAACTCTTGGCCGAATGGAAACCTGACGTGGTCGTCGTCGGACTACCGCTCCATCAGGATGGCACGATGAGTGACATGGCTGATCGCGCGAAAAAATTCGGTCAGCGGATTCAGGGGCGGTTTGGTGTACAGATCGCATTTATTGATGAGTATGAAAGTACCCGCGAAGCGCGCGAGCACCTCAATTACAGAGGCAAAGCGAGCGACCAAGATGGAAAACTGGACGCAACAGCAGCAAGCGTCATCCTTGAGCGCTGGCTTGGAGAGCAACATGCATGAGATTCGATCTCAAAAAGCGACTAAAGCCGCACTTCAGAATCTGATCAATCAGGTCCGTAATGGGTACCGAGGGAATATTCCATTAGTGGTTGGGATTCACACTGGCGGTGCCTGGGTCGCCTCCCGTCTTTGTGAAGCCTTGCAGTGGGCTGCGCCTGCAACCCTCGATATTTCGCTGTATCGTGACGACTTCGAAACCAGTGGTCTCAAACGTTCCGGGACCACTGAGAGAATGCCACAAAAGTTGAACGGCGAGAATATCTTGCTCATTGATGATGTACTTTTTACAGGGCGAACGATTCGTGCGGCGCTCAATGTGCTCTTTGACTATGGCCGCCCAGGTACAATTCAGCTCGCGATTTTGTTTGACCGTGGCGGTCGTGAATTACCAATAGAACCAACTTTCCTCGGAGAATCACTTGTCGAAGAGGGGGTTGGACGATGTAAACTGTACGGACCTGAGCCATTAATGCTCATGACCCCGAACTCGGAATAAGGAACGCCATGCACGGTCCAGCCGCGCTCCAGCTCACACCAGACGGACGATTGAAACATCTCCTGACGACCGAAGGGCTTCCGAAATCTCTGATCACCGAACTTCTTGATACCGCCGAAACATTTCTCTCCTCGCAAGGACAACCCGTTAAAAAGGTTCCACTATTACGCGGAAAGACCGTCGTTAACCTATTTTTTGAGAATTCAACGCGAACTCGAACAACCTTTGATATTGCCGCACATCGATTGAGTGCTGATGTTGTCACTCTCGATATCCGAACGAGCTCAGCATCAAAAGGAGAAACCCTGTTTGATACGCTGAAAAATCTTGAGGCCATGCAGGCAGATCTCTTCGTGGTACGCCATAGCGCTGGCGGTGCGCCATTTTTTATCGCAGATCGCGTGACCCCGGATATTGCGGTGATTAACGCGGGTGATGGGACACACGCCCACCCAACGCAAGCACTTCTCGATTTAATGACAATCCGGAAGCACAAAGGCGACCCTGCGAATCTATCTGTCGCGATTGTTGGTGACCTGAAACATTCACGCGTCGCACGGTCTCTGGTCCACGGTCTTCGAGGTATGGGGTGCCCGGACATTCGAGCAATCGCGCCCGGCACTTTGCTTCCCGCCGATCTGGAACATCTCGGTGTCCGCACCTTCCATCAGATTGATGACGGCCTAAGCGATGTTGATGTGATCGTTCTTCTCCGACTTCAAAAAGAGCGCATGAGTAACGCGTTACTGCCAAGTGAACGAGAGTTTTTCAATCTGTACGGAATGACAGAATCGCGCCTTCGGCATGCGAAGGATAATGCAATCGTGATGCATCCAGGACCCATTAACCGAGGAGTTGAGATCGCAAATGAAGTTGCCGACGGACCTCAAGCGGTTATCCTCGATCAGGTGACCAATGGGATCGCGATCCGAATGGCCGTCATGGCAATGACTTTGTCAGCGCAGCAAGGCAGCCACTCATGAGTCTGATCGTTCGGAATGTTCAAATCATTTCACCCGGCAGCCCCTTGCATGGAGCAACAGAGATCGGCATTGATCAACACACCTTCGTCGATCCAACAGCACTGACCAATGCCACTGAGATTGATGGGAAAGCTGGGTGGCTGGTACCCGGCCTGATCGACCTGAGAATTAACTTAAGAGAACCTGGTCTTGAGCACAAAGGCACGATTGCATCTGAGACGCGAGCAGCAGTCGCCGGTGGTATCACATCTGTGGTCGCCACACCAATCACAGATCCCGTCGTTGACTCCCCGGCTGATGTTCGGCTGGTCCTCGAGCGCGCGAAGGAATCGGGGTATTGCCGGGTCTTTCCAACAGCCATGCTCACCCAAGGTGGTGAAGGGAATCACTTATCCGAGATGGCTGCACTCATCGACGCAGGATGCGTTGCTCTCGCGCAAGGTAATCGTCCATTCAGCTCAAGAAAAATCGAACTGAACGCCCTAAAATATGCGCAGAGCCTAGGTATTCGGGTGATATTGGACTCGGAATCACGCGACTTTGCTGAAGGCTGCGCTCACGCAGGACAGATTGGGACAGGACTCGGGCTTTCACTCAATTCACCATTATCGGAAACCCTTGGCCTTGCTGCTGATTTCGAGTTAGTTGATGCAACCGGCGTAACTGCTCACTTTTCAAGAATCACGACTGGTGCATCGGTCGCACGTATTCGAGAAGCCAAAGCTAAGGGGCTTCAAATCACCTGTGATGTGACGTTAGCTCACCTTCTGTATTCAGAGAAAGCGCTCGCCGATCTCGATCCTAATTTTCATCTCGAGCGGCCATTACGTACCGAAGACGACCGTTTGGCACTGATCGCCGGCGTTGCTGACGGAACAATTGACCTCATTGTGTCAGATCACTCGCCACATGAAACGGGCGCCAAATTGGCTCCCTTCCCAGAAACAGAGAGAGGGATGAGCTTGGTCGAAGGCGCCATTCAGCTTCTCTTCCAACTGGATCAAAAGGGCGAACTTGGATTCGAACAGTCGATCAGTGCGATGACAGTGAAAGCAGCGCAAGTCGCGAATCAACAACAACTGGGTTCAGTCCAATATGGTCACTCAGCAGACTGCGTACTGTTTGATCCGAACGGTTCCACCGTCTTTGATGCAAGTCATTGGTTGAGTGCTGGGACCAATAGTCCATTATTTGGGCACACATTATCTGGGCATATCGTTGGATGTTGGATTAACGGGCGGCGTGTTGCAACCTAACCATGGATCGAATTGCTGAGCTCACACATCACTTTTCTCAAATCAAATCTGCTATTCAGTATGCGGAGAGTGCGGCTAACCGAGAGCGTGGCTCAGTCCATCTGCTCGCGGTGTCTAAAACGAAGCCTGCATCAGATATCGAAGCACTGTTTCGGCTGGGACAAAGGCAATTTGGCGAAAACTATGTACAAGAGGCGGTCGATAAGATCGATTCACTTAGTGATCTTGATATCGAATGGCATTATATCGGGCACATTCAGAGCAATAAGACGAAAATCATTGCAACCGCATTTGACTGGGTACATACAGTTGATCGCGAAAAAATAGCCAGCCGCCTCGACGAGGCCCGGATCGGCAAACCCCTCAATATTTTAATCCAGGTCAACGTTGATCTTGCAGAAACCAAGTCAGGAGTGACGCCGAACGATTTAAAGCGGCTCGCTGAAACGATTTGGCCACTACCCAACCTGAGACTGCGTGGCTTGATGTCAATTCCAGATCCCGTGAGCGAGGGGGACTTAAAGCGGTCGCACCAAACACTGAGATCACTGTTTGAAGAGTTGAAACAAGCTCACCCGGCACCAGAGATCTTTGATACGCTTTCCATGGGAATGACAAACGATCTCGAGCTTGCTGTGACCGAAGGCAGTACCATGGTGCGGATCGGAACTGCATTGTTCGGAGCAAGACCTCCAAAGGATTCACTATGAACCATCAAATTGGGTTGATTGGCGGCGGCAATATGGCCCAAGCAATTATCGCTGGGTTGCTGAAGAGTGGGCGATCATCCAGTGATATTCTCGTCTCTGACCCGAACCAAGATTGTAGAAAAGCACTCGCCGAAATGGGCATCACCAGCTTCGCGGATATTACTCCAGTCATGGCTCAGGCTGACCTTATCGTGCTTGCTGTGAAGCCGCAAATCATGGATAACGTGTTAACAACTCTTGCGAATTCACTCAGGGCGACGCAAGTGATCATTTCGATTGCGGCGGGGATCACCATTCACACGATTCGTCGTCAATTAAATGATGCGAAAAATCCAGTGGTACGAGTGATGCCGAACACGCCAGCTCTGATTGGCGAGGGGATGTCCGCACTTGCATCAGACCGCGCTCTGAGCGGCGACATTAAAATCGCGGTACAAGAAATCTTTGATGCATGTGGCCAAGCGTTATGGGTATCCAGTGAAGACGCAGTTGACGCAGTGACAGCAGTCTCTGGGTCCGGTCCGGCCTATTTCTTTTTAATGATTGAGAATTTAATTAACACTGGCGTTCGACTCGGGCTCTCCCCTGAGATAGCGAGGGCTCTAGTGATTCAAACCGCAAAAGGCGCTACCGGGATGGTTGAGGCGTCAGATGTGGGTCCTTCTGTGCTGCGGGAAAGAGTCACATCGCCAGGTGGAACGACAGAAGCAGCGTTAAATGTGTTCAATGAAGGTGACTTCGCGGATTTAGTTGATCGTGCTCTGATCGCGGCTCGAGATCGAGCGGGCGAGCTATCCAAAGACGCACCTTAAAAATTACGTTAGGCTAGCGATCAACTTAAGGGAGACACATGGAAGCAAACCTGATTTTTTACGTTCTCAATACAGCAGTTGCTGTCATTGTGGCCCTAGTGTGCCTTCGCTTCCTCCTGCAACTTGCACAAGCTAATTTTTACAACCCAATTTCCCAAGGTGTGAATCGATTTACCGCGCCACTGACAGCGGTCTTCAGTGGGTTTCCTACGATTGGGCCCTTCAATATTGGAATATTGGTCGCCGCAATTGTCATCCAAGCGGTAGGTGCCGGACTCTGTTTGCTACTGCTCGGTGGCATACCAGGAGTCGCCCAACTCGTGATTTGGTCAGTTTTGTCAGTATTCGGTGTGATGATCAATCTGGTGTTCTACGCATTACTTGGAATGATCATTCTGTCGTGGCTTGCGCCAAATGCATCCCATCCCGGTGCTGAACTGCTGTATCAACTATCGGAACCCTTTCTCGCACCATTCCGAAAAATCGTCCCTAATCTGGGCGGCCTCGATCTATCGCCGATTCTCTTGTTTGTAGCAATTAACCTACTTGAGGCGATGGTGATTCGCGGTCCCGCGCGTGCGATGGGATTATCGCAAACCATTGCCCAATTCTTTGTTGGAATCGGTTGATGTCGCACTCGCTCGGGGTGGTCACCCCCGAATTGATCTCCTTTGAGAAACCACTGCGGCTTGAACGTGGTCAGACGTTAGCGCGTTATGATCTGATGATCGAAACCTACGGCAGTTTAAACGCGGACAAATCCAATGCGGTTTTGGTATGTCATGCCTTAAGTGGTGATCACCACGCCGCTGGATACCACGAATCAGAATCTAATAAGCCTGGATGGTGGAATTACTATATCGGCCCGGGTAAATGTATCGATACCGACCGATTTTTTGTTGTCAGTCTCAATAATCTTGGAGGCTGTTCGGGGTCTACAGGTCCTTTGTCGATCAATCCCGAAACCGGTAAAGCCTATGGACCCGTGTTTCCGGAAGTCACGGTGCTTGACTGGGTGCATGCGCAAGCGCGGCTTGCGGATCACTTGGGGATTCACAAATTTGCTGCGATTGTTGGCGGGTCACTTGGAGGGATGCAAGCACTGCAATGGTCAATCACCTATCCAGACCGGCTCGAATCTGCGGTCATTATTGCCGCCGCACCCCGATTGACCGCGCAAAATATCGCGTTCAATGAAGTCGCACGACAAGCAATTATGCGAGATCCGAATTTCCTTGACGGAAACTATGCCGACCATGATGTCATTCCAGCATCCGGCGTTGGATTGGCAAGGATGGTCGGACATATTACTTACCTGTCTGATATCTCGATGGGTGAGAAATTTGGCCGAAACCTTCCCCGTGAGGATCGTGATGCTGAGGGCGTCAACTTCGCTGTTGAACAATATCTTCGCTACCAAGGTAAACAATTCAGTGGCCGTTTTGACGCCAACACGTACATATTGATGACTCGTGCGCTCGATTACTTCGATCCCACTCTGAATGAATCCACCGCTTTGTCTCAAGTGCTGAGCGAGACACGTTGTAAGTTTCTGATCCTATCATTCACCACTGACTGGCGTTTTTCACCGTCCCGTTCTGAGGAAATTGTGGATGCGTTGATTCAGGCTGGTAAACCCGTCAGTTATGCACGACTCGAGTCTGCGCACGGTCATGATGCCTTCCTCATCCCCGATGCAACCTACGAACGACTGTTCAAGGCATTTATGAGTCGCGTCCACGCTGATCTGGGGGGGGCGTCGTGATTTCGCACTCTTACCGCATTCCAGATTGGATCGACAATAATGCTCGTGTTCTCGATCTAGGCTGTGGCGACGGTCGGTTGCTCGCCCAACTGGTTGAGACACATGCGATTCATGCGCTCGGTCTGGAATTGGAGCCAGATAAAATCGCAATCTGCCTCGATTTGGGCCTCAGTGTCATCCAACAAGACTTGAATCGAGGTCTCTCAAACTTCAATGACCAGCAGTTTGACACCGTCATCATGACGCAAACGTTGCAGGCGATCCGTCGGCCGGATCTCGCTTTGTCTGAAATGCTCCGTGTCGGCCGAGAAGCGATCGTGACATTTCCAAACTTTGCCTACCTTAGGAACCGTATTCAGTTGGGTTTGGCAGGCCATATGCCCGTCAACCCACAGCTTCCGAATCCATGGTACGACACACCAAATATTCACCTGTCCACATTCCGGGACTTCGAAGAACTTTGTCAGACACTGGGGATTCAGATTCTAGATAAAGATACGTCGAATCTATCGGGCAATCGCACTTGGCTTGGAACAGTTTGGCCCAATCTCTTTGGGGAAGTTGCTGTCTACAGACTCACCAAGGAGCCCTAATGCGCCAGTTGATCATCGTCCTTTTGTGCTGTTGGACCTTCGGTACTAACGCTACTGAAATAGTCAGGGAACAAGGATTTGAGGTACAGGTTCAGCCCTTCCCATCAACATTTTTAATGCAGGATGTTGCTTCTACATACGGCTTTGAACGTAGTCGTCGTCAGGCACTGATCAACGTTGTCGTGTTGAAAATTCAGCCAGATGGACAAGCGCGGGGGGCAGTGGTGGCTGCTGTGACTGGATTTTCAAAAAATCTGCTCGGACAAACGCAAACTCTCACGTTTCGTGAAATTGATGAGGGTGATGATGCCATCTATTACCTCGCGCCTGTGCGTGTGAGTAGCGAAGAAGAAATCCAGATAGTGCTTGAAGTCACTCCCGTCAATTCCGGAGCGATCGATGTCAACTTTAAGCACAGAGTCTATGTGGACTGATGACAAGCTGGTGTTAGCCAGTGGCAACCAAGGAAAGCTTCGTGAGTTCTCAAAACTCTTTTCGGATTTTGGAACTACCGTCATTCTTCAGAGTGATGTTCATGTCGAGTCACCAGAAGAAACCGGGCTCAGTTTCATCGAAAACGCACTGCTAAAAGCCCGCCATGCATCAGCGATCACAGAACTTCCGGCTTTAGCGGATGATTCCGGACTTGTGATTCCAGCGCTTGATGGTGCTCCCGGACTCTATTCGGCACGCTTCGCCGGGAGCAATGCGTCAGACCAAGAGAATCTGACCCTGCTACTGAATCGAATGAGAGATCTCACCGGTGTCAGTCGGCGAGGACATTATATTTGTGCGCTGGCCCTTGTTCGTCATGCAAGCGATCCCGATCCGATTGTAGTCATCGGTCGATGGCACGGACACATTATTGACTCACCCCGTGGAGAGGGTGGATTTGGTTATGATCCGATTTTTCTCCCAGATGGGCTCCATCAGACGGCTGCTGAGCTCGACTCAGAAATCAAAAATCAGCAAAGCCATCGCGGACTCGCCGTCATCGAACTCAAATCGCTTCTCAGTTGAATTCTTTACCTCGCGCGCTCTACATTCACATCCCATGGTGCATTCAGAAGTGCCCTTACTGTGATTTTAATAGCCATGAACAAGCAAATCCTGACTTCGCCGGATATGGACGCGCATTAGTTCGTGATCTCAACGCTGATCTTGAGCGCTATGGATCAATCCCGTTCGTTTCGTTGTTCTTTGGCGGAGGCACCCCAAGCCTTTTTCCACCGCAACACCTCGAACCACTCTTTCAGCGACTCAGAGATCTTGATCTAGTCTCCGATCACACTGAAATTACTCTCGAAGCAAATCCGGGGACTTTAGACTTAGGGCACCTCAGTGGCTATCGCGATTTAGGCATCAATCGTCTTTCGATCGGTGTTCAAAGCTTTAACGAAGACGTTCTCAAGGCACTTGGACGGATTCATGATCGAGACCAAGCTGTGACAATGATCGAGCGTGCAAAAGTCATTGGCTTCGACCGGCTTAATGTTGACCTCATGCATGGAACTCCCGGTCAAACACCCCTGATTGCGCAAGAAGATCTCAACATAGTCCGTGATCTCGAAATTGACCACCTGTCTTGGTATCAACTGACCATCGAACCAAATACTGCTTTTTACTCAAAACCACCCAACCTTCCGAAGGAAGAAATTCTGGATATCACAGAGGCTATTGGGGAGGAGATGATCGATTCGATGGGCCTTGAGCACTATGAAGTGTCTGCGTTTGCAAAACCAGGCGAAGAGGCCAAACATAACCTGAATTACTGGGAGTTCGGCGATTATCTTGGCATTGGCGCTGGTTCCCACGGGAAAATCACAACTGCACGCGGATTCATACGCACGCAACGGACGAAACAGCCATCCAATTATCTTGCCCGCACTGATTGTCATGCAACTGAACATCCGCTGTCAGATCGTCATTTAGGTGCTGAATGTTTGATGAATGGCCTTCGATTGAAGTCAGGAATCTCATATGCATATTTTCAAGAGAGAACCGGGCTTGATCCCGTTGAATTTCGGGCGGCACATCTGATCGAAGCCGACCGACTTCAGCTACTCAAACAGGGGCGTTTTCGAGCATCCGAACTTGGGTGGCGCCACCTCAATCGTATTTTAGAGATGCTGATCTGAGGCCTTTCGCTCGTAAACAAGATCAAAAACCTCGTGACCCAATCGCTCACCACGTGTTTCAAATTTGGTGATCGGCCGACGCGCTGGCCGTGGAACAAAATCTCCATTTTCAGAGGTATTATGCCAAGCAGCCGTTTGGCTAAACATTTCAACCATCCACTCAGCATACGGAGCCCAATCGGTCGCCAAATGACAAAACCCACCCAAACGCACGCGATGTGCAATCAGGTTGATGAATTGGAGCTGCACGAGACGTCTTTTGTGATGACGTTTTTTGTGCCATGGATCCGGAAAATAAATTTGTACGCCTTCAAGCGACTGTGGCCCTAATCCGTCCGACAAAACTTCAACCGCATCCTCGCATATGACACGGAGATTCGTGACACCTGCTTTTTTCGCCTCGTTCATCAGGCGCCCCACGCCCGGCTTATGGACCTCGACACCCACAAAATCACGATTGGGTTCGTTCAACGCTTGGCTTAACAATGAATCCCCCATGCCAAAGCCAATCTCAAAAACGACCGGGGCATCCCGACCAAATGTCTCTCGAAGATCAAGTCGCTGATGTTGGCAAACAAGCCCATACTCATCCCATAGAGTCTGATACGCCTTATCTTGCGCTTCTGTCATCCGACCTGCGCGCAACACAAAACTCCGAATCGTTCGTTTCTTCGCTTCGTTGATCATCCAATCAAACCGGTCTCAGGGCTTGAGGCATCTGCATAACGTTTTCTTAGCATCCGTCCTGCCTCATAGGCAAGACGTCCACTTTCAATGGCAAGTCGCATTGCGCGAGCCATTTTGACTGGGTCTTTGGCCTCGGCAATTGCGGTATTCATCAAAACCCCCTCACAGCCGAGCTCCATTGCCACCGTCGCATCCGATGCGGTACCGACACCGGCATCAACAATGACGGGCACTTTCAGTTGTTCAAGAATTTCCCGAATATTGTACGGATTTTGCAATCCAAGGCCTGACCCAATCGGCGCGCCAAGTGGCATCACAGCAACACAACCGATTGCTTCAAGTTCAATTGCGATTAACGGATCGTCGGACGTATATACCATGACCTCGAAGCCATCATCGACGAGCGTCCGCGCGGCGCTCAATGTCTCGACCACATCCGGATACAGTGTCCGGGACTTTGAGATGACTTCAAGCTTGACAAGGCTATGGCCATCCAATAACTGCCGTGCAAGACGGCAAGTCCGAACCGCATCACCCGCCGTATGACACCCTGCAGTGTTTGGTAGAAGGGTGTAGCGATCCGGAGAGATCACATCCAGCAGGTTTGGCCCATTTGGATTTTGGCCAAGATTTGTTCGGCGCACGGCCATTGTCACTACATCAGCGCCACTTGCCTCAATTGCACGGCCCGTTTCACCCAAATCACGGTATTTTCCAGTGCCCACCAGTAGTCTGGATTTCAGCGTATATGAACCCACTTGAATTGTGTCTGTCACTTAACCTCCTCCGATGGCATGCACGATCTCGAGTACATCACCATCTTCTAATATGACATCAGAAAATTGCGATTTTGGGACAATATCGCCATTTCGCTCAACGGCAATTCGGCGACCCAGTAACGACTTGTTGAACAGATAACTCTCAAGGCTTTGAGACTCGATTTGTTCAACCTCACCATTCACCGATATTTGCATGCTTTTTCCCTGAATAAAAAAGGCCGCGTGAGCGGCCTTTTTTAAAAAACACACGTTCGTCTGTTAAGCAACGAGCGCTGTTTTCACCTTCTTCATCGCATTCTTCTCGAGTTGACGAATACGCTCCGCAGAGACATTATACTTGCCCGCAAGCTCATGAAGCGTTGCTTTTTCATCCGACAACCAACGACTCGCCAAAATATCTTTACTCCGATCATCCAAATCAGACAATGCAGAGTACAAACGATCGGTGGAATCTTGCGTCCAGTCCTGCTTTTCCAAAATTTGAGCTGGATCCGCATCCGAGATTTCGAGATATTGTGCCGGCGCTAGAGAAAGATCATCGTCGTCATCCGAGTAACCATCAAACGCCATATCTTGAGCAGCAAGCCGGCCCTCCATCTGACGAACAACGTCCTCGCTGACGCCCAAGTCGTTTGCAACACTTTTCACTTCTTCTGCAGTGAACCAAGCCAGTTTTTTCTTGGCACTTCTTAAGTTGAAGAACATCTTGCGCTGGGCTTTGGTGGTCGCAACTTTGACAATCCTCCAGTTTTTCAAAATGTATTCGTGCATCTCTGCTTTGATCCAATGCACAGCAAACGAGACCAAGCGAACACCCATTTCAGGATTGAACCGCTTCACTGCTTTCATCAGACCAACGTTACCTTCCTGGATCAGATCTGCCTGTGGCAACCCATAACCAGAATAGCTGCGCGCAATGTGCGCCACGAAACGCAGATGCGACATAACCAAAGAACGAGCAGCATCAAGATCGTTGTCGTAATACAACCGATCAGCAATTTCCTTTTCCTCTTCCGCGGTCAAAATTGGAATTTGACTGACTGCCTGAATGTAGGCCTCAATCTGACCGCCTGGAAGTAATACTTCGACAGGTAAATTTGATTTTTTTGGCACAAAACACCTCATTTCAGCTAGCGCATTCATTTATAACTTCGCCGACCTCCCTGTTTAGCCTTTGGTCTAAGTATATAGACAGCATAATTCTATTTTAGTTCCAATGCGCCGTAAATCGAATGCGATTGAGGCCTTTTTGTCATCAATGAAGGGCCTTCAAGCGTCGACTGACAGCGCGCTCTGCACCAACCCAACTAGCCAGCACTGCAATCAATGCAACACCGATCAGTATCCGACCATCCATGGGAAAATTTGTAAGCCGGGTATCCAAGGCTTCCAAATTTGATGCGAAGACCGAGGACAGTACCTCATTTAGTAAGGTAATCACAAGACATGCAATCAATCCGGCTAACACACCAAGAATTGTTGCTCTGTAAAGATACGGTCGCCTGATAAACCGTCGAGATGCGCCAAGCAGGGTATACAGTTCAATGCGTCGACGATCATCAACCACATCAGCCGCCGCAACCAAGAATACAGCCATCAAAACGCCGATAATTGTCAGTGCAGATAAGCCAATCCCCAAAAAACCCAACATCTCAACAAGCGACGCGTATTGGATCCGTGTGGAAGGGTAGTAACGTAAAGAGAGTACACGCTGATCTGATGTTAATTTTTCAATCATTTGATTTTCACTCGCTCCAACGCCTTGCTTGGTAAATTTCAATCGAAGAGCATCAGGCAATGGATTGTTGGTCTTCAAGTCTGCAATCGGTCCAAGACCATCTTGCGAACTCAATTGTTCAAGTGCTGCACTTCGTGGCACAAATACAACCTCATCGGCTGATGGCATCTCAGAGAGTGAGCGCTCTAAATCGATGCGTGCCTCAACATCTAGATCTTGTTTTAGAAAAACAATCGCCTCACTGCGAACAGCATCCTCTGGCACCAGCGAGGCCATCCCAATCCAGATTTGCGCGAGCCATCCCGGAATCGCAAGCAAAATTCCCAATAGGCAGACCAAGACAATGAACTGCGTAAATCGATCCGACGTTCGCTTCCAAGCGTCCGAGACAGCCTGCGTATGATCCAAAAGCCAACGGTTCAACAATTTGTCCCCATTCCATCAGAGACAAGAGACCCTTTTTCGATGACTAACCGTCGAAATGGTAACGACTCAACTACCGCGCGTTCGTGCGTGGCGACCAAGATGGTGACGCCCAATTGTTGAAATTGGGTAAACATCCGCATCACGCGTGCCGAAAGCTCTGGATCAAGGTTTCCTGTTGGCTCATCAGCCACTAATAAGGCAGGTCGATGCACGATTGCCCGTGCAATACCGACGCGTTGTTGCTGACCACCGGAGAGTACGCGAGGCCTCGCGGTCGCTTGGTCCGATAAGTCAACTCGAGACAGTGCTGCTTTCACTCGTTTTGGTATCTCTGATTCGCTAAATCCAGAAATACGAAGCGGTAATGCAACATTATCGTAAACAGACAAGTCGTCTTCCAAATTGGGATCCTGGAAGACCACACCAACACGTCGTCGATAACGTGCCAGCTTTTCGCCCGATAGTGTTGATAAATCGGTCCCCGCAACGCGAACCACACCAGACGATGCGGTCTCAAAACCGAGGATGAGCCGCAGTAATGTCGACTTGCCCGCTCCAGAGTGACCAGTCAGAAACGCCATCTCACCAGGCGCGAGGCGAAAGTTCACATTAGAGAGCGCTTCGCGTTGTCCATCGTATACTTTGGCAACGCTCTCAAACTCAATCACTCAGGCGCCTCCGAGAATATGGCGTCAACGAACGATACTGCATCAAATGCACGCAAATCTTCAGCTTTTTCACCAAGACCGACATAACGGATTGGGAGACCAAACTCACGGGCAAGCGCAAATACGATGCCGCCTTTCGCAGTGCCATCGAGCTTTGTGAGAACCAAACCTGTCGGCCGAATTGCTTTCGAAAATTCTCGCGCCTGGCTGATCGCATTTTGGCCTGTGCCCGCGTCCAATACCAGCAACACTTCATGCGGCGCTCCGATATCGAGCTTGCCAAGCACCCGCCCGATCTTCTCGAGTTCATTCATCAAATTTGCTTTATTTTGAAGCCGTCCTGCGGTGTCCGCCAAAACGATATCAGTCCCTCGGGCCTTCGCTGATTCACAAGCGTCATAAAGAACCGATGCCGAATCCGCACCGGTGTCTTGAGCAATCACAGGAATCCCATTGCACTCACCCCAGGTTTTCAACTGCTCAACAGCTGCTGCACGGAATGTGTCGCCTGCGGCAAGTAATATCGAGCGCTCATCTGCTTGATAACGATGAGCGAGCTTACCGATAGTCGTCGTTTTACCAACGCCATTCACGCCAATCATCAAAATCACATGTGGTGAATTCACACTCTCATCCACAGTCAGTTCTGATGCCGTCAGAGTGGATGCCAGGATTTCCTTTAAGAGCTTAACCAAGCCTTCTGGATCTGAAATACCTTCCTGCTTCGAGCGCTCCTCAAGCGACTCTAAAACCCAGTCTGTCGTCTCGACACCCACGTCAGACGATAGCAGGATCACTTCAAGATTCTCTCGGATCTCTTTATCGAAACCGCCACTAAACAAACTTTTGAGACTGCTTGATAACTGGGAGCGTGACCGAGTCAATGCACTAAAGAAACTCACCGGCTCAGCGACTTCACTGATGGCAGGAGTATCTGTCACCTCTGGTGCACTGTCCTGTGTCTGTGCAGGTTGCTCCGGCGTTTGTTTCTTTCGCTCGAGCACAAACCAAACGATGAGTGCAGTGAATGCAGCAACTCCGATAAGTAGAAGTGGATCGAATGTCATAGCAATTGGAAACCCTAAAAATCGTGAGACGAGATGATAACATTTGCGAATGAAGAGAGAGATGAACAAACGTAAAGCCCTCACGGGCGTTCGCATTATCGGTGGAGCACTCAAACGCTCTAAAATCGACGTGTTAGAACGTGAAGGCTTAAGACCCACTCCAGATCGAGTCCGTGAAACTCTGTTCAATTGGCTCATGCCGGCACTGCCTGGTGCCATCGTCATCGATTGTTTCGCAGGGAGTGGCGTGCTTGGTTTGGAGGCACTGTCACGCGGTGCTGCACGATGCACATTTATCGAGAAAGACAGGGCAGTTACTAATCAACTGCAAAACAATCTTGATCGATTCCAGCTCACATCTCAGGCGGACGTCACGCAGGCTGACGTATTCCAAGTCGCAGAAGAAATACTCCAAGAAGCCGATATTATCTTTGCAGATCCTCCATTCCACCAAGGGAAGAGTCAGCTCTTTCTGACTTGGATTCGCGATAAAGTTCAGCCAGACTCTCGTCTCGTCATTGAGCACGAGCGAAATCAAGACTTGGATCTACAGGGATTCGAGGTCATCAGGGAACTAAAAGCAGGCATTGATTGGCTGCGTTTATTGAGACGAACATCATGACTATTGCCGTCTATCCAGGAACATTTGATCCAATCACCAACGGGCACATCCACGTGGTTGAGCGCGCGGCGCGCATCTTTGACCGAGTGATTGTTGGAGTCGCCGGGTCGACACATAAAACGCCTATGTTTGATCTTAATATGCGGGTGGATCTGGCAAAACAGTCGCTCGAGCATCTGGATAATGTAGAAATCCGAGGGTTTCACACCTTGCTTGCCAATTTTGCGCAAGCGGTTGGCGCTCGCGTTCTGCTCCGTGGATTACGTGCTGTCGCAGACTATGAGTACGAACTACAACTTGCCAATTTGAATAAGCAGCTCGCACCAGAACTCGAAAGTCTATTCTTAACGCCAGTCGAACATTACAGCTTTATTTCGTCGACATTGGTCAAAGAAGTGGCTCGCCTCGATGGTCAGGTTGAAGCGTTTGTCCCCCAGCCTGTCGCAACAGCATTAAAAGATCACTTCAATCATTAACGCTGACAATGACTACAAAAATAGCTGTTTCGACCCCCAATCACCCGACTCTGAATCAACCCATCACATCGGTGGCATCGCTCACCAACTCGACCGTATACCATTAATGTTTGTTGAAAATAGCCTGGTTCGCCTTGGCCATTTACAAAATCGCGAAGTGTTGTACCACCCGATTCGATTGCTCGTGCCAGCACGTTTTTGATTGCTTCTGCCAACACCCGATAGCGAACTTTTGAGATCCGATTAGCAGCTCTTGATGGATGGATACCAGACAGGAACAGAGACTCGGATGCATAAATATTCCCAACACCAACCACAACAGCATTGGTCATGATGAATGACTTCACCGCAATACTTCTCCGTCTCGATTGCGCATACAACCAATCACCATCGAATGCGTCTGATAACGGTTCAGGACCCAGATGGTCAACCAATTGCTTCGCTCGGTCAGAATCTGCCCAGAGAAGACATCCAAATCGACGTGGATCATGATATCGCAGTTCCAAATCACCAACTGCAATCTGTACGTGATCATGAGTCTTTACCGGCGTGTTCGGATCAACTAACCGAAATGAGCCACTCATCCCCAGATGAGACAGAATGCATGCGTGCTCTGTTTCAATCAGCAAATATTTTGCGCGACGCGAGATCGAAAGGCATGTCTGGTTTGAAAGACGTCTCGAGAAATCAGGTGGGATCGGCCACCTTAAAGACGATTGATTGACTCGGATCGAGGTGAACCGTTGCCCAATTAGAAACGGCGCGATTCCTCGCGCCGTTGTCTCGACTTCTGGAAGCTCAGGCATCAGCCGTTACTTAATTTTCACTTCCTTGTACATCACGTGCTTGCGAACAACGGGATCGTACTTTTTAAATTCAAGCTTGTCTGGAGTATTCCGCTTGTTCTTATCAGTCGTGTAGTAATGACCAGTACCAGCAGATGATACTAATTTAATTTTGTCACGCATGGTTTACACCTTCTCGCCACGTGAGCGGAGATCTGCCAAAACAACGTCAATTCCCAGTTTATCGATAATGCGCATTCCCTTCGTTGACACACGAAGACGAACAAAACGCTTCTCAGACTCAACCCAGAACCGATGCCAATGCAGGTTCGGGAGGAAGCGACGCTTCGTTTTAATGTTCGAATGCGACACATTGTTGCCGGTTGCAGGACCCTTGCCTGTTACTTGGCACACTTTTGACATAATTTGATCCGCCTCTGGTTGCACAGACCGAAAAAAAAGGATAGTGAGGATACCGTCGCTGGAAATAACATACAAGAGCCGATTCATCGTTTATTTTGGCATCCGCTGATTCCGTCACTCATGATAAAATTGCGTCTCCAATGACAAGGAAACGTCAGTGACGCAAACATTCTGGTTTCAAAACAAACATGTAGTGCTTGGCGTGACAGGCGGAATCGCTTGTTACAAAGCGTGCGAGCTCGCTCGGGAACTCACTCGTCGCGGTGCAATAGTGCAAGTCGTCATGACTGAAGCTGCCACCGCATTCGTTAGTGCATTGACGTTTCAAGCGTTGACCGGCCGAGAAGTTAAAGTCTCGATGCTTGACCCCAAAGCAGAAGCTGGAATGGGACATATTGAACTGGCCCGCTGGGCTGATCTCATTCTTGTCGCACCCTGTACTGCCAACACAATGGCTTTGCTGGCCCAAGGCCAAGCGCCGGATTTACTAAGTACCCTTTGGGCCGCAGCAGCATGTGAAAAAGTGATTGCTCCGGCAATGAATCAACAAATGTGGAAACATCCCGAGACACAGGCAAATCTCGAACGGCTGGTTGGCAAAGTACAGATCATTGGACCAGATTCAGGGATCCAAGCCTGCGGTGATGTTGGCCCAGGACGGATGAGTGAAGCACTCGAAATCGCAAATACCCTCGAGGCAACATTAAATCGTGGTCCTCTCGCTGGAAGACGGGTTGTCATTACAGCAGGTCCTACTCACGAACCCGTCGACCCCGTCCGATATTTAGGCAATCGTTCATCAGGCAAGATGGGATTCGCACTCGCTGAGGTCGCGAACCGTCTTGGCGCAACTGTGACCTTAATTACCGGCCCAGTGCATCTTGAGACGCCGGCTGGCGTGAATCGCATTGATGTTGAAACAGCTAGCGATATGCACACTGCTGTGCACTCCGCTCTTGATCAAATTGATCTGTTTATCGGTGCGGCTGCTGTATGTGATATGCGCCCCACATCTGTTTCCGAGCAAAAATTAAAAAAGTCAAAAGACGATCTGTCTCAAATTACGCTAACCGAAAATATCGATATCATTTATTCGGTTGCGACCAGTCCAAACCGCCCAGGCCTGGTCATCGGTTTTGCAGCAGAAACTGAATTAGTGCTTGAGCATGCGCGAAAAAAACTGATCGCAAAATCACTCGATGCCATCATCGCCAACTGTGTCGCAGGTGGCGAAATTTTTGGGCAAGACGTGACTGAAGCCACATTTGTTTTCAGTGACAGCGAACAAGAGCTTGCGCCGGGAACCAAGTCTGAGGTGTCTCAAGAAATCTTTGCAACTCTCTCTCCACTGTTAGCGAAAAGGATCTGAAATGAACCTGAAATTTAAACGTCTCCACCCCCGCGTTGGCAGTGATTGGCCTATCCCCGAGGTTGGGACACCAGGTTCTGCTGGCGTCGATTTGCGCGCATGTCTCGATCAAGCGGTCACACTTCAGCCCGGAGAAACAATGCTGATCGGGACTGGGCTTGCAATCCATCTGGAAGATCCAGGCCTTTGCGCGATGATTCTGCCTCGAAGTGGACTTGGCCACCGTGGTCTAGTGCTCGGCAATCTGGTCGGGTTGATCGACTCTGACTACCAGGGCGAACTGAAGATTTCCACATGGAACCGAAGTGGCGAGTGTCAAATAATCGAGCCGGGCGATCGAATTGCACAACTGATCATCACCCCAGTCATTCAACCTCATTTTGTCGAATTGGACGATTTCGATGAATCGGAACGTGGTGAAGGCGGTTTTGGCCACACAGGGAAGCGTTGATGAGTGCAATGAATCCAACGATTTTTCGCGCCTATGATGTCAGAGGCACCTACCCCGACCAACTGAATCGGGATGTGGTTGGCGCCCTCGGCCAAGCAATTGGGACTTATGCGAAACAGCGAGGACAATCAATGGTCGTCACCGCACGTGATGGTCGATTATCCGGTCCAGATCTCCAGGATGCACTCAATCAGGGCTTAATTCGCGCCGGGATTGATGTCATCGATGTGGGCATGGTCCCAACGCCAGTACTCTACTTTGCGGCACTGACATTGGGTACAGGATCTGGTGTCATGGTGACGGGAAGCCATAACCCACCAGACTACAACGGCTTTAAAATGATGATCGGCGGGCATACGCTGTACGGCGACGATATTACCGGTCTTTATGACGCCATCGAATCAGACAGTTTAGTTGTGGGCGAAGGATCGATTTCCGAAGCCGATGCGCTGATACCCTACCTCAAACAAATCACCGGCGACGTGCAATTGAAAAAACCGCTTAAAATCGCGGTTGATTGCGGTAATGGTGTTGCAGGCGTCTGTGCGGAAGCATTATTCAAGCAACTTGGCTGTGACGTGGTTCCGCTTTACGTTGAGATTGATGGAACTTTCCCAAACCATCATCCAGATCCATCCAAACCGAAAAACTTGGTGGACGTGATCACAGCGGTGAAAACACAACATTGTGATGTTGGTCTGGCGTTTGATGGTGATGGTGACCGTGTTGGAGTGATTACTGAACACGGCGAATTGATTTTTGCAGACCGTCTGATGATGCTTCTTTCTGAAGATGTACTCAGTCGCAATGCCGGCGCTACCATTATCTACGACGTCAAATGCAGCCGACATTTAGGTCCCGTCATTAAACGGGCGGGTGGCGAACCACTGATGTGGAAGACAGGTCACAGCCTTGTTAAAGCGAAAATGAAAGAAACCGGTGCTTTGTTAGCGGGTGAAATGAGCGGGCACATTTTTTTTAAGGAACGCTGGCTTGGGTTCGACGATGGGCTCTACACAGCTGCACGTTTATTGGAAATTTTTGCAAAGTCAGATCAACCGGTTTCTGTCTTGTTTGAAGCGATTCCAGACGACGTCTCAACCCCTGAGCTGAATATTGAAGTTCCCGATACCGAAAAATTTGCCATCGTTGAGCGTGTTGCTTCAATTATCCAAGCAGAGGGCTTGCCACTCTCAACGATTGATGGGGTGCGAGTTGATCTCGAGTCGGGCTGGGGGTTAATTCGTTGCTCCAACACGACCCCGAATCTTGTTTTACGCTTTGAAGCTGAATCAACTGAAGCACTGGAAACGATCCAGAGTACAATGCTCACTGCGCTAAAAAAGGCAGAACCGACATTGGAGCTTGAATCACTATGCTAAGCCTGGCTCGTGCCACTGAAGTTGCTCAGGTCCTGTCAGAGGCCCTTCCATACATCCAAAAATTCGCTGGGCGCACGATTGTCGTCAAATACGGCGGCAACGCGATGACTGATGAAGATCTGAAGGCATCGTTTGCAAGAGATATTGTCCTGATGCAAGCGGTCGGCATGCGCCCCATTGTCGTGCATGGGGGTGGACCACAAATCGGCGAGTTGCTGGAACGACTCAATATCGAATCGAAGTTCATTGACGGCATGCGAGTCACAACCGAAGAAACCATGGATGTTGTTGAAATGGTGCTTGGTGGACTCGTCAATAAGGAGATTGTCAGCCTACTCAATCTGGCAGGTGGACGCGCTATGGGACTGACGGGCAAAGATGGCCAATTCATCCGTGCCAAACAATTGAAAATTGAACGCAAAAGTCCTGAGCTCGAAGCCCCTGAAATCGTTGAAATCGGACATGTTGGCCAAGTTGAATCCATCGATACGCGCGTCCTGACAATGTTGACAGAGAACGACGTGATTCCGGTGGTAGCGCCGATTGGCGTCGGTGAACACGGTGAGTCCTACAACATCAACGCAGACCTTGTTGCGGGCAAACTGGCCGAAGTACTGAAAGCAGAGAAACTGATGCTCCTGACCAATACCGCAGGCGTCTTGGACAAACTCGGTGATGTTGTCACAGGACTCGTTGCAGGCGAGGTCAACGCACTCATCGATGACGGAACAATCTCAGGTGGCATGTTACCAAAAGTCTGCTGTGCCCTATCCGCAGTCAACGCAGGCGTCAATAGTGCGCATATTGTTGACGGCCGCGTTCCGCACTCAGTCCTTTTGGAAATCTTTACCGACCAAGGTGTCGGCACGCAAATTCTGAGAAAGCCTAGTTAAATCACAACGCCCCATATTGGGCGCGATACCCCTCGATACGCGGCGCGACGTCCTCTGCAACCCGCGGATCATCGGTCGCAAATGCCAAAATGTCATCGAGAGTCACAATTGAAATCGGGACCAACTGGAAGGTTTCGGAGAGCTCGGCAAGCGCAGAACCAGTCCCCTCTTGGCCTCGCTCTTGCCGATCAACTGCTACACAAAACGCACACAAACTCGCACCGTGATTTTCAATAAAGTCGACCGACTCTCGTACGGCTGTTCCGGCTGTGACCACATCATCAATTGCCAAAACCCGCCCGCTCAGTGGCGCACCAAGCAGGGTCCCTCCTTCGCCGTGATTTTTCAATTCCTTTCGATTGAATGACACCGGGTAATCCATTCCTTGATCCGCGAA
>CAJWFL010000012.1:0-24647 GCA_913031455.1 uncultured Gammaproteobacteria bacterium
AAGATCTCTATCCTTAGCGACCCATTCGCTGGCACGTGGATGTTCGGATTGGTGCCCGCGTGCTTTCCAACACCTAGCCCATGTTCAACACCCTTGGGATTGAAGTGACCACCGGCCGCTTTGAAGTCAGGAGCGCATGATCCGTTTGCGTGAATATGGAAGGCGTGCTCGCCTGGTGGGAGCCCCTTAAGTTGAGCGTCCATCAAGACTCCGCCAGGCACCCCATAAAATTCCACGATGCCGTGATCTTGTCCTTCACTCCCTTTAATCGTAGATTTCACCTTGGCGTGCCCGCCAGCAAACACGTTCCCAGACGCAACCAATGCGCACAAAAAAAGTGCGCTCGCAGACCTTAACACTTGATTACTTAATTTCATTCTATATCTCCATTTTTTCACTTCGAGAACTGAGAACCCAGGGGTTCCAATTTCATAGATATAATGTCTTGGTGCGGATCAAATTTATTCATCAGCCAACGCCTCCAAAATTGGACAGTCGGATTGATGATCACCAGGACATCGTTCAACAAGCACTTTCAGTTGATTGCGAAGGGAATTAAGTTCGTTTGCTTTCGCATCCAGCTCTTTCAATTTCTTCGAGGCGATGATCTTCACATACAAACTCGAGCGGTCTGGCTGATCGAAGAGACTCAGCAATTCAGCACAATCTTTAATGCTGAACTCAAGTTGCCTCGCTTTCTTTAGGAACCGTAACTTGGCCAAATCCTTTTCTGTGAAAGATCGATAACCTGTAAAAGGATCCCGACGAGGCGCAATTAGATCTAGATCGCTATAGAACCTGATGGTCTTTGTGCTCAGACCAGTCTGTTTTGAAGCCTCGCCAATCAACATTTATGCTTATTTCCTTATCAATACTTGGATAAAAATTTCTCCAAACATGATATGTTGCTTCCACCTATGGGAAGGTCAACGATTCAACTAATGAACTGAAAATTGCCCGCAATTTTCAGCATGAAATTAGTGACATTAGAAATACTCGACCCGCGATATCCTCGTCACAAGGGTACTACAGAGACATCTAACGCGAGCCGAGCAACCAGGACTAGATGCTGGCCGCGCGAAAGCTTGATGCCGTCCGCCCGCTGAAATCGCGACGTGGACCTCATTTTCCTGTAAAGGAGACTCGACGGAGCACAGTGCTTTTCGGCTTTAGCCAGCCCCACTAAGATAAGAGAGTATGAGAATTCGATTTTAACTCTAAATTTGAGACTAGTTTTATATTAATAATTTTTATACCTTTATATGGCTGTTCAATGAACACTCGAAAAGTGAAAACTAAATAGGAGATTCGTAATGAAAGACTATATGGTCGCTCACACATTTAAATCTGAAGAGCATCGCGCGAAACATTTTGAAGCCTCAAGCCAGCTCACTTTGGAATACATGCGTGAACATATGAAAAGCGACAGCGCGTCCTTCCAAATGAACTGGGGCAACCCAGACGAAATGGTTACTTACTGCTGGTGGAAGGCAGAAAGCCCAGCCGCGATATTATCCATGTTAGGTGAGATGGCTGAGCTTTACGATAACGACATCAAAGAAATGCCTATGGTGGCCAATGTTGCCGACTAGACTAAGTCCTGACCCAAGGAAGCTTTAACGATCCCGGAGTCACGTTGCATCCACGAGATTGGTTCCAATTTTTTTCGCTCCAGATTCGTTTGGCGTAGCTTGGTAAGTAAGCCTTGCATAGCGGGTTCTGCCTCCGGTAAATAAGGTCTGAGGGCCTCGACGAACTTAGCGCTCGGTCGATGCCACTTTGTGGACCATCCTGCCATTGCAAATAACACCGGAATGAAGTCAATCCCTGACTCTGTCAGGTAGTACAGTTTCTTTTGCTTGTGCTCGTTCGCTGAGACGAAGGTAATCAGACCAACATGCTGGAGACGTTGCAGTTTAGTTGCGAGAGAGCCTGAGGAGATACCCTCCAGGTTGTGCTTCAGAAGCTGATTAAATGTGCGACGTTCGAGCAGGCCGATATCTCTAAGAATAATTGGCATCCACTTGTCACATGCGAGTTCTGAGGCCAGCCCTATTGGGCACACCGCCGTTGACCATTTCGACAAATCACTCATGACTACTCTCATCATTGAACTAGTTTAAAAATTATATCGCTTATCGAGGAGACTTTCCAATTACCTTTAAAAAAAGGGTACTGAGGAAACATTCTATGAAATTCATATTTTTAGGGACCATGAGTGTGGAGTCGGTGAGTAACATGCACACGACATCACACGAGAAGAGACGAAAGATGGCAGATATCGTTGCCACGGGGGCGGGTGGCAATGTGCTAGACATGACGTTCTGTCAGGGAATCTATGACATGGTGGCAGTCATGGATTTGCCGGATGCGTCCTCAGCGATTGGAGCGAAGGCCGCGGTGCTGGCGAGTGGCGCATATTCCACGGTCGATATTTTGAGTGAATTTGACCTTAACCGCGCGGGTAAAGTTCAAGAACAAGTTGCCCTACGATATAAAGGCATGGGTCGGGAATAAAGGAGACATCATCGAGCAAAGAGGGGCCACACTTATGTTTCTCACGGTTAGGCCAGCTTCCTCCCGACATAGACGGTCAAGGCAACCAGGGATGCAAATACCCAGACGTCGACCGTCACAACTTCTCCGATCAAAATACTTCCCCATATAAGGGTTAGGAAGAGTTGAAGTAACTGTACCTGTCCCACCTCAGCAATACCGCCGAGGGCCAGCCCCGTATTCCAGGCAAAAAAGCCAAAGAACATCGAAAAAAACCCAAGGCCAAGCAGAGCGAGTAGAGAACTCTCTGGCCGCACCCAGAAAAACTCAGGCCACACCATTAACGTTGCGAAAATAGAAATCGGCGATAACAACACAAGCGACCAGCAGATTACCCATGGACCCGGCCGACGTTTCGCTAGATCGCCTGCGATGACATATCCTGAAGAGGCCATCAAAGCTGCCAGCACGAGCCACAAATCGGCCCAACTGACTGAGCCCTCCTGCTCTTTTAAGGTAAATAAGACAACGAGACCTGCCCCAGTCAGAGCACACAACCAGAAGCCAATCCGTGCTCGGTACCCATGCACAATCGCGCTGAGGCCCGCTGTCACCAAGGGTAAGATTCCGAGTACCACCGCACCATGATAGGAAGGAACTGTCTGTAACCCGATCGCCATTGCCAGCGGAAAACCGAAAATTAAACCCAAACCGCTGACAACTAATGGCTTGATCTCCAGGCGTGTTGGCCGCGTTGAACGGCTCAAAGTAATCCAAATACAGGCAGCGGCAGCGGCAATCACCGCCCGAATCGTTGTGATAAACGTCGGAGAGAAGTCAGCCAATGCGATTGCCGTCAGAGGTAACGTTGCTGCAAAACACAACACGCCAATAAAGCCAAGCAAGTATGCGTATGCGATTGTGTGTCGTCTCAGTATGTTAAACAACTTTTGAAATCCCCAATATCCAGACTGCCGGAGGTGACTGAGTCATGTCTTATACGCTGATCCAAGAAACACGCGAACGACTGCAGACGATGAATACCGTTGTTGCATCGTCAATCACCGAATGGAATCTCGTCGATCGACTGCATCGCTTGAGTGTGGAGGCCTATCGCTATCGTGAATCGGATTGGATCGATCATCAATTCTACGGACTTCGCGATCAGAACAACACACTCTCTGCTATTTTGGCCCTCAATAACGATACCTTGGAGTTACCGGGAGATTTGAGCTGTCTGCAGATCCATGGACTCTACGTACATGCAGACTATCAGCGTCAAGGACTCGGACAACGGCTGATCGAAAACGCAGTCAAGCTCGCGCGGACGAGGTATCTCGATGCCGTATTCGTGAAATCTTACGAGAATGCCGTCTCTTATTTTGAGACGCTTGAATTTCAATGGATTCCGGTGATGGATGAAGTCCGTGACTATCCTTATCGTTTGGTGCGGTCCCTCATATAACTATCGACCTCGAACAGATGTCGCCCAGCATCGAAGTAAGGGCGCATCGAGTCGTTGAGTCGTCGAACTTCATCTCGAATGACGGCTTCATCATTCTCGTTCCAACGGGCTTCCGTTTGTTGCAGATAATATGAAGACAACCTTTCGAGCTCCTTAAACACTGCTGCGTTGTGATAGCGAAGTTCAGCATCAATGGCTTGCCTGATGGCCTCATTTTGAGCTTCCATTCGAGCCATTTCAGTTGCGACCTCAGTCTCCCACCACGGACGTTCGGACGCAACGACAGTTGCAGATGGCAACAGAATCAATGCAAGATGCGTCAGGCGTTTTCCAACAAAATACAACAGCAGATCCAAAGGCAAAACATGACTCTCAAAGTAGGTTTTATCGGTCTCGGAACGATGGGGTTACCGATGGCCCGTCACATGATTAATCGGGGATTCAAACTAAAACTTTACGCGCGACGCGCTGAAGTGTTTGGGGGCAAGGCGAGAGAACTGATTGATCAGGGCGCCAAACCGTCTCTCACTCTCTCTGAGGTTGTCGCGGGTGTTGATGTCGTGATCACCAATGTCACAGGCACTGCTGATGTTGAATCGATACTGATTGGTCCAAATGGCGCGATCCACAGTGCGTCGCTAGGCACGCTGTTCGTTGATCATTCGACGATCGATCCTGCACGTACAATGCAGATTGCCTCGACACTGCGTGAGGCGGGGATGGACTTTATTGATGCGCCCGTGTCAGGCGGCGTTTGGGCATCGGAAGAAGGTCGTTTGATCGTGATGCAAGGTGGCCATCCAGACGCATGCGAGCGAGCCAATCAAGTCATCGAATGCTATGCCAAAATGATCAATCGGGTGGGCGACGCCGGTCATGGACAGATTGCGAAACTCAGCAACCAGATTGCACAAACCATTACCATCGAAGGTGTGGCTGAATGCTTGACCTTTGCGAAAAATTTAGGCGCGGATCCTCAGGCCGTATTTGCAGCGATCAAAGATGGCATGGGTGGCAGCCAGATGATGTCACTGATGGCTCCAAAAATGATTGCCGAAGATTTTGATGCTGGAATCGAGGCGCGACTGCATGCCAAAGACGTGGCTATTGCGCTCGAAACAGCGAAGTCTCAACAGCTTCCACTGCCCTGCCTCGAATTCGTTGGAAGCCAATATCAAACAATTATGGAGCAAGATCTTGGGACCCGTGACTCATCCATTTTGTTTGATCTGTTACGACAACTGAAAGGACGTTAACCCGCCCGTTGCATGACAAATGCGCGCTCTTGAACGAAGTCGCCAGGAGCGCGATTGGTTCCATGTGTAAATCCGAGCCCTTCAAGGCGACTTCGCAGGTCTTTATTGAATTCGGGTGAACCACAAATCATCACTCGATCCTCATCGATCGACCATGGGGACAGGTTCAGATCTGACCACAAGGCGCCGCTATCGATTCGTTCGGTGACTCGTCCGGGAGTTACAAATGGCTCACGGGTCACGGTCGGATAATAGGTGATTGGAAGCGACGTTAGTAAATCACCATAGGCAAGTTCTTGGGTGGTTCTCACGGTGTGTGTCACGATGACTTGTTCAAAACGTTCAAACGTTTGCTGGTCGCGAATGATCGATAAAAAGGGAGCAAGACCGGTGCCGGTTGCAACGCACCACAAGCGTTTGCCTGGTTTCAAGTTATCAAGGACCAGGGTTCCAGTCGGCCGATCGCCGACTTCGATTTGATCACCCACTTGAATATCCTTGAGACGTTCGGTGAGTGGGCCGCCGGGCACCTTGATCGAAAGAAACTCAAGATGCGCTTCATGCGGTGCTGAGGCGATACTGTAGGCGCGCAGTACATCATCATCAGCCATCCCAATCATCGTAAATTGACCGGCTTTAAACGAGCGAATATCAGGGCCACGGGTTGTTTTGAACGCAAACAAGGCATCTGAATAATGCTCGACGTCGAGCACAGTCTCTAAATTCATTGGGTTGTTAGTCTCTTCTCTGATGAGGGGTGTTTATTGGCCTGTTTCAGAATCGAGCGAGTGGATAAACGCATTAGCAAGGCGACCACTAAACCGCCTCAAAAAACTCGCTTCTGTTAGCTCAATGGCTTCCTCAGATAACTGATAATCCACTGACTCTTCAACCAATAAGTTGATTGTATCCAATCGATACACGATCCCGTCTTTGTTGATCATGACAGGATTTTGACCCACGTCAAAATACCGCACGAACAGTCCTCCACACAACTAGGTAGGGATTATTTTCCAATTTTCAGGGCCCGGAGCTCATCGAGTAGTCTTAGAGGATCGTCAGTGAACACCGAATCAATTAAATCCAAGGGTAAGGATGCGAGTTGTTTCGCAGAATTCACTGTGTAGGCGCAAACCTTGAACCCCCGCCCGACAGCCGACTCGATGGATTGACCATCGAGATAGTCAATATCTAAGTGCACAGAGACGACTCCCAGCGACTCGAGTGCATCAAGCGGCACATCGGCAAGTCGAACAGTCGCAATACCGACATCAAGCTCAGGACGACACCCACGAATCAGTTGAATGACATCGAACGAAAATGAAGAGATACGTACCTGCGATGTCATGAGTCCTGCCCAGTCGAATGCATCCAGGGTCGCATCAACAACACGCTGCGCTTCTTGGTCATGCACTTTAATCTCGAGATGAAGAAACAAATCCTGATTCTTAGCCGCTCGCATCCACTGCTCAGCCAATGGAATATATTGGGTTGGGCAGATATGGTGAGTCATCAGCGGAATTTGAGTGAGCTCAGAGCTGGTCATCGATAAGACTGAGCGAGGATCACCTGTCATCCGTCGCAGAGACTCATCGTGAAAAATCACGGCGACGCCATCGGATGCAACAGAAATGTCGCACTCGATCTGTTTAATATGTTGAGCGGCCGTGTCATGAATCCCCGCCAGTGAGTTTTCAGGGACCCGGTTTGCAGATCCGCGATGTGCAATACAATTCATAAACACCTCCCAACAGGAGTTTGACAGAGTTTTATGACAAAACGTGTAACACAACTCTCAATTCCACCACTAGCGCTCCGAAACGCCGCTTTAGATGCGATTGACAAAGGAGAGCCATATTCGCTGTGGGCAGATCAATTTGCCTGTTTAGACGAATTGCAAATCATTTCGGGCACATCAACCGAGCGGGCATCGAAGATTATTCGGATCGGGGCATGGAATCTTGAACGCGGTCGAGACTGGCGAGCAGCTGCCGAGGTCATTCGTGAGCGGACGCTCGATATCGTGTTATTGAGTGAAATGGACTATGGCATGAGTCGATCGGGGCAGATGCACACAACTCAACAATTGGCCGAAGAGCTCGGTTGGCACGGACTCTTTGCTGTCGAATTTGTCGAGCTTGAACTGGGTCATGCTTGGGAACTTGTGACACCCATGGACCCTGAGAATATCGCCGGGTTACATGGCAATGCGATCATCAGTCGTTTTCAATTGACAATGCCTTGGTTACATCGGTTTCAGTTCAGTGACGGGAGTTGGTGGCACCGTCAATTCAACGAGCCTCGACTGGGTGGGCGGATTGCGCTCGGTGCGCTCATCGAGACAGATATTGGTGATGTTCAAATCATGACCACGCATCTTGAAAACAACCAAGGACCAGCAGAACGCGCCAAGGCCGTGGCTGAACTTTTTCAGATGCGCATCGATGATCATCCGTGTGTCTTCGGTGGCGACCTTAATACATCCACGTTGAACCCAACACAGCACACCGATCCATTTCGTGAACGATTGCAACTTTCAGCGATCACTCCAGATCGATTTCGAAATCCTGTGCCCTTTGAACCGCTTTTTGAAGTCGCTCACGCGACAGGTTTTCAGTGGGGAACATGCAATAGCAGTGAGGTCACACAACGCCCGAGGGAACGAGGATATCCGCAAGCGCCGTTAGGACGGATTGATTGGCTTCTCATCAAACAATTAATTGCACAGCATGCACAGACCATCCCAGCGATCGGAGCTGATGGCAGAACACTGTCGGATCATGATCTCATCACATGTGAGATCACACTTACTTAGACTCGGCCGCTCTGGCCTCGCATTGCCAAACTGTCGTCACCATATCCCAGTTCAGTTCAGGATCCTTTTCAGCAAGACGGCGCAGGGTTGCCGCGCGAAACGTAGTCTCGCCCATTCGGCCACTAAATTTATCCAGATGAAAGAACCTGGAATACAGGATATTCAGACGTTGCGTTGCCATTGTAAGAAGACTATCGGTGTTTACAACCACAGTGAGCGGGTCAAGCGAGCCAAGCTTTTGATGTTGCCAGGCGACTGTTCCATCCGATTTTGGCATGAAGGTTAACTCTTCACGATCGGGGCTGTCATGACGACACACCCAAGTTTCTGCCATGGCAAGTGGTGTCGTAAGTAAACACCAAGTCACAATCAGTAGTCGCACAAATTTCTCCTCCCTGCTGCAATAATCGGTCGACGCCAACAAAACATGATATCGAAATGCGGTATTCGACTACCAGTCGCTTGCAGTCACCCATAAATCTGTGCAGGATACTCATACCAAGGTGGTAGATCACGACATGGATCGTCACTGACCCGAGTAATCAGGAGTAAGTGATGAGTACAGACCATAAGCATGCAGGCACCTTTTTTCCTCACCAAATGTCGAAAGATGAATTTGCGAGTTGGTGGAATCAGATTAATGAACAATCGAAAGAGACACCAAACAAAGCTCCAGGGGTTATTTACCTAGGACAAGACGCAGTTGAGGAAGCCGACTCTCTCTAATTTGCACACCGATGCTTAAGCAGTTTGAGGCATCCGACCAAACAAAACTATTCTATTATGAGAGTGGCCAGGGACGGCTCGTGTTGTTTCAGCATGGCTTTTCAATGGATCACCGCCAAGTCATCGAAATTTGGCCAGATCTCGACAACATCCGGTTGATTTGTCTTGATGTCCGAGGCCACGGATTCACTGGACTGACAACCCCAGATACGCTTACACTCGAACACGCGGTCCAAGATTTGCTAGCGCTTTTCGAGCATCTCGGTCAGCCACCAACGATCGTGGGCGGCATTTCTTTAGGTGCAGCGATCACGATGGAGTTAACTAAACACCTCGAGATTGAACAGTTGATCGTGTGTCGCCCTGCTTTTGCACCCGATAGCGATACCTCACATTTTGATATTTTTCGTCGTCTTCAGGATATCATGCAGTCCAAACCCCAGGACCAATGGGCAGAAAGCCTCGAACAACAACCCGAATTTCAGAGCCTTGCGGAGACAGCACCGCGCAATCAAGAAACCTACCGAAGACTTCTGGAACATCCGCGCCTTGAGGAACTGATGATTTGGATGGATGCTCTCGAAACCGAGGTGATGACAATTACTGGATCTCAACTTGGTCAGCTGAGCTGTCGTACCGACATCATCGGACAAGAACAGGATACACTCCACCCCGCTCAACTCGCCCGATCACTGTCACGCCAGATTCCTCATGCTAGGCTTCATTATGTGGTATCTGGTGGGTCTTCCGACGAGGCCTATCGTGCATCCATGCAAAGCACATTAACTAAGATCTTGACGTCCTGACTTTTGGTCAGGTTGGAACCTCGTGAGCGCAGTTGTTGACGGCAGGTATAACGGATGTTTTGGCTCGCCAGCCTTGGTTCTCCCAAAACACAGCGGATCATCAAATTGATAAATCAATCGGTGTCGAAATGGACACCGCACTGCACCGTTCCCCCAAGCCAAAATCACGACATCAGCCTGACCAGCCGTTTCAACGATCACAGCATGATTTTTTGCTGATAACCGTCGTTGGTGTGTACCCAACCGCTCCGGATAGGGTGTTGACTCAGGAATCAGATTCACAAGCACGTAGCCCTGAAAACCCTGTGCACCCAATAATCCAATCAGCCGACGATTGGTCGGATCATCGAGGGTATCATCGGCAGTGGACGGGTTGAGGCCAATGATGCAAGCGATCGGACCACTGCCCCAACAGCGCCCCAGACGATAGCGGCGTCGACCACAAGACGACCACTCGCTGAATCGTCTTATGTGTTTATACGTCAGCTGTTAACCCAGCTGCTTGAATCGCGGCAATTGCAAGTTCTTCATCGTTATCTGACGTGTCACCAGTAACACCAACCGCGCCGATGATTCCGCCTGTCTCATCGCGAACCAAGACGCCGCCTGCAACAGGGACCAATGATCCATTACACAACGCATTCATTGCTTGAATAAAGTACGCCTGCTGTTCAGCCCGCTCGCCGAGCTTTCGGCTGCTGAGTCCCATCATCACTGCGCCATGTGCTTTACCCTTCGCGAGATCAACGCGAATTGGTGAGGCGCCATCTTGGCGTTGCGAGGCAATCACGGCGCCCCCTGCATCGACAATAACGGCAGTCATTGGTTTTAAATCGGCACGTTTGGTTGCAGCATCGATGATGTGACTCACAATCGTGTTTGCGGTTTCTAGATTGAGCATGATGACCTCCTTCGTCGGCCCTACATGATGAGGGATCTCTCGAATGTTTCAATTCTCAAAAACTTTTTCATCTACCGTATTGACAAATCGTTTACCCAAAAAACCTGTGGATAACTTCTTGGATAAAAACTGAAGCATCCGGCTAACGCCACGGCACACGTGCACTTGATGCGTTTGATCAATTTTTGACCATTAAAATTAATTTTATTTTAAACAATAATTTAAAATAATTTCCTCATCACTCAGTCAAGAAAATACCCGAAGCAATTCATTTTGAAAATTCGCGTGACTTGACTAATGGCCTGTGGAAAGAGTGTAAAAGGTTCCTCAACTTTTTATTGATCTGTTTCACATCTCTATCAGCTGACGACAAAGGCAGTTCGGCGATGAATCGTACTTTGCTCAACACGTTTTTAGCGAAATGGGCTAGGTCAACATGACGTCATTTGCAGGTGATTAGCTCGCTGGGGACACTGAATCATCAGCTCGTCACAATCACCTCTCTAGGTTGGCCATACTGCAAGAGGTGCGTATACTTTTCAGAGCATCAAGGACGCTTTATGAAACCATCACAGTTTAAAGCATGGCGAAAGTCACTCAAGATGACGCAGAAAGAGGTAGCATCTGCGCTTGGTCTGAAATCACGTATCATTCAGTATTACGAAAAGGGTGAGCGGAACGGAGAAAAGTTCGCCATTCCCAAAGCCATCACGCTTGCTTGCTACGCCCTAACACTTGGGGTCGATTCGTATTCAGGTCCTGAGCCTGACAAGAAAAAAAAATGAGAACCAACCACCTCGCAAAAGCTCAATTTGTTCAGACTGTGATCTCATGACTTTGCATGCAAACCTCAGCTAAACTTCTCAAAAAAGAGGAATCGTGATGGCGACATATTGTGCACGTCTCGCACTTTTGACAGCCTTGATTTGTGTTGGATTACTGGCAACCGCTTTCTACATGGAATACGTCAGTGGGCTGGTTCCGTGTGCTTTGTGTCTGGCCCAGCGCGCTGTGTTCGCCCTGATAGGCATCGCATGCTTTCTTTACATGCTGCCGTTTTACGCGTCTCGACTCGTTTTCTCGATTGCCGCCTTCATCAGCTCAAGCCTCGGTATATGGCTTGCCTCCAGACAGCTATGGTTACAGTCACTTCCGGAAGACCAGGTGCCCGCGTGTGGGCCAGATATCTATTTCATGATCGAGCGGTTTCCGTTGACAGAAAGCTTGCAAACGATGCTCATGGGCTCTGGAAGTTGCGCCGAGGTGCAATGGACGTTCTTAACACTCTCGATTCCCGGATGGACGTTGCTGTTCTATTTGCTCACCGCATGCGTATCAATCGTACTCATGATATTTCGCGGTCCTCGGCCGTTTCGCCTATTTAAACACTGAGCGTGATAGTTGAGATGATTCACATCCTACTTGCTGGACGTCCTCCAATTAAGAAAATTGGCCTCCGCTAGCGATCGGATTCCAAGTCCGACCATCTCGGTCGGCCGATCGTATATCGAGTACATCAAATCTCTTATTAAAAACGTCGGACTACATTCAATCCTTTTGATCAACTCATCTATACAGATACCATCCAATGTGTGACTGCTACCACCTTTTGGTGCGCAGATCTGACTAGTGGCGCCCTCCGTAGAACAAAGTCACTACGTGCTTCGCTTCTGCAAAGAACAACCAACGTTCAATTAAAATTCCGGCAAAATGGACAACAGGAATCAACACGATTAGCCAAGAAATCCCAGACCATAACGCCGCCAGCGGCAAAACAAATGCCAGTGCAACTGCAATCTGTGACAGTCGATGAATATGCCGCCTCGCCACAACAAATCCCATTTCGTGTTGCAACCAGTTCTCTTCAGTGTGCGGAGACATCAGTAGATCGACATGACCGAGCGATCCGAGACCTGTGGCAGTTTCTGGAGTTGATTCTGATTGCTGATTTCCGGCCCGTTTCCACCAAATCAACTTCACCGCAAAAGCGATGACTAATCCAATTGTTGTGATTTCAATCAGACTCGACTGCCCGACAATGGTCTGCTCCCAAGCGTTCAGAGCAATCAACCCTCCGCAAACCGAGAGCGCGAGGTATACCCAAGGTGTGAGCGGATGATACCAACGCAAAACCGTCCTTAAGCTGGCGTAAATCATTGCGGTTGTCCACACGGTCGAAAGGCTCAATGTCGCAACGACCAGACCTAAGGTTGGCGGACGCTCACCGTCGATATACCAAACTCCTGAGTAAATGAGCGTGCAAAGGATGGTCGCTACGGCACAAACACCTTCCCGAGATAACCATGACGAACGCCACTGCGACAAGGCTCGCCAAGCGCGCTCCGGATGCCCAAGATGCAAAAGCGAAGACAAGAGACCGACCGAGACCGTCATCACCCCGAGGATGGTGAAGAGGATGACGTCTATCGGTTCATTGATGGCAACGAACCCAAGCCCAAACCAAAACAACAGACCGAGACCGAGGCCGGACAAGGATGTAAAAACAATAATTGACCATGCAGGACGCATTCAATTGACCTCGGTTAACCCAGTTTCGCCAGAGTGGAATCAACCCAATCCCAAAACCCATTAACATCTGTTGATTGCTGTTCAGTTGGAGATCCGGGTTGCGATCGATCGGAAGTATTCAAATGACGCTTCTCACGGGGAGGGAGGTACTTATTGACTGGGGATGTCTCTTGTTCAGGCATCAGGTCGAAGCCACCGCGGTCTCGAACCAATTGACTCACATCAGATTCTGGATCTCCAAGATCACCAAATGCTCGTGCCCCTGTGGGACATGTCCGAACGCATGCGGGAACACGGTCCTCTTCGGGTAGATTCTCGTTATAGATCCGATCGATACACAGAGTGCATTTTTTCATCACCTGCTCGACTGGATCCATTTCCCGAGCCCCGTAAGGACAGGCCCAAGCGCACAGACCGCAACCGATACAATGGTCTTCGTTAACCAGCACAATCCCATCTTCAACGCGTTTGTATGAGGCACCTGTCGGACACACAGTCACGCAAGGCGCATCGGTACAGTGGAGGCATGACTTCGGGAAATGCACGATTTGTGCGGTGGAATCGGTTTTCACCTCGAAGGTATGGATTCGGTTTAACCAAGCTCCGGTCTGTTGTGCTCCGTAGGCATTCACATCCGATAATGGTGCGCCTTCCGAACCAGTATTCCACTCTTTACAGTTGACCACGCAAGCGTGGCAGCCAACACAGATATCGAGATCAATGACCAGCCCAAGCTTTTTTGCACTCGGTTCTTCCGGCAACATTGTCATGAACGCTCTCCTTTCTTGGTCTGGAACTGCATGCCATAAGTCACGGTTGATGCGGGTTTAACCAAATTCCCTGGCGCCTCGATGGGCGGAAATTCGGGATAGACACCTGGATCGTCTGGATCAGCTTTTTCGATCGATACTTTCAGGTCGTACCACGCGGCCTGCCCAGTAATTGGATCCGAATTAGCCCATCGGAGACCATCACCTCGCTCCGGTAATAATTCATGAATTAGATGATTTAGCAGAAATCCTTTGTTCACTTCCGGTGCATCAGGATCCAGTTGCCATGCACCCTTCCGTTTCCCGATCGCATTCCAAGTCCAAACGGTATTCGGATTCAACGCATGCATCACCACCGCCTGAACTTTAATACGGCCGTGATAAGAGCGGACCCAGACCCAATCATCATCAGTAATTGTATGCTGTCTGGCAATCTCCGAGGATACAAATAACGGATTATGACCATGAATCTGTCGCAACCATGGATTTTGAGATCCCCATGAGTGATACATCGCCATCGGACGCTGTGTTAGCGCATAAATCGGAAACTCACTTTCTGAGACCATCTCACCCTCAAATGGCGCGTACCACTCAGGAAGAGGCGTGAAGCTTTGATGTACCCGCTCACGGAGATGTTCTGGTGGTTGTTTTGAGCCAAAGCCTTCGGCTGCCAGCCGGAACTTTTGTAATTCTTCGCTGTAAATTTGGTAAACATAGGGTGCGGGCGCATCATAAAATCCCATCTCGACCGCAAACTGTTGATAGTCCGCGTTCTGTGCTTTGTAGTAGCGAGCGGCATCCGGCAATTCATGCATCCAGAATCCGCCATTCTCAATGTAAGCATCCAACTGCTTGGCATTGGGCTCTCCGCGTCCGGATTCATCCCCTACCCCACGAAATCCAGCCAATGGACCCACTCCCGGTTTACGCTGGTGGTTCATTATGTAGTCAGCATAGTCGCGGTACATCGGCGCACCAGACTCATCAACCATCCCAGGCAAATCAAGTCGTGCACCCAAATCCAACAACACAGACTGGAAACCACGCACGTTGCGTTTCAATTCGACCACAGGCCAACGGATCGCGTCAGCGACAGCATCGGGCTCAGAGATCGGACGATCTAGTAGAGAAATGCAGTCGTGCCGTTCAAGATACGTTGTGTCAGGCAACACCAGATCAGCATACGCGACCATTTCAGACGCGTAGGCATCGGAATAGATCAATTTTGGTATCTTGTAGTCGCCAGTTTCGGTATCAATGTCAGTCAACATTTCAATGACACCGGCTGAGTTCATCGATGAATTCCAGGCCATGTTCGCCATGTACATGAATAAGACATCGATCGGATAAGGATCACCGGCATGCGCATTTGAAATCACCATATGCATCAGCCCATGTACCGATAATGGTGCGTCCCAAGAAAACGCTTTATCAATGCGGACTGGTCGACCCTCATCGTCAATCAATAGATCATCAGGGCTCCTTGGGTATCCAAGCGGTGCTCCCGATAGCGGCTGGCCAGGTTGAATGGTGTTGGCATGCCCAGCCGGTTTTGGATGCATTTCAACGGACTTTGGATACGGCGGTTTGAACCGAAATCCACCGGGCACATCGACGCTTCCAAGCAGCAATTGCAGGATATGTAACGCCCGGCATGTCTGAAACCCATTCGAGTGCGCCGAGATTCCACGCATCGCATGCATTGAAACTGGATGCCCTTTCATTGATTGGTGCTTTTCACCCTTCCAATCCGTCCATTCAATCGGTATTTCAATTTCCTGCTCGAAAGCGACATGAGCAAGCTCAGCAGCCAGTTGTTTGACCCGAGAAGCCGGTACTCCGGTTTGGCTCTCAGTTGCCTCCGGTGCGAATTCTTCGGATAACCACGCTCCAATCATCAGTGAAAACACAGATACCAAGCGGACACCATCTGGACCCACTATCGCATCAGTGAGATTTGGAATAATTCCTGGGCTTCGATGAGAAATCAGTTGTCCTGTTGCTCGACATAAAACCTGCGGGTCACCATCCTCGTTACGCGCAAACAGGCCATGCTTTTCAGTTCCTGGGGCATCGTTCACGAGCCAAGCTGCGTTGGTGTAGCGGATGAGATAGTCGAGGTCGATCTGATTGGTTCGCAACAGTTCATAAATCAACGATTGGATCAAAAGACCATCTGTGCCTGGCGTGATTGATACCCAGTCATCAGCGACAGCCGAATATCCAGTCTGGACAGGGTTCACAGAAATCACTCGGACCCCGCGATCCTTTAATCGCCCAATACCTATTTTGATTGGATTTGAATCGTGATCCTCGGCGACACCAAACATCATGAATAGCTTGGTTAATTCCCAATCAGGACTACCAAATTCCCAGAAGGCACCGCCTAATGTGTAAATACCAGCGGCAGCCATATTGACTGAACAAAATCCGCCGTGCGCTGCGAAATTCGGGGTGCCGTATTGTTGCGCCCACCATCCAGTCAAGGCCTGACTTTGATCACGACCTGTAAAGAATGCGAGTTTTCTCGGGTCTTTCTGTCGAATTTCACCAAGCCATTGTGTCGCTGTTTCCAATGCCTCATCCCAGCTGATCTCTTCGAACTGCCCGGATCCTCGTGGACCCACACGCTTTAACGGCGCACGCAGCCGAGCGGGAGAGTTGTGTTGCATGATCCCGGCAGACCCTTTAGCGCAGAGGACTCCTTGATTGACTGGGTGATTCCGATTCCCTTCGATGTATCGAATGTCGCCATCTTTGAGGTGCACATTGATCCCACAACGGCACGCACACATGTAGCAGGTGGTTTGACCGACCTCATCGCTGACTTTCGGTTGAGTATTAATTACTGGTTGAGATTTCATCGTAGGCGTTCGCCATCTCCAATAGGCTCAAATTATTCACGGTGTTTCAAGGTATAATCACAATCTTCCTCACGATTGGCCTTTACTGGTGATAGAACTATTAAACTTCGATATGTGCTTAGCCGGCTTTTTTTTTGCTTTCCTGATTTTATGGTCAGGTATTGGAGCGGGGGTTCTAGTTATCCCCTGTCTTATTGCAGTATTTCATATTGAGCCGATCGTGGCGATCGCATCGGGAAGCACGTTCGCTTTTATTTCAAAAATCATGATGACCATCGGACATGCTCAACAGGGCTCAATAGACTGGAGGTCTGCCCTTAGCTTCCTTCGAGTGTGCCTCCCTGTCACCTTAGCGACAGCAATTTCGATGGCATATATATTTACCAACCACCGCGGTATCGTTCTCGAATTCTGTTTAATCATCGCCATCCTCTTGACCGGATGTCTGGCTCTATCTGCACTGCTAATTGCCCGAGTCAAATCGATCATTGCTCATTGGCCAATGATAACCATAAGCGGAACAACCGGCCTTTTGATGGGACTCACAGGTGTCGGTGGCGGTGTCATGGTCGTACCAGCTTTGACAACCAGCGGCGGTCTTACAATCAAGGTCGCCGTCGCGACGTCTATTCCTATCGGACTGATTCTCTCACTTGCAGTATCTGTAACTCTCGGTTCTAGTGGGCTCATCGATTTTACTCTCGTTACCTCACTTCTCATCGGCTCCGCTATCGCTGTTCCGCTCGGTACGCGCTTATTTCAAAGATTTTCAGAGAATTTCATTCAGTACCTGACCTGTGGACTCATCCTAATAGCACTGATCGACCTTGCCATGGAAGCTCTGGAACTTTCAAAACATCTTTAATCATCATAAAGACAGTTTAATCAAATATCCCCGACTCCAATCTGAGGATGAGAAGTGATTTTGTCTCAGATCAGATCCTTGGCTTATTGGCAATTGAGTTGCATTGCCTGATTACTGAGCCTAGGTCTCAACGGAGCAATAGCAGTGGTGTCATTGAATTCGCAAGCATGCGAGTTGTTTGACTGCCGACAAAAAACTGGCGAATTCTCGAATGCCCATAGGCACCCATGATCGTCAGATCGATCGCTTGCGTTTTCTGATACTCGATCAGAGAATCGACGACGGCACCCTCGAGCAGGGTCGTCGACACAGAAAATCCAGCTATATGCAGCTGCGCGGACGCCCGTTCTAATGCGTCCTCGATCGCTCCGGATGATTGCGTTTTGACAGCAACCAAATGGCATTCCAATGCATTGAGCAGGGGGCTTTCTGACACCAGTTGTAACGCTTTGTTCGCTGTCTCACTTCCATCATAGGCCAGCATAAAGCGGGTTGGCGTTCTAAAGCCCTCCGCGACAACCAAAACAGGTCGGTTCGAGGTTCGAATGACACTTTCAATGTGGCTACCTATTGCATTGCTAAACGCCTCATGCGCCTCACCTTGGCGCCCGATCACCAGCACACGAATCTGCTCCTCAAATTCGCTCAGGGTTTCCGTAAGGGATCCGTGACGTTGCATCGACTGGATCTGATCAACACCCTTCTCACGCGCTCGATTCGAGACCGCTTCAAGTACAAGCTTGCCCTGCTTTAATTCGAGCGCCGCTTTTTGTGCCTCGAGTTCGATCATTTCAGATAGCAAATCTTCACGGGCACCAAGTCCGATGGATCCAGATAAATCACCTGCCACTGGCGCGTTCTCGTGCTCGAGTGCATGCAAAAAAGTCAGAGGAACATCAACGCGCGTGGCGACCCATACTGAGGCGTCGCAGACAGATTCAGTCACGCGCGATCCATCAACACATGCAAAAACTTGTTTCACGGCCTCTCCTTAATGCGATTCAAGAATGTCAGAGACATCATCTTTATCATGGACACCAAATCGATCAACGATCGTTTGACTCGCCTCATTCATGCCGATGAGCTCAACTTCAGCACCCTCGCGACGAAACTTCATCACGACTTTATCGAGTGCCGCAACCGCCGTCACGTCCCAAAAATGCGCGTGATGGAGGTCGATGATGACTTTTTCGTTGACTTCTTTAAAGTCAAACGAATCAATAAATGCTGCAGATGACGCGAAAAAGACCTGGCCCACCACGTTGTATTGCCTGGTCACGGAATCGACGGGTTCGGAGCGGATACCCATAAAACGTCCGACCTTATTGGCAAAGAAGAGCGACGCGAGCAAGACACCGACAAACACACCTAAGGCTAAATTATGCGTCAACACCACAACCACGACGGTCGCGACCATGACCAAACTTGATGACGGTGGATATTCACGAATTTTCCGAATCGAATCCCAAGAAAATGTGCCAATTGAAACCATGATCATGACAGCAACCAGCGCAGCCATCGGAATTTGAGAAATCAGATCATCAAGGAAGACAACCATGATGATTAAAAACACACCTGCAACGAAGGTCGATAAACGACCTCGACCTCCGGATTTCACGTTGATCACCGACTGACCGATCATGGCACACCCGGCCATACCACCGAACAAGCCGGCAACGATGTTTGAAATCCCCTGCCCCCGGCATTCCTTATTCTTATCACTCTCGGTGTCAGTGAAGTCATCAACAATTGTCGCAGTCATCAGCGATTCGAGGAGACCTACAACGGCCATCGATACTGAATACGGCAGGATGATCATCAGTGTCTCAATTGTCAGAGGAACATCAGGCCACAAAAAGACAGGTAGTGAATCAGGTAGTGCACCCAGATCTCCAACGGTCCGAATATCAATATCGAATAGCAAGACAGCAGCTGTGACTGCGACGATACAAACCAACGGTGAGGGAACAACCCGGCCAATTACTGGGACATATGGGAATCCATAAATGATGCCTAAACCGATCCCTATAAATGCATAGACGTGCCATGTGACTCCCGTCAATTCGGGCAATTGAGCCATGAAAATCAGGATCGCCAAGGCGTTGACAAACCCAGTGACAACAGAACGTGAGACAAAGCGCATCAGGCTACCAAGACGCAAATAGCCGGCTGCGATTTGGAGTCCTCCAGTCAATACGGAGGCAGCGAGCAGATACTCAAGACCATGATCTTTAACAAGCGTCACCATCAGCAGCGCCATTGCACCGGTGGCAGCTGAGATCATTCCAGGACGCCCACCTGTGATTGCGATAACTACCGCAATACAGAATGAGGCATAAAGGCCGACTTTCGGGTCGACACCTGCGATGATCGAAAATGCGATCGCTTCTGGAATCAACGCGAGAGCAACCACCAAACCAGACAGTAAATCACCGCGGGCATTGGATAACCAATCCCGACGAAATGCATGCAGCATGAAACTTCCTTACTCGTTGCTTCTGATGTGGGCCAAGACGACTGCTGTTGAAGGTTTACTAAAATATTGTGCACCGCACAACAAGGGATGTTACCATAGATTTCGTATTAATTTTCATACAAATGAACATGTATAGGATTCGAATGGAGCGAAACTATCTCAAATGAGGTCGTTGTATTATCAGCAGCACGGAGTGCGGTTGGGTCATATTGGGGTGGTCTCTCATCATTTGAACCCCAAGAGCTGGGGGCCACTGTACTCACAGAAGCAATCCGCCGCGCGGGGGTTGCGCATTCAAAAACCGAGTTTCTGACCTGCGGTAACTGTATTCCGACCGATTCACGTTTTGCATACGTCTCGCGTTGCGTTGCCATGGGTGCAGGCATGCCAATGGGTTCCATCGCACTGACCGTAAATCGTCTTTGCTCCTCAGGTTTGCAAGGCGTCGTGAATACAGCGCAACAAATCCTGCTTGGCGACAATTTAATATGGCGCCGGTGGCGGCGTCGAAGTCATGTCAAAAGGTGGCTACATGTCTCCTAACCTCTGGTTCGGTCAACGGATGGGCGATGCGCAAATGATCGATCTGATGGTCGCGACCCTCACCGATCCCTTTGGTGCTGGGCATATGGGGGTCACCGCAGAATAAGTGGCTGAAAAATGGAATTTGACGCGTGAAGAGCAGGATGCATTTGCCGTCGAATCGTATCGGCGTGCAGCAGAAGCGGTTGAAGCAGGACGCTTCAAAGAACAAATCGTTCTAATCATCAAGTCATCCCGCAAAGGTGACATCACGATCGATACCGATGAACATGTTCGCCCGGGAACGACGATGGCTGATCTGGCCAAAATGCGCCCAGCATTCAAGAAAGATGGCACTGTCACAGCAGGTAACGCTTCCGGGATCAATGATGGCGGGGCCTTCCTCATTCTGGCCAATCGGGAACAAGCCGAAAAAGACGGACATCAACCGATGGCGCGACTAGTATCCTATGCACTGGCGGGTGTTCCCAATCACATCATGGGCGAGGGGCCAATTCCCGAAAGCAACGTGCGCTTGCGAACGCGGGTTTGAGCGTCGAGGACATGGATGTCATTGAATCCAATGAGGCGTTTGCGGCTCAAGCGCTGACGGTGGCCAAAGGCCTCAATCTTGATATGGATAAAACCAATCCAAATGGCGGAGCGATCGCGCTGGGCCATCCGGTTGGTTGCTCAGGTGCGTTTATCGCCACAAAAGCGCTATACGAGCTGCAGCGCATCAATGGTCGTTATGCTTTAGTCACCATGTGTATCGGTGGTGGCCAGGGTATTGCTTGCTTCTTTGAAAATCTGTAACGCTCAACTGCCTGTCGTAATTGGGAGGTCATCACGACCTCCCCATTCCGACCATGATCCGTCGTAGAGCTTCGGCTCCGGTAAACCAGCAAGCTCGAGACCCAGCGCAAGGACGCAAGCTGTCACACCAGAACCACAACTCACAACGACAGGTCGATGATCCACACCTGCCTCAGCAAACCGCTCTAGTACTGCCTCACTTGATTGAAAACACCCACTCTTAGCGTCTAATAAATCACTGAACGGTACATTTGTACTGCCGGGAATATGACCTGCACGCATCCCTGGTCTCGGTTCTGCCGCTTCTCCTCGAAATCGAGGATTGGCTCGGGCATCAAGTACCAAATACTCATTGGAGTTGATGTTTTCGAGGAGATCTTGAGCATCAACGACCCAATTCGAATGCACGTGTGATTTAAACGGATATGGTGGCGGGATCACGCGACCTCGACCAGATTCGATCGTTTGTCCTGCATCGAGCCAAGCTGGTAGACCACCATCGAGAATCGCAACATCATCATGACCAAAATATCGGAACATCCACCACGCACGAGCCGCTGAAAACAGACCAAGACTGTCATACACAATGACCTGCATCCCTGCACCGACCCCCAAATCCTCCATCGCCTCATCGAATTGATCGGCCGTAGGCAACATATGTGGAAGCGCGGCGTCGTGATCGGAAATCCTATCGATATCAAAACGTAATGCGCCGGGAATGTGCTGTTTCACAAATTCAGCATAGGGATCACGCTTCGCCGTCGGCAGATGATAAGACGCATCCAACAAAATGACATTTGAATCATTGAGGTGCTCAAGTAACCAATCAACAGAAACCAGCGTATTAGCCATAGCAGTGAATCCTTTGTTCGAGATACCATCACCTTAAGCTCCTTGACTCCTCTTCTCAATGGATTCTGTATGACTGAGGCCAACAAGCATCAAAGGCCTGGCGAATTTATTGCGCTTGCGGCGTTTTTGATGGCGACAATCGCACTTGCGATCGACATGATGTTACCGGCTATGGGCCCAATAGCAGTCGATTTAGAGCTCACCGAACCACACCGGATTTCCTGGGTCATTCTCGGTATTTTCGCAGGATTGATCTTTGAGCAGCTCGTTTTTGGTCCTCTGTCTGATGCCATCGGTCGCCGTGGTTCTATCCAGATTGGCATGCTGATTTTTCTAGTCGGTACCGCGGTATACGCCTAGACTGACTCTTTCGCCGTGCTGATCGTTGGCCGAATTCTTCAATGCTTTGGTGGTGCCGCAACGCGTATTGTGACGCAAGCGATGGTCCGTGATCGATTCGCTGATCGCGAAATGGCCCGCATCATGTCATTTATCATGACCATCTTTATCCTAGTCCCAATTTTTGCACCAATGATTGGACAAGTGGTGCTTTGGTTTGGCGTTTGGCATCTGCTCTTTCTGACGCTCGGCGGCTTTTCTGCAGTCATCTTGACTTGGTTCAGTGTCAGGCAACCTGGAACACTCTCAGAACGACAAATCATCACCATCGAACATCTTCTCAACGGAGGTAACACCGTGGTGTTGCGTCGGAAATCCATTCGATTCACAGTCGCGACTGGATTTAGTTTCGGAGGCTTAGTTAGTTACCACAGTAGCGCGCAATCCATCTTCCAAGACATCTACCGAACTGGTGCCTGGTTTTCCGTATTGTTGGGAGCGACTGCGGCTTCCATCGTCATCTCATCACTCGTAAATGCTCGCTACGTCAAGCGTTTTGGGATGAAAGTGATTTGCAAGTTCGCATTTTCCATGCAAGTTGTTTGGTCGGGCCTTTTTTGTCTATACCACTTCAGCGGGTTTGAAATCACACTGATGGATTGGCTGATTTACATTGTCCCTGTCTTGTTTCTGATGGGTCTGACGTTTGGCAACCTGCAATCGGTGGCAATGGAACCAATGGGCGCGATCGCCGGGACAGCCTCAACTGTCATTGGATCACTCATGACACCGATCAGTCTTAGCTCTGGTGTTATTTTTTCGCTGTTCATGGTTGGTCAAAGTGCCAGCCCCTTGATCGTCACCTTCTTCGTGACAGGCTTGGTCGCTCTGTTGTTAATCAATACTCAGGATCCGTCGGCTCATCCTGCCGAATCGGTTTGAGGTCCAGTTGGTCCCTGTAAATGATGGTCGATGGTGGTCAACGAACCTGCTTTCAGCTCATAGGCTTGACCAAATCCCACGATGCAACTACCCGAATGGGGAAGCAAATGAAATAACCGAAAATCACTGAGGGTGGTGAGTGTATCGACCAACCCACCGTGTCAATCACGTAAACCTGCAATACCCTGATCCCAACGCACTCGCTCCTCGTCAGCTCAACCGCACGCATCTCAAACTGAAGCCGCTCTCTCACATAAACCTGGGCGGCATCTTGTTCATCACGAATCGCAATACAGAACATTGTTGCGTGCGGTCAAGATTCAGCGCATGACCGGCGAGATCACTCACCAAAATCCAGAAACCAGCCTGATCACTGTCAACTGCATAAGGCATATAGGATACCAATGGAGAGCCATCTCTGTGTACTTTCGCAAGCAGAATACTTTGTATTTCATGCAACAGCTGATCGATGCTATTTTGATGTTCCAATGGAGACATCAGTTCTCTCGTCCATTTTCTTTTTGACTGTTTCTAGCGAGCACCTCGAGTGTCTCAATTTTAGCCAGTAATGCATCGAAATCCTTCCGGGTGACAGGTTGATCACCCTGCTTACCTTCCTCTTCCGCTTCAAGTTTCTGCGCAATCTGCATCGAGTCGACAATAATTCCGATAAAAAAATTCAACACCGCAAAGCTCGTGATGATGATAAAGGGTAAGAAGAATGACCAAGCCCAGGGAAAGAGCTCCATGGTTGGGCGTACAACTCCCATGGACCAACTCTCAAGTGTCATGATTTGAAATAACGTATAAGCCGACGCGCTGATCGAACCAAACCACTCTTGCATATTGGGATCCGGATGCATGCCAAATAGTCGGGTCGCGAGAACCGATGACACATAAAAAATGAGACCTAGAACACCGACGACTGAAATCATCCCCGGAATCGAATGACCGATTGCTGAAATGACACGGCGCATCTGTGGAACCACTGAAATCAGCCGTAGAACGCGTAATACACGGAGCGCTCGCATCACTGACAGATTACCGCCTGCGGGGATCCAGGCAATACCGACGATTATCAGATCAAACCAATTCCAACCCGATCTGAAAAATGACAGTCGATAGGCGTAGAACTTCAAGATCAACTCAGCAGTAAAAACCAGCAGAATGAATTTGTCGAAGACATACAATTGAGGGCCGATCGATG
>CAJWFL010000013.1:0-24042 GCA_913031455.1 uncultured Gammaproteobacteria bacterium
GCTACAGGTCACCCTGAAAAATGCGCCAGCTCAAGCATTCGTGGATGGGACACTGATCGAAACAATTCATGATCAATTATTTGCTGTCCTGCGTGATTTGTTGCACAGCCGTGATATTAGCCAAAATCTCCACGCGCTATCTCCACGTGACTGCTCAAATCTTGTATTTCAACTACTTCGTAATGCAAAAGTTCTCGAATCAAATCGAGAGCTTTCATGCATTATTTGTTGGGGTGGTCACAGTATCAGTCAGGCCGAATATGACTACTCTCAGGCTGTCGGCCAAGAACTGGGTTTACGTCGGCTGGATATTTGTACCGGTTGCGGTCCTGGCGCTATGAAGGGGCCGATGCGTGGAGCGATCTACGCGCACAAACGCCAAAACTACACGCAAGGGCGATTTATTGGTATCAGTGAACCAGGAATCATGGTCGCTGAACCTCCGAATGGGATGGTATCTGAGCTTGTGATAATGCCCGATATCGAAAAGCGTCTTGAGGCATTTGTTCGAATCGCGCATGGACTCGTTATTTTTCCAGGCGGTGCTGGAACCGTTGAGGAAATTCTATACCTGCTCGCAATACTCGGTGACTCACGCAATGCTAGCGACCCGCTTCCAGTGATTCTCACAGGCCCCGCATCGTCAAGACCCACCATTGAGGCTTACGTTGAGTTTTTAACTCTCACACTGGGTGCAGACGCTGTCTCTCGAATGACAATCATTATCGGTGATCCAGTGGCGGTGGCAGAGCACATTCAACGTGGTCGCGAGGACGTCAAAAATTATCGATTAAGTACCAATGATGCGTATTACTTTAACTGGACAATGCACATCCCAAGCACCCTGCTGTCACCCTTCGTCCCGACACACGAATCGATGTTGGCACTGCAAATCGATCAGAACCAACAGCCCCAAAATCTCGCTTGCGAACTGCGTCGTTTGTTTTCTGGCATCGTCGCAGGCAACGTCAAACCCGAGGTCCGGCGATCAATCGACTCACAAGGCCCCTTTGAAATTAGGGCAGATCCTCACCTTGTCGCAGCAATCGATCAGTTGTTGAGTCGCCTTATCAATGAAAAACGAATGAAGATGGATGGAGAGTATCAGCCCTGTTACAAAATAATCTCAACACATTGAAAAAACTGGAAATTAATGGTGCGATTTTACGTGCAATCATTCGCATCATATTGCTATTGGGTTGGTTTTTCGTTTCTTTGGTTCAACAGACATTTGGCTTCATTTTAAGAACAGGTGATGGCCGTCATCTTCGACTTAGATTCTATCGCGGCGCATTGCGAATACTCGGTATTCGCATTCGTGTCTATCATGAATTGAGTCCAAGACGCCCGCTATTCGTTGTTGCCAACCATGTGTCTTATCTCGATGTGTTTATTTTAGGCGCGTTAATTCCAGCTGTGTTCGTATCGAAGCAAGAGGTGAGAGACTGGCCGGTTGTCGGTTGGGTGGCCTGGCTTCAACGCACCATATTTATTGCGCGAAGGCGATCGCGTGCCAGCGATGAGCTCAGACCACTTGGCGACGCACTAGAAAATGGCTTTAACATCATCATGTTCCCGGAGGGTACATCCACTGACGGGACAATCGTTCTACCGTTTAAAAGCGCACTTTTTGAAGCACCGAGACGCGCAAACGCTTACACACAACCTGTCAGTTTGATCTATCGGGAACGCCATGGCGGGGTGCTATCCGATAAAGATCGTCAGTTTTACACGTGGGGAACGGACGCACCTTTTTTCAATCATTTCCTAAAATTGATTTTAAGGCCCGGTGTTCTGGTCGAGGTCTGGATTCGCAGACCAATCAGCCCACAGCTCGATCGCAAGCAACTGGCGAAACTCGCCGAAACGCGGGTAAGTGCTCCCTTAAGACACCGAGTTAATCGGGATCTCTCTTAGTCTTCAATCGTACAAAATGCAATCGCGTGAGTCCGCTCATCGCTGATACTCAAATGGATCCGAGATCTGCATGTACTGCTTAACGTCGCATTCTCACTATTCAGGATTACCAAAGGCTTACCGAGCTCATCATGCGATATCGTTACATCGCGAAAACCAAAGCCACAACCGATTCCCGTACCAAGAGCCTTGGCAATGGCCTCTTTGGCGGCAAATCGTTTTGCGAGGAAGCCCGCCTGCATCAATGGGTTCAATTGATTAAATTCTGTCAGTTCTTCGGCGGCAAGAATTCGCTTAGCCAAATGATCACCATGTCGTTTTACTGCATCATGGATCCGAGCGATCTCACAGAGATCAACGCCAATACCAATGATCATTGGCAGGCACGATCCATAATCTCACGGAACTCCCGCACCGCAGACGGTAAACCAACCATCAGCGACCGTGCAATAAGGCTATGACCGATGTTCAATTCATTCATTCCATCGATTGCCGCGATCGAGCTCACATTGAACTTAGTCAACCCATGACCTGCATTCACAATCAAGCCCAAGCTCTGGGCAAAAGCTGAGGCTTCTTCCAGTCGTTCTAATTCACTCTCACAGGCTTCTGGTGTGCTGGCATTCGCATATTCTCCGGTATGGAGCTCAATCACAGGAGCGCCAATATCGTGCGCCGCCTGAATTTGATCCTGGTCCGCGTCAATAAACAAACTGACCTCGATACCTGCATCTGTCAGCTTTGCAACCTGCGCTCCAAGTTCAGAAAGTTGCTTGACTACATTCAAACCGCCCTCTGTTGTGACTTCGCGTCGGTGCTCTGGCACGATGCAGCACGCTTGTGGCATTGCTTGTAGGGCAATACGGACCATTTCATCAGTCGCTGCCATTTCCAGATTCATCGGAGTTCTCAAGTGACTTCTCAGCAACCAAACGTCCTCATCACGGATGTGACGGCGATCTTCACGTAGGTGAATCGTGATTCCGTCAGCACCGGCTTCCTCAACAGCCAAGGCCATTTGTAATAAGTGGGGGTCTCGGCCGCCCCGCGCATTCCGTAAAGTGGCGACATGATCGATATTCACGCCAAGTCTGACATATTGATTCATTGCGTTTTTCCAGATTTCATTAACATTTCCCGAGACACCAAACGTCTGCCATCCAGCGCAACATCAATTAATGACCGATGTAACCATTTGGCGTGTCTCAAAGTCAGCGCATTGCCGTAATTGCTCGAGGCGAGCGACAGCCAGTCCTCTGAACTTAATGCATCAGGCTCTTCTCGATTCACCTCAACTAACTCTTGGTGCTTATGTAAGCGATACCAAGCCCCTTGTCGCAAGGTTTCGCCATGATGATCTCGGTCAAGCACTGGATAGGTTCCAGCTGCTTCTAACAACCACCGCTCATATTGGCGCAGGGCTCCTATTTCTCCGAGCGACACTTGCTTGACTGACTGTGTATAGGTATCAAATAAATTCTCAACCTCGGCACCTTCAGGAATGATCCAGTGCGTAATTTCATTCACATAAAGCGCGCTGACCAATTCAACCCCGGTAAGGGGTAACCTGGGGCCTACGGATTCAATTTTCGACAAATTCGAGAGTTTTTTTGTCGTGAGCAGCTGGCCAAATAGGGGTTGGAATTCACTGACTTTTCCGGCGCCGCGGGCGAGACATCGAACCAAACGGTTATCATCCAATAAGACCGTTAATAACGCGCTAGTCTCTCGATAGCGTTGCTTCCGGATAACCCAGAGCTTCTGCATCAGTCGGACTCGAAATAACCCAGTGACTTGAGTGCTCGTTCATCATTTGACCAGCTTGCGCGTACTTTTACCCACAGTTTTAAGGCAACATGCGCATCAAGAAAGTTCTCCAATCGCTTCCGAGCTTCGATCCCAATTTGTTTTAATCGCGTACCGCCCTCGCCGACCAAGATCGCTTTTTGACCATCACGTTCAACCGAGATCAATGCATGAATTCCGACCCGATCACCGCTGTGCTCGAATGATTCGATTTCAACAGTTGTCTCGTAAGGTACCTCGTCTCCTAACTGACGCATTATCTGCTCTCGGACGATTTCAGCCGTTAAAAATCGTTCCGACCGATCGGTAATTTGGTCTTCCTCATACATAAATGGACCATCTGGAATTTGCAGTTTTAACGCGCCAAGTAATGGCTCCAAATTTAGATTTTTCAGTGCGGACACCGGAAAGACTTCGTCAAATACATGTGTTTCGACAGTATTCTGAATGTGCGGTAGTAACTGATTCTTATTGTCGAGTTTATCCACTTTGTTAATAACCCAATACTTTGGCGCACCCGAACGGCTGACTTTTTCGTAGACACGTTGATCAAGCTCATTCCAAATTTTACCATCTGTCAGCATCACAACCGCATCAACGCCCGATAACGCCTGCTCTGCAGTTTGGTTCATCACGCGGTTCATTGCTTTTAGTTGATCCGTATGCATTCCTGGCGTATCGACAAATGCAATCTGACACTCGTTTTCTGTCCAGATTCCAAGCACACGGTGACGTGTTGTCTGAGGTTTCCGAGAAGTGATGGATAACTTAAATCCGAGAATATGATTTAAAAGAGTCGATTTCCCAACGTTTGGCCGACCAACAATGGCAACAAAACCAAAACGTGTAGTCATGAGGCGCTCAACTGCGACAGCGCATCAGCTGCCGCAGCTTGTTCAGCTTCTCGTCTCGAAGCACCCGTACCGATTGGATATTGCGCCAAGCCTTCAACTTGAACTTGCACTCGAAAACTTTGCTGGTGCGCGGGCCCTAATACTTCAAGCACGCGATACACAGGTAGATTTCGCTTCTCTCGCTGCATCCATTCCTGCAGCGCCGTTTTTGGATCTTTATCGACCTGGTTGGGATTGACTGCTGCCAGTTCAGACTCGAGCCAAGTGATGATGCAGCTCTGACAGGCAACCATTCCACCGTCGAGAAAGACCGCTCCAATCACTGCTTCCATCGCATCTGCCAGAATTGAATCTCTGCGTCGTCCACCGCTCTTGCGCTCCCCGCTACCCAATCGAATGGCTTCACCTAACTGTAATCGCCTGGCGAGCTGTGATAATGACTGCCCTCGCACGAGTGAGGCGCGCATCCGAGTTAATTTTCCTTCTCGCGCCTCGGGGTAGCGCCGAAAAAGAGCCTCAGCAACCACAAAATTAACAATAGAATCGCCCAAGAATTCGAGGCGCTCGTTATGTGAGGGACCCATGCTCCGATGGGTCAACGCGGACTCGAGATGTGAAATGTCTTTGAAACGATAGCCGAGCCGTGACTGTAAATCGTCAAGATTTGTCGAGCTCACTGGATGATCCGCACTTCACTAAACGAAGGGATCGATAGCAACTCTTCCCAATGCATCCAGACGGCGAAAGCACGCCCAACGATAAGTGAATCGTCAACAAACCCCCAAACACGACTGTCGTTTGAGTTATCTCGGTTGTCACCCATCACAAAGTACTGCCCTTCTGGAATTTCAATCGGGCCAAAATCACGTCCCTGCGTCATGCGGCGCCAGATTCGATGCTCACGATCACCTAACTGCTCTGATGCTTCTTCTGTTAAGGGTGGGACAGTCAACGAACCATCCGGTGAGACTCGAGTCAGCGTCTGAGCCTTGCCATTCACATAAACGACTTTATCGCGGTACTCAACGGTATCCCCCGGAATACCGACTACACGTTTGATGAAATTGATGCGCGGATCTTCGGGATATTTAAATACCATGACATCACCTGGTTTCGGCTCTCCGACTTCAACTACTGTATTCCCGAGAACCGGTAATCGCATCCCGTAGTCAAATTTATTCACCAGAATAAAATCACCGATTTTCAGCGTCGGCAACATCGAACCACTGGGAATTTGAAATGGCTCGAATAAAAATGAGCGCAGGATCAGTACCAAAAACAGGACAGGAAAAAATGAACGACTGTAATCAATAATGATTCCAGGTTCTGCTCCATTTCGTTTGTTTTTTAAGTACAGCAGGTCCAAACCGTAAATCACGCCTGACACAAGCACGATAATGACCAATATAAGCGTGAAGTCCATTTCTTAATCTACCTTGAGTACGGCCAAGAAAGCGTCTTGCGGAATCTCAACACGACCCACTTGCTTCATTCGTTTTTTTCCGGCCTTCTGTTTTTCCAACAACTTACGTTTCCGCGTGGCATCCCCACCATAACATTTTGCGGTGACATTCTTACGTAACGCTTTGACGGTTGTGCGCGCTATGACATGGCGTCCAATCGCGGCCTGAATCGCAACATCAAACATTTGACGTGGGATGAGTTCGCGTAATTTTTCGGCTAACTCACGACCCCTCGATTGTGAGTGATCTTTATGCACAATGGCGGCAAGCGCATCGACGCGTTCACCATTAATCAGAATATCAAGTCTTACCAGAGGGCAGGATACGAATCGAACAAAACTGTAATCGAGTGAACCAAATCCACGCGTCGCTGATTTGAGCCGATCAAAGAAATCCATCACAACTTCGGCCATTGGCAAATCAAACTCGATCTGCACTTGGCTACCCATATATTTCAAATCACGTTGAACGCCTCGTTTTTCCACGCAAAGCGTCATGACCGAACCTACGTATTCGTTTGGAACCAAAATCGTTGCAGCCACAATTGGTTCACGCATTTCGTCGATTGAACCAATATCTGGGAGACGAGAGGGATTGTCGACGTATCGCGTCTGACCGTCACTCGTCACGACCTCATAAACCACAGTCGGCGCTGACGTAATTAGATCAAGATCATATTCACGTTCAAGTCGTTCTTGGATGATCTCCATGTGCAGCATTCCGAGGAAACCACAACGGAATCCAAAGCCCAGCGCATCCGATGTCTCAGGTTCATACATCAGACTCGCATCATTCAACTTGAGTTTTTCCAGTGCCTCACGAAAATCCTCAAAATCATCTGCAGAAACGGGAAATAGACCTGCATAGACTTGTGGCTTGACCTTCTGAAATCCGGGGAGCGCATCGGTTTCAGCAAATTTTGAGTCAACCAAGGTATCGCCAACAGGTGCGCCATGAATGTCTTTAATCCCGGCGATCATAAACCCGACCTGGCCAGCATGTAAGCTCTCTCTGGACAACCGTTTTGGCGTGAAGACTCCCACGTCTCCCACTTGCCAATCACGGCCTGTACTCTTGACACGTATCTTTTGCCCTTTTTTAAGCGCACCTTGTGTCACACGGACCAGTGACACTACGCCAAGATAGCTGTCAAACCATGAATCAATAATCAAAGCCTGGGTGGGCAGTGTGCGATCCACCGATGGCGGTGGAATTTTGTCAATCAGTTGCTCAAGCAGGTCATCGATCCCTAGTCCACTTTTCGCTGAACATGGGATGGCGTCCGATGCATCAAGACCGATGATGTTCTCGATTTCTTCTTTGACGCGGTCAGGCTCGGCCTGTGGTAAGTCCATTTTATTGAGGACCGGAACAACCTCGAGTCCTTGTTCAATCGCGGTGTAACAGTTTGCAACAGACTGTGCCTCAACGCCCTGTGCAGCATCAACGACCAACAAAGCCCCTTCACATGCATATAGTGAGCGCGACACCTCATAGCTGAAATCAACGTGACCAGGCGTATCAATAAAATTTAATTCGTAGGTCTCCCCATTTTGAGCCGTGTAGTTCAGCGTAACGCTCTGGGCTTTGATGGTGATCCCACGTTCTCTTTCAATGTCCATTGAATCAAGAACCTGAGCTGCCATTTCTCGCTCGGAGAGGCCACCACAACGCTGGATGAATCTGTCAGCCAACGTTGATTTGCCATGGTCGATATGCGCGATGATCGAAAAGTTGCGAATGTGTGACGGGTCAGTCAAGACTCCAATGCTCCTAGCGAAAAAATCGGGTTAGTTTACCGACCTAATCGCAAAGTGAGAAATGTTGAATTGCCCCCACGCACAACCAACACTGGAATTGGTCGATCGGTTGGCAACAAATCCAGCATATTTTGCAAATCGGATATCTCTGATATCTCTCGACCACCAACTTGAGTGATGATATCGCCAGCACGTAAACCGGCGCTCAGTGCGGGATCATCTCCTACTTCTTTTACCAAAATACCGCCTTGCAAATTATTCTCTGACCGTAGGCTCTCCGGAACATCATCAACGGTCATGCCGAGAATCGCTTTTGGTTGCGACGACATCGCCCGAGCCACTTGGTTCGCCTCAGGGAGTTGCTCGATCGTGACATCGATGATCAATCGATCACCTTGCCTGACCACATCGACTGGCACAGTCATCCCCGGACGCACCAGACCAACCATGGGAGGCAAATCAGACGAACGCTCGACATCTTTACCATTGAATCGAACGATGATGTCGCCGGGCTGAATACCCGCTTTTCCACCGGGACCTGACCTTGAGGCCTGCGCAATCAGGGCACCCATTGGTTTATCAAGTCCGAAGCTCAACGCCAGATCACGATTGACTTCTTGGATTAAAACACCCAGCCAACCACGTCTGACAACGCCGTCTTCTTGAATTTGTTCAGCGACATTCATTGCGAGATTCATCGGAATTGCAAACGACAAGCCCATGAAACCCCCGGACCGCGTGAAGATCTGCGAATTAATTCCAACCACCTCGCCATCGAGATTAAACAACGGACCGCCCGAGTTACCCGGGTTGATCGCAACATCCGTTTGAATGAACGGAACATAACTTTCATCAGGTAATGCACGACCAGTCGCACTGACAATGCCAGCGGTCACGCTGTAGTCGAATCCAAACGGCGATCCGATTGCGACAACCCACTGTCCACGTTTCACATCATCACTGTCAGCAATTTTGGCCACCGGAAGGTCATTCGCGTCGAGTTTGAGTACCGCAACATCCGATCTCGGATCAGTACCAACAATCTCTGCAATGAATTCTCGTCGATCATTAAGACGAACGATCACGGTTTCAGCACCTTCAACCACGTGATTATTTGTCAGCACGTAACCATCTTTTGAGATGATAAACCCGGAACCCAATGAGCGCCCTTCGCGTTCTTGAGGTGGCATCGGCACACCGCGTTCAAAGAATTCTCGAAAAAATGGTGGGAGATTTTGCAAATCAGGCGTTTGTTGAGGACGCGAAGTTGGCTGGGAAGACCGTGTTGAGATGTTAACGACCGCCGGGGATACATCATCAACCAATTCCATGAACTCGGGTAACTGTGCCTGCGCATTGAGGCTTACTACGAGTACCAAACCGACAAAAGTCTGCATCATTGATTTCATTGATAAATCCTTATTTGAAACGTCCGCGTCCAGTAACGACTGAACAACCAACCTAATCCAACACCCACGGTTGACGTGATGGCTTGGAATACCTCACTGCAGTCGTGCATCTGTCCGACGATGATCGGAACTATGAGTCCAATGAGTGGTGGTGCATAGAGTTTGAACATTTGTCCGGTTAACGACTGTTGATCGATATCCAATGCAACAATATCCCCCGCTCTCACAGAAATGGGTTCGCTGATCGGAATTTCAAAGGTTTGTCCCACAGATTTTGTGCTTAACCAGTCAGAACGACAACGGCCAAATTCGAGGCAATTGGCGCAAAGCGAATGCGCGACCGATTTCACGATCAAAGCGTGTGCGCAGACTGAAACCACTTCGACTGATCGCTGACAAGTCACTTCGATCGACTCAACAATCCTTTTAGACCATCAACGTCCAGCGCATTGATAATTGTCTTTCCTGTTTCGGGCGGTATTTCACCGACGAGAGTCACCCGCAGAGTGCCGCCCGACAACGCATAATCTTTGCCCAACGCAACCGTAGGACCAAGAATGGCCTGCATATCTGGCTCTGGTCGCGAGCTTGTCAGCTCAAGGAAGATTGAAAAACTGCCAAGCCCATCGGTATAGACCAGCGTGTAGACTCGATGACTCCCTGTCCGGGATGGTAGCGCAGAAACAAGTTGATACCCTGCTGGAAGCCAACTCGCTGGTGAAAATTGTAACACTGCATCAGGTCGAGTAATTGGATAGACCTTGACCTGCAAGGATTCTTGACCAGCGGCGATCTCTACCGATTGAGGACCAACACTCAATTCTGAAAATTCAAATTGCTCGAGTGTTTGATTGTCAGCATTGAGTGTCTGAGATCTCAACAACAAAGACGTGTCTTCGTCGACCCAGAAGCGATAACTGTGGCGATGGCCATCCATCGACTCAACCAAAACCAATTGCGCCGAGCGATCAGCGATCCGCTCAACGCCTCCAAGCGTGATCTGATAAGGCGCATCGAAGATCTGTCGTGGCTCGGAACTAATGATACCAGGCAGCGGATAGCCTTGGCGCAAAACGTCGGGCCCTGGGCTTGCCTCAATCAGTGAGTTTCCGGACTGCGCCCGTTCAAGTGGCTGACCCGAGAGTCGCCGTAATCTTGCTGTCTCCTGCCCGTTGATCACGTCATGTTCAAAAGCAAGGTTCGCCAAGACGTCAGCTCGTTGATAAACGAGCTTTCCAGAATACGCAAGAGAACGCGCTGCCATTGCCATGGACCTGAGCTTTTCTTTTGCTGGCTCAGAGCTGATTGCGAAAGCGTCGGAATGAATCGTCGCGAGCACAAGAAAAAGCACGCCCAAATATCGAGACACCATTACTCGATTGGCTCGTCTCGCCCCATGATTCGTGCTAGTGGGAGAACAGATGTTCCACCAACAATCGCTGTGTTTTCGGCGTGCCTGATCAGATAGGGGCTCAAGCGATTACTCACTAATTGTTTCATGTCTTGTTCAGTCAGAATTCTCGCAACTGGACGACGCTCACTTGTATCAGGTGCGCTAGTCATCCCTTCGACTGCGACGGTTTCCCTCTGAACAGGCATTTGGAACTTGATGATTTCTAACGGCTCAGACGTCGCAACCGTTTCCCGTGTATCAACCGGCGCAACAACCTTGACACCAATCACAACCGCAAATGCAATCGATGCAGCAATCGCTAGTTGCCCAGTCAGAGCGGCAAATCGATTGGGTAACGGTTCCTTGGTCGGGAGAAAGGTAACGTGTGACGCATCATCCTGTTGCGAGTCGATGATTGGCTTAGCTTCTGCCACTCCATCGAGCTCTGCATTAATTCGGTCCAATAGTGTGGTGTCAAGCATCTCCTCACCACGCATTGTGCTGCTGATCGCTTGACAAGATGCCCAATATCCCTTGAGATCACCACGTGTTTTAGTTCCATCAAGGATCTTGCGTGCCTCGAATTCCGTTGCTTCCTGATCAACCAACGCTGACAAGGATTGCCGCAGGGTTTCGGTCATTGAGTCACCACTCCACTGTATCCAGTTATTCTAATCATTGTCTATGACACTCTCATAACGAAAAAGTTCCTGGAAATTTCTGCGAAATTTCCTGAATCACATGATCTCGAGCCCGAAAAATTCGGGATCGGACCGTTCCGATCGGGCAATTCATCGCCACCGCAATCTCATTATAGCTCAATCCTTCCAACTCTCGAAGTGTCAACGCATGTTTTAAATCGTCAGGTAATTGCTCGATCGAATGAAGAATTGCCCGTTGCAACTCCTCCGCTCCAGCCTCCTCTTCTGGTGCTGCGATGTCCTGGAGAGCGAGTACTTCGCCCGTTCCGTCCTCATCAACAGATACATCCTTGGCTTCTTTGGCGCGTGTCGTGAGGTGATTTTTCGCAGTATTTACAGCGATTCGATAAAGCCAAGTGAAAAATGCGCTTTCACCCCGAAACGTATTGAGCGAACGGAAGGCTTTGACAAAGGTATCCTGCAACACATCCATCGCATCACTCTGGTTGGAAACGAGACGGCTGACCACAGACAGTAATCGTGATTGATATTTCAAGACCAAGAGATCAAACGCATGGCGATCACCCAATCGAGCACGATCGACCAAAAACTGGTCATTCTCAGCCTCGACTTTTTGAACCGGCGATTCCATACCCAACGGCGTTTTCTGTAGAAATTCAAAGGTAATATGACATGTACCGGATAAAAGGACAAGCAACATGACGGCCGAACCACAGCTTCACCAAGTTGATGTGCTGGTTCTAGGAGCTGGTGCAGCAGGATTAACAGCCGCGCTATCAATTCCCAAGAATCTGTCTGTCGCAGTACTGACCAAAGATCCCAGTGGCGGTTCAACCCGCTGGGCTCAGGGCGGTGTGGCTGCAGTGATTGATGACCAAGACTCCATTGAAAGTCACGTCGACGATACGCTCATTGCAGGGGCAGGTTTATGTCACCAGACGGTTGTACAGCATGTTGTCTCCAGCGCTCGAGACGCGATCGATTGGCTGATTGATCAGGGAGTCGCATTCACCAAGGCAGAAGAGTCATTTCATCTGACACGTGAAGGAGGTCATTCCCACCGCAGGATTTTGCATGCCGCCGATGCCACTGGATGGGCCATTCAAGACGCACTCGACCGGCGCGCAAGCGCCGCCGACAACATCAATTTTTATCATAATTTTATCGCAGTTGATTTGTGTTTTGATCACGGCCGCGGACTTCGAACCCAACGGATCCGTGGTTGCTATGTGTTGAATAAACACACCGGTGAGGTGGATACATTTCTTGCGCACGCCGTGATTTTAGCCACAGGTGGTGCGAGCAAGGTTTATAAATATACATCGAATCCAGATGGTGCAAGCGGGGATGGAATTGCGATGGCATGGCGGGCTGGGTGTCGTGTGGCAAACATGGAATTCAATCAATTTCACCCAACCTGTTTATTTCATCCCGAAGCGAAATCGTTTTTGATTTCAGAAGCGATTCGTGGCGAGGGTGGCGTCCTACGCCTGCCAGACGGAACGCAATTTATGCCAGGCTTTGATCCGCGGGCAGAGCTCGCACCGCGCGATATCGTTGCCAGAGCAATCGATCATGAAATGAAGCGAATCGGTGCTGATCACGTCTATCTCGATATCACCCATCGGGAGCCAGAATTCATCAGGAGTCACTTTCCAACGATTCATCAACGTCTCATAGAACTTGACATCGATATGACGAAAGATTGGATTCCTGTGGTTCCAGCAGCGCATTACACCTGCGGTGGAGTATTGGTTGATCTACGAGGAGAAACCGATTTAGCAGGACTTTATGCAGTGGGCGAAGTGAGTTCGACCGGCCTTCACGGCGCTAACCGGATGGCTTCAAACTCCTTGTTGGAATGCATCGTTTATGGCCGATCAGCAGCACACCACATTGCACAAACGGTCCATGCTGAAGTTGCATATACTGACGTCGAACCTTGGGACGCATCCCAAGTAATAGACAGTGATGAGAACGTTGTCATTGCCCATAACTGGGCTGAGATTCGCCGTTTCATGTGGGACTATGTCGGAATCGTCAGAACAGACAAACGGCTTCAGCGCGCCCTAAACCGCGCACAATTACTCGCGCGAGAAATTCATGATTTTTATTCCAACTATCGAATCACAGCGCATTTAATCGAACTACGGAATTTGGTTGTGGTCGCGGAATTGATTATTCGTGCGAGTCTGAAACGTGAAGAATCACGCGGATTGCACTTTACTCTGGACCACCCCGATCTATCAAAACATCGGAGTGATACTGTGTTAATTCCCGGGAAAGACCGCTGAATTATTAGGCGGCAAGGTGATATCGTAATCGTTGTAAATTGAGCGAATGACGGAGCTCAATCCAATGCACCGCTCCAACGGCCGCCCCCAGTTTCAGCGCACAATAGCTGACGATGCCGAAGCGCCATTCGTTGAAATTCAGACAATCCAACGCACATGTCTTTCCATCGATTGCCACAACCATCGTCTGATCACAGGTAGCGAAGGTTATACTTCGAAATCGCGGTTTTTGATATGAAGCACCCATGAGACCCAGTTAGCCAGACAAGCACTCTCACGATTGTGGCGATGTGACGGAGAGATCACCACTTGCATTGCGAACGAGTAAAACGATACGAGCAAGATCTTGATCGTCTGGAAGTCGAAACCCTCGTAGCCACTCCCAGATATCTTGGTCCTCACAGTCAAGCAGTCGCCGATACGCTTTTTGATCATTGGCGGACAAACTCAGATACTGATGCTGGGTAAAGGGCATCAACATGACGTCGATTTCGAGCATGCCGCGACGCGAATGCCAGCTCAGGCGGTTGAATTCAGCGCGATCGTCCATACTCCCTCCGTTGAAATAACAGTGTAGCATTCAAGGACTCGGTATGACTTCACCATTTGGATTGATTCAGTTTCAAGGCGATAACGCACTTCCGGTTTTACAAGCCCAGTGCACGCAAATGGTGAATAACCTCAGCGAAGGATATGCACCACTTCTCGCGTTCTGCGATCTGAAAGGACGCATGTATGGGTCAGGCCGACTGGTCGTCCATCAGGGTATAGTCAGTCTCATCACACCCTCTGATCAGTCAGAAGCAATACTCACCCGATTAAAACCTTTTTTGATGCTGTCGAGAGTTGCAGCCGAAATCACATCGATCCCTGTCGCGCTGACATCACAAACTGTTCTTGAACCGTCCATGAGCCATCACGACTCAACATCGACACGTGTGGGAGAGTACGGAGGAACTCAGTGGGTGATTGGTGATCCGACCGCTGAACACAGCCCTTCCGCTGATACGTCGCGACTGGTGAGTGGACTAGGGTATGTGCGCTCTTATTCCGCCGAACAGTGTATCCCTCAGCAAGCGCACTATCAGATGCTCAACGGCGTCAACTTTCAAAAAGGGTGCTACACCGGACAAGAGGTGATCGCACGTTTGGAGCACTTAGGGCAGAGCAAAAAGCATTTGTGGATTTATCAAAGCAGAGAACACATCGACGGGCGAACACTGAAGCTCGAGGGTCTTCAACTCCCTGTTTTTGACGCCGTCACAACGATCGACGGTTCAACGGCCTTAGTTCTCGCACCCGTCGGTCTTGCATCAGAACAACTGGTCAATGTGCCCTTCGAAATTACCAGACAAGTCGAGGGGCAGCGTCCAGTCAAGCTCTGACTGACCGTTAGCTTTTAACAATCGGTTAATCGCCGTGAATGGTCGCGAACCGAAAAAGCCACGATGTGCTGATAGCGGTGATGGGTGCACGCATTCGATCACGCCCTGACTTTCAGGAATCAGTGTCTTCAACTGCTTTGCATCATTACCCCACAAACAGAAAACGCGATAGGTTGAATCTGAAGCCAATTTCTCAATCACTCGATTGGTTAACGCCTCCCAACCTAAATTTCGGTGACTTCCTGCTTCACTTGGTCTCACCGACAAGAATCGATTCAATAGCAACACGCCATTCGAAGCCCAGCGCGAGAGGTCGCCAGACATCGGCCATGGGTATCCGAACTCAGCCTGCCATTCCTTTAAGATATTTCGCAGCGATGGCGGCATGGGAACACCATGACGCACCGAGAAAGCAAGCCCCATGGCCTGATCTGGCCCGTGATAGGGGTCTTGTCCAACAATGACGGCACAACACTGTTGTGGCGAGCACAGCTCAAACGCTCGAAATCGGTCCGAATGACTCGGATAGCTCATCTCGTCAAGAAGACGCCGCGAGCATTGCGTCTCAATCAACTGCAGTTCCGTCTCGCCAAGGTAATCCCGCCAAGCGCTCGGAAATCCGGAAAAGATTGCATCTGATTGCATTGTTATCATCCATTGTCGGTATAATCTTCATTTCGAATAAGGATAACGAATGACCGATATTTCTGATATTGAGCCATACAAAGATCAGGACGTTCCACAAGTCATCAGCAGACTGCTCCAAGATGACGAGTTCATCAAAGCTGTCGGTCAACTCAAGTTCAAAGCCTGGTATTCATTCTTGAGTCCGTTCCTCAAACCAAGGATCCGCGCGTTTCTGCGTCAGCAAGCGAGCCAGATTCACAGCGTTTTTGACTTCCAAGAACTCGTCGCACCCCAGTTAGCAAAAGTTTTGTCATCGACCACTGAAACCTTCACAGTCTCGGGTCTCGAACAGTTAGATCCCAAACAGTCTTATCTATTCTTAAGTAACCATCGGGATATTGTGATGGACCCGACCTTCGTCAATTGGGCCCTATACAACGGGGGCTTTGAGACAGTCCGCATCGCCATTGGCGATAATTTGGTGAAAAAACCGTTTGTCGGCGATTTGATGCGGATCAATAAAAGCTTCATCGTTAACCGGAGCGTATCAGGCCCCCGCGAAATGTTACAAACCTACTCTGCGCTCTCTGCGTATATTAGACAATCAATTGAAGAAAGCCACTCGATCTGGATCGCTCATCGAGAGGGTCGAGCCAAAGACGGTATCGATCGCACAGATCCAGCAATCCTGAAAATGCTAGCCATGGTTGGAAAATCTCGAGCTGAATCCTTTCAGGAAGCAGTCACTGCGATTCGACTCGTACCAGTATCGATATCTTACGAATTTGATCCCTGCGCCCCCTTGAAAGCGCGCGAATTATCGATTAAAGAACGTGATGGCACCTACACCAAACGCCCAGACGAAGATGTTCAGTCCATTGCGATGGGAATCATGGGGTGGAAAGGTCGCGTACATCTGCATTTCGGTGAGCCGATCACAGATGTACCCGAGACGCCGCAAGCCCTCGCGAGCATCATTGATCATCAAATCATTCTCGGGCAACAGGTATTTGATACCGGACGGTTGGCAGACGCACTCCTGAATCAATCCTCATTACCCGACGACTTGCTACCCGACGTGCAAGATCGCTTTCAGTCGCTGATTTCAGGGACACCTGAAAAATATCGCGCCAAGTTATTGGAGATTTATGCGAATCCGCTCAGGCAGTTCACCCTTCATCAACAAAGCGAGCTCTAGGCGGTCATTCACTGGCATCTCTTGAAAAATGCTACCCAGGTGTGCTTTGACTGTTCGTTCAGTCACGCCCATTTTTGTGCAACTTGTTTATTTGTTAATCCAAGCCCAGTCTAGCGAGCGATCTGGTGTTCCCCAGGGTTTCAGACTGCTCGCACGAGTTGTGTTATACTTTCCAATTGTTGTAAGTAGGCGGCTGAAATGCGGCGCAAGAATGCGCCTGGAATCGATGATGAAGACAATTACCCCCCCACTCGGTCTTCTAGAATTTTTAGACCGCGTAAGCAGCAACGCCAAGATTTACGAAATCAGATCCACAGCGGACCAACTCAGCCTAGCGCTCGGATGCCGAGATGAGGATATTTTGACCGCCAGTCTGATCCTACATCCTAATCGAGTACCACGCATTTCTGTGCATCCCTGGAATCAGAATGCAGACATTCAGGACAACGAACGACGAGCGAGCTCAATGCAGAGCTATCTACTGACCGGCTATCCAAATCAATGGATGCCACCTTTTGGACTGCCACACTTACTCCAAACTCAGATCTCGACATCAGTTCTCGAATCCCCATGCTTGTATGTTCCTGCTGGAATACGATACGGATGGATGGCGATCACGCCCGAAGAGTTGGTCAGCCTCACAGATTACGCGCATTGGAGCCGGGTATTTGCAGCTTAATAGACTGCTACTAACGCACCTGCTAGAACCAATAACACCCCAAAAAAATTGCTCCTGGCGTCGCATTAAGTGCTCCGAATTGAGTAATGGGCGTAACAATTGGGCGAGCCAAACCTCAAATGTCATACTTAGTCGTCATCACGCTTCACGCTCACTCGAAACCCCAGATCACTATCAACTGTTAATTCAAACAAAATTGGGCAACAACACACCTGACAATCCTGCCAGTAGTCTTGGCCACCAGCACTGATATCGACATCAGTTTGCTGAAATTCGCCACAGTAGGGACACATAATCTCGACGAAATCCCACATATTTTTCATTTGCTCCCTTAGAGACCTGACCTACGTCGAACAACAGCGGAAATAGGAAATTAATTCTACTACGAATGATTTTGTTAAGGGCATGGTGCCCTGAAAGCAAGCAGTGACACTAAAGCTTTACGTAAGGTGTCCTTGAACTCCTTAGGTGGCAAAAATTTTGCCCTGCAAAAAAGCGCGCTAAACTATTCAAAACAAATGAATTTTTTGGCTTGAGATGATAAAAAAATTTAACCTGCGCGCCTCGTTAATCAGACTTTGGGGGTACACGCTGGTGGTAAAGGTGATCATGCTGGCGCTTGGTTTCGCTGGAGGATTTGTTTACTTCGCAGCGTACTTCAGCCTAACGCACGGCTGGATAAGTGGGACAGGCTACGTGTTCCACGGTAGTTCAGTGGTCAGTTGCACCATGGTGGGATCATCAAGCATTTACTCCGAAGCGTTGCCTTCTGCTGTCACCAATGTGGTATTCATCGTTGTGGGGGCCGTGTTCATGGCGAAGAAAGCCATCACCGAGGCAACCGCCATTCCAACGACTGTCGTCGACGCTTCAGAACTGACGTTTCAGTCCGACACTGAAACCGTGACGGCAGCTGCTTGAGCCCGCTCACTGCCTCAGTGTTCCGCAGCAACTAATATACCGCCCTACGTAGCGAGAGATCGGCAGTATCTGTGAATGAGCACAGCGCTTGCGGCACCGTGCTCGACTGACAGAGCGCGCGTCACTTACCTGATCAACATCTCATAACTTTATGTTCTTTGGATATTTTTTCCTTGCACACCGGTCAGAAATCAATACACTTCGCGCTACTTGAGCTGATAACACGAGGATTTATGCTCTTTTAATCGCGCGATACCTCCAGAACGACGAGTGGATCGCATGAATATTGTTTAATTGGATCTAGGGGGTATCACCTGAATTGAGCACAACCTTGACTGCGGTTGCCACACCCAGTTGGCCACAACACGATCAAATCGAAGATCGAGATCAATCACTCGATCATTTCATTTGTAGAGACGGCGAAGTTTTCGCTGGAACACATCTCATCATCGATCTCTGGGGCGCCAAAGGCCTCGATTGCCTCGAGCGGATGGAAGCAGCAATGCGAGCATGCGTCGATGAGTGCAACGCCACACTCTTACACATACACCTGCACCACTTCACGCCGAATGGCGGGATTAGTGGCGTCGCTGTGTTGGCTGAATCGCACATCTCCGTGCATACATGGCCTGAAAAAGACTACGCAGCTTTCGATGTGTTTATGTGTGGTGATTCGAATCCTCACCGTGCTGTCGAAATTTTAGGTCGCTACTTCCACCCTTCTCGATCGGAAGTTCTTGAAGAGCGCCGCGGTAAAATCCGTTAATGCGCTACCAAGAAACGCTCTATTCAGAATGGGGGCAAAATTTTGAGCAAGGGCAGACATTGTTCGAGGCCACCACTGACTATCAACAGCTGGTGATTTTTGAAAATCCAAGGTTCGGCCGTGTCATGGCGCTCGATGGTGTAATACAAACCACTGAAGCTGATGAGTTTGTGTACCACGAGATGATGGTCCACGTGCCGATGAACACGCATCCTAACCCACGGAACGTATTAATTATCGGTGGCGGTGATGGCGGTATTCTGCGCGAAGTGTTGAAACACCCGAGCGTTGAATCAGTGACGAAGGTCGAAATCGATCGTGCCGTCGTGGACATGTGCATCGAATATTTTCCGAAACATTCCGACGGAGCATTCAGTGATCCACGTCTTAATCTGGTAATTGATGATGGTGCACGTTTTATTGCCAATAACCAAGCACAGTTCGACGTCATCATCACAGATTCGACTGACCCAATCGGCCCTGGTGAAGTGCTTTTCGAATCGGGCTTTTACCAAGGGTGTGCCAGAGCATTGACCGACATTGGCATTTTGATCACACAAAATGGTGTGCCTTTCATGCAAGGTGACGAAGTCACCAATACATATCGCCGCTGGCAATCCTCGTTTCAAACACGGACGTTTTATTTAACACCGGTACCGACCTACACAGGCGGTGCCATGGCCATGGGTTTCGCCAGCAAATCAACACTCAAGATCCCGTCAGTTCATGATCTGGCTGGGCGATCGCGAGTGTTGCCTCGATTGAGTTACTATACGCCTGAGATCCATCATGGCGCTTTTGCCTTACCGCAATATGTGCAAGATTTGATGGTCGATTAGTGACCAATTGAGGCGAGCTGTTTCGCGAGTGAATCAGACCCCTCTTCGGGCATTTCGATCACCAGATTTTGTGCTTCGATTTCGCCCCACTCACAAGCTTAACGCGGCATGTCGGAATTCCCGCTGCGAGCGCAATCGATTGCACAATCGCTTGGTCCGCCCACCCCTCAATCGGTGGTGCTTTAATTGAGAGTTTCAGTCGTCCGCCAAGCTCTCCATTAGCTAGAGTTTCCTTGGCTCCTGAGCGAATCGCTAGTTGCACCAACCACTGGTCGTTCCCTCTCCATATCAGCCATGACGGAAGTTGGGGAGAAATTTTGTGCATCGCAGTATTCTTCTTTATGATGCGCGCTTTCAGGGAGGATTCCATGTTACGAACGATGATGATCGGTAAGCTACACCGAGTCACTACCACGGCTGCCGAAGTCGATTACATTGGTTCATGCGCGATCGATCAACACTTGATGGATGCAGCTGGCATTCTTCCTAACGAACAAATTCACCTCTGGAACACCACCAATGGCGAGTGATTGGTCACCTATGCGATCGAGGCCCCGCGTGGTTCAGGGATCATCTCGGTCAATGGATCAGCCGCTCACCGCGCTCGAGTTGGAGACATTTTGATTCTTGCGGCCTTCGGCCAGTTCACTGAGATCGAAGCAAAGACGCACTCACCGCAGGTTATTTTCGTCAACCAGCACAATCAGCTCATTACCAAGGCAGAGGCAACCGCGCTAGGTGTTATGACCGACCCGGTTCCGAATCCTTGATAGCGTCCACCAGACAAGGCCGATGATAACCGGTGCTACACCTGCCTTAACCCAATCTCTCATGGCTGGATCAACGAACGGTTCGATCATCGGCGAGATCAGTCCAACACCGTAGTAGGCTATAGCCACAGTCGAAAGACCTTCGACCGCCGATTGCAACCGAATTTGTCTCACCGCGCTTTGGTCTAGGCTCGCAAGCAAATCACGTGTTTGGCTTTGGAGATTCAATTGCAACTGTGTTCGAAGTAGTTGCGCCCTTTCGTCAATCTGATCGGCCAACTCTGAACGCCGGCGCATCACCGTCTCAGCAGTCGATACGGCCGGGGTCAGTCGACGCTTCAGGAAATGACGGATACCCACATAGCCCTCAAGACCATGTGCTCTCAGTTGATCAAGACGCTGAAACACGAGTTCATGATAGGCCTGATTTGCACCAACTCGCCACGCCAGTTTTTCCCAAACTGAATGTAACTCGCTTTCCTGAGCTGACAATGATGCCAGCGTCGCCATCATCGCGTCGTGCTCCATCATCTCTGTTGTCTCGCGTGGTAGATTATTTGCAACGCGCTGAAGAATCGGATGTACGGCTCGGATACGATCCATACCCATCACAGCAAGCGTTCGATAGGTCTCGATTTCTAAAATCATCTGCAACAATCGACCGGCAGGCTCATCACCTGGATCTTGAGCAAACGATACCGTCCAGGACGTAAAACCGGCGTTATCTGGTGTGAAGTTGCTCCCGGCTGTCACGGCACCTTGTCGTAAGGTACTCACCGCTTCGACGTCCGCCGGCATCTCTCCACCCACCAACGATGTCAATCGCGCAAGCACTAAAACATCCTGCGGAGCTCGATCAAGCCATGCTGAGTCGGCAACTTCCGTAAATTGAAGACCTCTCGGTACCACTTGCGTAATTGCAACAAACTCTGTGTGACGCTCGACTCGAATCCAGGAGTCTGCACCCGGACGCTCCCAATGACCCTGGAAATCCTCCGGAAAATCTTTGACCCGTTCTCTGAGCCAGGCTCTGACTTCGTCTCTTGTTGTCGGGGAGACTCGAACGCAAACGTGAACCAGCCTGCAGGTGGCACTCAAAATCGGGAAGGGACGCGCGTGCAGCTCTCGGCTAGCGTCTAAACGAATACGATGCGGGTCGTGTTGCATAAATAATCAAGTTAGAAGATTGAAACACAACCGGTCAGTAAAGCGAACAGACCAAACAACAACACAACACGCATAAGGAACTCCATAAGGTAACACTCTAGTGTGAGATTAAACCATAGAACGGACTACGATGGCGTCACGCTGAACAACTGATTACGGAGGTGGGTTAAAACGGCGACGATACTCACCGACATGGCGCCAATGACATTACTCATCAGATCAAGTGGCACAAAACATAAGGCGGATCCGATGACTAAGAGTGGCCAGTGCCATAAGGCTAAGGGGCCCTCTGAGAAACGAGCGATGATCGCGTTGATTGCATAAATGCCGAAAAGCGCAAAAAATCCAATCTGACACATCTCAATGACGGTTCCATTGACAAGGGGTGTGTAGGCAAACAAAAGTGGCACTACATAGAGTCCTTTGGCCGCCTTCCATGACTGAAACCCTGTCGCCATGGGTGGAGACTTGGCAATCCCAGCAGCAGTAAAGGCTGCCAAACAGACAGGCGGTGTGACATTACTATCCTGACTTAGCCAAAAGATAATCAGATGAGCCACTAGCAAAAAGCCCATGAGTGCCTCTGCATCAACTAACATCGGCCGCATCGTCATCGCGACCTCAAAAGGAACAGCTGACATTAAGGCGGTGGCCTCCTCGAGAGACATGCCAGTCATCACTTTGGCCGCATGTGGACTATCGACGAGCATGAACATGGCTGCCTGCGCTGGATCCGTCAGTCCCACCATCAATTGTTCGACGATCAATGTATCCGCCAATATCCCTGCTAAAGCCGGAGCGCACAAAATTGCCATGATGATATAGGCTGCCGTCACCGGGAGACCCATCCCTAACACCAGTGAGGCGAGCCCAATTAGCAGTATCGCAATCACCAGCGAGCCCTGGGACCATTGCGCTATCATCAGAGAAAAGCCATTTCCGATCCCGCTCGTGACGATCGCATTGTTGATCACGCCGATTGACACCATGAGGATGGCAGTCAAAATTCCGCCGCGAATCCCAAACAGACACGCCTGACAAACGCGCCTGAAATTCATCACGTTCGATTGCATATCATTGGAATCCATAATGCGACCGATAACCCACGAGATCCAGGAAGTCGCAATGAGAACGCCGATGGCTCCGGAGGCCGCAAATGACGGCGTCACTCCAGTCATCAGGAGATAGATCATCACTCCGAGTGGAATCACGAATGTCAGCGCACCTGACGCAATTTTTGCACGACTGATCGACATATCGATCCCCTCGCCAACCCGATGCTTGACCGCCTCAATTCGGACCACGAACGCGACCGATAAGAAATAAAGAAATGCGGGAATAACTGAGACCGCCACGATTGTTGCGTAGGGAATCGACGTGTAGCTTGCCATGACGAAGGCGCCCGCACCCATGATTGGAGGCATCAATTGACCACCCGTCGATGCAGCGGCTTCAATTCCCGCCGCAAACCGCCCTCTGAAGCCTGATGACTTCATTAATGGGATCGTGATGACACCTGTCGACGCCGTATTGGCGACGGCTGAGCCACTGATGGTCCCTGTCAGCGCAGATGATAATACCGCAACGAAGGCCGCCCCACCTCTAATTCTCCCCGCGACAACCTTCGACACCTCGATGACAAAATCGCTGGCGCCAGAGACGACCAAGAAACCCCCAAAAATCATAAATAGTGCAATGTTCGAGGATGAGATATTCGCTAGGATGCCGAACAACCCCTCATCGTTATATATCGTACGGAATAACACGTCATCGATGGGAAGACTTGCCGTTCTGAAGACTCCGGGAAGATATTTACCCAAAAACACAATGTAGGAAATCGACACGACGATCAGGAAAGGGATCACCCATCCAGAGACACGTCTTGAAAAATCGAGCGCCGCAAAGATAAGAAGCAACCCAGCGGTCCAGTCAACGATATTGAACTGCCAAGATTGGCCAGTGATAGCTAGCGTTTCTTCGTAAATTCGGGATTCCGCGGCGACAACCCAACAAGCCGCCGCGGCCACGGAAGCGCCGTAAATCAAATCGAGCGCGAGGTTGGACCGACCAAAAAGCTTACTCGGGAAAACAATACTGGCGAGAAAAGTGAAACCACCAAAGTGGATCGCGTT
>CAJWFL010000014.1:0-23896 GCA_913031455.1 uncultured Gammaproteobacteria bacterium
AAAACAGGTTCGGACTCCGTGCTTTCTAAGATCGAGCAGATGGCTGAACGGTTAAAAGCATCAGAGCGTGACGTGGACGCCTTGAAGATGAGGTTGGCAACAGTTGCCGGCGGCGATTTGTTAGACGATGTTATCGAGGTCGCTGGAGTGCAGTGTCTGGTTGCAAGTCTTGATGGGCAAGACCCAAAAACGCTGCGTGACACACTCGATCGCGTCAAAAATCGTTTGTCTCAGGGCGTTGTGGTACTTGCGACCGTCCGTGAAGACAAAGTCAATTTAATTGCGGGCGTGACAGACAACTTGGTTGATCAAGTCAAGGCCGGTGATCTGATTGGATTTGTTGCCGCACAAGTCGGCGGTCGCGGTGGCGGTCGTGCCGATATGGCTCAGGCTGGCGGTACTGAGCCTGCATCATTACCTCAGGCGCTGAAGTCAGTATCTGGTTGGCTTGAAGAACAATTGAATTAGGAAGTTCGATGGCATTAATCGTTCAAAAATATGGCGGTACCAGCGTCGGCACTGTGGAACGTATTCAAGGTGTCGCGCAGAAAGTGAAGCGATTCCGAGAGCAAGGACACGACGTCGTTGTTGTTGTCTCTGCGATGAGTGGGGAGACCAATCGGTTGATTGGCATGGCCAACGAGATCAGTCAGCGACCTGTGCCGCGCGAGATGGATGTATTGGTCTCAACAGGCGAACAAGTCACAATCGCACTACTTGCGATGGCATTAACCGAACTTGACTGTGTGGCGAGAAGTTACACCGGTGGCCAAGTCCGTATTCACACCGATAACGCTCACACTAGGGCGCGTATTCAAGCCATTGATGATGAAAATATGCACGCCGACCTCAAAGCTAGTCGGGTTGTGATTGTTGCAGGCTTCCAAGGGATGGATGACAACGACAACATCACGACACTTGGTCGAGGCGGATCGGACACAACCGCAGTTGCCTTGGCGGCTGCGTTAAAAGCAGACGAATGTCAGATCTACACAGACGTAGATGGGGTTTACACAACCGACCCGCGGGTTGTTGAATCAGCGCGTCGGCTGTCGAAAATCACCTTTGAAGAGATGCTTGAAATGGCGTCTCTTGGCTCAAAAGTTCTACAGATTCGGTCGGTCGAATTTGCCGGCAAATACAATGTGCCGCTTCGTGTGCTATCAACATTTGAAGATGGCCCGGGCACATTGATCACTACTGAGGAGTTAGATTCCATGGAACAACCAGTTATTTCAGGTATTGCGTTTAACCGTGACGAAGCAAAGTTAACGTTACTTGGCGTGCCCGATGTTCCTGGTGTTGCAGCGAAAATTTTGGCTCCAATCGGCGCGAAAAATATCGAAGTCGACATGATCGTTCAAAATGTGGGTGCAGATCAGACAACTGATTTTACCTTTACGGTCCATCGTAATGATGTCGAATCAGCTCACGAAGTGCTCGAAGGTGTTGCCAAAGACTTGAGAGCGCGTGAAGTTCGAAAAGATTCGAGGATTTGTAAGGTGTCAGTTGTCGGTGTTGGTATGCGTTCACACGCGGGTGTTGCGAGCCAGATGTTTGAGACCCTTGCTGCTGAGGGCATCAATATCCAAATGATCTCGACCTCTGAAATTAAGATTTCTGTTGTGGTCGACGAAAAATATCTCGAGCTGGCTGTGCGCGCTTTGCATCAGGCATTCGATTTGGCGCTCGAGGATGCCAATTAATACACCTGATGCATTTCGTGGTATCGATCGCTTGTACGGTGATCATGCCTATCAAACACTCTCAAAAAAACGCATTTATGTTGTTGGTATCGGTGGTGTCGGATCGTGGGTTGTCGAGAGCTTGGCGCGCTCGGGAGTTGGTGAGATTGGGCTCGCTGATCTCGATGATATCTGTTTAACCAACACCAATCGCCAAATCCATGCGCTGTCATCAACGATCGGCCAATCGAAAATTGCTGTGATGGCAGACCGTTGTCGATCGATCAACCCTGCGATCACGGTTCATTGTGATCACGCCTTTGTTACGGATAAAACAGTTAATTCGTTGATCGACTCTGATTTGGATTTAGTGATCGATTGTGGCGATAACCAGATGGCAAAAGCATCGTTGATTGCACATTGTAAACGCATCAAAGTCCCGGTGATCACCATTGGCGCTGCTGGTGGCCGAATTGATCCAGGCAAAGTCCGGGTGCGTGATTTGGCGAAAACGGATAGTGATGCGCTACTCGCATCAGTGCGTCAAACACTCAGAAATCGCTACGGATTTTCACGGACGCGTGGGAAACGCTTTTCTGTGAACGCGGTCTACTCCGATGAACAAACACGGTACTTGCAGGCAGATGGTTCAGTCGGACAACAAAAGCCTGCAACCGGAGCAAACCGACTCGATTGCGTGGGCTCCTTAGGTGCAGCCACACACGTGACGGCGGTGTTTGCATTTCATGCAACCGCTAAAGCGATCGATATCCTGCTTAATTAACAACCTCGAGCGTGATTGTTGGCCAATGGCTGATCCAATCGTAGTCGGGGTCATTGTCAGGCCGAATGACGACTCCGCTGATGAGATAACGGTCGGCGCTTGGTAACTCGAGCTCCACTCGGCCATTCGCGTCTGTGTGAGCTTCCGAAACGACAGCTCGATCGCTGTACCGAAATGCCTTGATCAATACGCTCTCGAGCGGACTGTTTCCATCGTATAGCGTAAATGCATAGTTTCCGGGGATGATCTGTGTCCATTGCCCTTCCAGAACCAGCTCGAATGGCATTTCTCCGGAGAGCGAATCGTTCACTTTTGCTTGTCCAGTTTTAATAAAACTTTTTGCGACGCGAACATAGCGTTCTGTGACTGGAACGATCTGCGGAATTGCTGGGTGTTGATCGAGTTGACGTTGGAGACCATCAAGTGAGATGTAGTTTGCCCAACGCTCGTCATCGTCACCAAATCGTATTGAAAATGGAGTGGTTTGATGGATGACACGATTGAGACCATGGTCGACAGTCACGGTTGCTGCGGGTCGAGAATCTCCTAATAAACCTTCTATCTCACGTTTGGTTTGACCGATGACAATAAAAGCTGCTGTATCGACGGGTAAGTAGGGTTGCGCGCTACCGCGGAAGGTTTCGCCAACTTTAAGAGTGAGCTCAATTGTGCTGTTTACCGTCGTGTAGTGTTTTGATGGCTCGATCCAAAATTCATGGCCTTGAATTTGCGTGCTCCATATCAGAAGTCCAACTGAGAATGTTAGGCTACGAGCTATTGTCATATTGAATCCTAAAATTTGAGAATGAATCGATGAAACCTGTGGTGTTAAGCGTACTGTTAGCGATTTTGAGTTGGGTCGCAAGTGCGCATGAGATGCGACCCTCAATTGCCTCGCTTTCAGTTGATTCTCAAGGCGTCATTCAGCTTGAGCTCGTGACCAACATGGAGGCTTGGCTCGCCAATGTTGATCCATCGCTGTCAGATACGAACGATTCTCCAAATGCGGCAAATTACGATCGCTTTCGGGCCCTCGATGCGACCGAGTTGGAAGTTGCTATTCGAGACAAAGGGAGGGATTTCAGCCGAGTCATTGAGATCATCGCAGGTGATCTCTCGATTACAATGACACTGACGTCGTTGAAGGTACTCCCCGTCGATGATGAAGAGCTTCCGCGCGATACTCAACTGAATTTCGTTGGAGGATTACCTGATGGTACAGAAAGCGTGACATATCGTGTGAATGACACCATGCCTAACACTGCAGTCCGTTTATTTCTCGATCATGCTGAGCCTCGCGTACAATTCGTCAAAAGCGGTCAGGAGTCGGGTGAGCTATCCCTTGACCGGGCAGTTGAGCGGTCTGTCAGCGATCTTGTCGTTGACTACATAGAGTTGGGATTCACGCACATTATTCCCCGCGGGTTGGATCATATTATCTTTATCTTGGGTCTCACGTTGATCTCGAAGCGTTTGGTTGACCTTGTGATCCAGGTCACCGCGTTTACGGTCGCGCATTCAGCAACACTTGCGCTTGGTCTGTATGGTGTTCTTGAACTTCCCGCGTCGATTGTCGAGCCCTTGATCGCTGCATCGATTATCTATATCGCTGTTGAAAATATATGGCATCACAAAGTGAATCGATCTCGAGCTTTGGTGGTGTTTGCCTTCGGTTTGCTGCATGGATTGGGATTTGCGGGGGTGCTGACCGAACTCGGGCTGCCGGAGCGCGATTTTGTCGTTGGTCTTTTGTCATTCAATATCGGCGTTGAGCTTGGGCAATTGGCAATTATTCTGGGAGCCTATCTGTCGATCGGTATCTGGATTGTGCACTATTCATGGTATCGAGCGAGGTTTGCCATTCCCATGTCTTTGTTGATTGGCCTTGTTGGCTGTTATTGGTTTGTCGAAAGGGTGATGAGCTAATGGCGACTAACGCGCGAACAAACGCACAAGTGATGACGCGCGTCACTTGTATTGGCGCGATACTCGACGGATTATTGGGAGTGTTCAAGATCGCAATCGGTTGGGTAAGTCAAAGTCATGCGCTCATCGCAGACGGCGTGCATTCGCTATCGGATCTGGGTACTGATGCTTTGGTTATTCTGGCTGCAAGATGGAGCAACGAGGAGCCTGATGCGAATCATCCTTATGGTCACGATCGAATCGAAACGATAGCGACCCTTGTCCTGGGGAGCATTTTACTGGCTGTTGCTGGCGGTATTTTATACGACAGTTTGCAGCGTATTGTTGACCCAAGTATTGCGGTTGATCTCGGTGTGGCCGCATTTGCGATCACGATTACATCAATTGTGTCCAAAGAGGGGATTTATCGTTACACCGTCCACTATGCAAAGAAGTTAAATTCGAAGCTGTTGATGGCCAATGCATGGCATTCCAGAACGGACGCTTTGTCATCGATTGCTGTTCTGGTCGGGTTAGTGGGGGTTTCCTTTGATGCGTTGTGGCTTGACGCCGTGGCTGCGCTGGTGGTCGCGTTACTGATTGCCAAAATCGCTTTGGGCCTGCTGTGGGATTCAATGCAGGAGTTAATCGATACGGCTTTGCCGGAGGACCAGATGATGGCGATCCGAGCAATTGCTATGAATGTGCCTGGACTTCGAGATGTTCATCAGATACGAACTCGAACGATGGCCGGAAAGATCCTAGTAGACCTTCATCTTCAGGTGGATCCTCGAGTGTCGGTGTCCGAGGGGCATGAGATTGGCTGTTGGGTGGCATCGAGCATTCGGAATAAGTTTCCCGATGTGTCGGATATCATTTTCCACATTGATCCTGAAGACGATGCCAGCATCGATCGACAGGCACCGACCACATTGAGGCCCTTGAGGGCCGAAGTTAAACATGCACTAGAGCAAGACTGGGGCGAAATATGCGATATTCAGGAGCTTCGGCTGCACTATCTTCGAGGTAAGATCGATATCGAGGTGCTGACGTCAACTCGTGTCACAGTAGCCGAGCTGAGATCAGCATCTCAGCGACCGTGGGTGGGCCAAATCTCAATACTTAAATCAATCCTGTAGTAAAAAAAATACTTGGCCCTATTATCCATATGTAAATGAAATCGAATTAGAGTATTTGAGAATTTCTCGAATGAAAATTTGGGTCCTAGCGATTTGGAGTGTAATGGCTTCTTTTTTAGGAGTTCAATCAAACGCTAATCGAGAACGTGATTTTGAACATGGCCGATTTTCGGTCTTTGTCGTGGCCGGTCTACTCATGACGTTAATCTTTTTGTTAAGCGTTTATGGGCTTGTCCAACTGGTCATGATGTATGTAAAATAGTGTCGTCGATATGGCTCGGGATCTGGATGAATTCTGACCTCGAAGTGTGCTGGAGTGCACACCAACAATCATAAACATTTAAATTTATTAAAATTTCGTTAACCCCCGTATTCAAAAACATAGGAGGTGTGCGAATGAGCAAAGCATTTACTGTGGCTCTATCGCTGTTGTCAACGCCAGCATTGGCAGATTGGCAGATTAATATGAATAAAGGTGTCACAGCCTTATCGCGTGAGATCTTTGATCTGCACATGCTGATCTTCTGGATCTGCGTGGTGATCGGCGTTGCCGTCTTCGGCGTCATGTTCTACTCGATTTTTAAGCATCGGAAATCTAAGGGTGCTGTCGCTGAACATTGGCATGAGAACACTACCGTTGAAGTGTTTTGGACCGTGATCCCATCAATCATTTTGATTGCGATGGCCGTGCCAGCGACCGCTACCTTGATGGATATGTACGACACGTCAGAAGCGGATGTTGATATCCAGATCACTGGCTACCAGTGGAAGTGGAGGTATCAGTATCTGGACGAGGATATCGACTTCTTTTCCAACCTATCGACTCCGCGTGAAGAGATCATCAACGAGTCTGCAAAGAATCCGAACTACTTGCTTGAGGTAGATAATACGCTGGTGATTCCTGCGAACAAGAAGGTTCGGTTCTTGATCACAGCCAACGATGTCATCCACTCGTGGTGGGTGCCTCACTTTGCTGTGAAGAAAGATGCGATCCCTGGATTTATTAATGAAGCGTGGGTCAAGGTCGAAGAGCCGGGCGTCTATCGCGGGCAGTGCACAGAGCTGTGCGGCAAAGATCACGGATTTATGCCGGTGGTCGTCGAAGTGAAATCGGAAGCCGACTACGCGCAATGGGTTGCTGATCAAAAGGCGATGAAATTGGCGATGGCTGGCGAAGCGTCAAAAGAATTCTCAATGGATGAATTGATTGCAAAAGGTGAAGGTGTTTACCAGGCCGCATGCGCAGGTTGCCACCAGCTAAACGGTCAAGGGATCCCAGGGGCATTCCCTGCGATCACAGGAAGTGCGATAGCCACGGGCGCGATTGATGCGCACATTGACATCATTGTGAATGGTAAAACAGGCACCGCGATGCAGGCTTTCAAAGAGCAATTATCGGCAGTCGATATCGCTGCTGTTGTAACTTATCAACGGAACGCGTTGGGCAATACTGTGGGCGACACGGTCCAGCCAAGCGCCATCCAAAAATAAGAGGAAATCATTATGGCTACAGTTGATGTTGATCTACCGCACGTAAAAGACGAGGATCCTCACCACCACGGTGCTGCAAAAGGCCTTGGGCGCTGGTTGTATACCACGAACCACAAAGACATTGGTTCGATGTATCTGATCTTTAGTTTGACCATGTTCATGATTGGCGGAATCATGGCGCTGATTATTCGCGCCGAATTATTCCAGCCAGGTTTGCAACTTGTTGAGCCGAACTTCTTTAACCAAATGACTACGATGCATGGTCTGATCATGGTCTTTGGGGCCGTGATGCCTGCGTTTGTCGGCCTCGCAAACTGGATGATTCCAATGCAAATTGGTGCTCCGGATATGGCATTGCCTCGAATGAATAACTGGAGTTTCTGGATTCTACCTTTCGCGTTCCTGATCCTCTTGTCTTCGTTATTTATGCCAGGCGGCGCGCCAAACTTTGGCTGGACGTTCTACGCTCCACTGTCGACGACGTACGCACCGGAATCGGTAACATTCTTTATTTTTGGCGTCCATATAATGGGGGCATCGTCAATCATGGGCGCGATTAACATCATCGCGACTATCTTGAACATGCGCGCGCCTGGAATGACGCTGATGAAAATGCCACTGTTTGTGTGGACATGGTTGATAACCGCATTCCTCCTGATCGCTGTGATGCCAGTTCTCGCCGGTGTGGTCACAATGATGTTGATGGATATCCACTTTGGAACCTCGTTCTTCAACGCGGCAGGTGGCGGCGACCCAGTCCTTTTCCAGCACGTGTTCTGGTTCTTCGGACACCCAGAGGTTTACATCATGATTTTGCCTGCATTCGGCATTATCAGTGAGATTATTCCAACATTCGCCAGAAAGCGCCTGTTTGGATACTCGTCAATGGTGTACGCGGTTGCTTCTATTGCATTGTTGTCGTTTGTGGTGTGGGCGCACCACATGTTTACCGTCGGGATGCCATTGGTCGGTGAAGTGTTCTTCATGTTCGCGACAATGTTGATCGCGGTCCCAACCGGTGTCAAAGTATTCAACTGGGTAGCGACGATGTTCCGCGGATCGATGACATTTGAGACACCAATGTTATTTGCGATCGCGTTTGTGGTTCTGTTCACCATCGGTGGCTTCTCAGGACTGATGCTCGCGATTGCGCCGGCTGACTTCCAGTACCACGACACGTACTTCGTTGTTGCTCACTTCCACTATGTACTGGTGCCCGGAGCGATCTTCTCGATCATGGCGGCGACCTATTACTGGTTGCCGAAGTGGACCGGACATCAATTGAATGAAACCATGGGTAAACTCCATTTCTGGTTGTCGTTTGTTGGTGTGAACGTCACGTTCTTCCCGATGCATTTTGTGGGTTTGGCGGGTATGCCGCGTCGGATTCCTGACTACGCGTTGCAGTTTGCTGACTTCAACAGCATGGCATCAGTGGGGGCATTTATCTTTGGATTCTCGCAGCTCGTATTTATTTACAACGTGATCCAGAATGTCCGCGCCGGAGAGAAAGCAACTGCGCAGGTTTGGGAAGGTGCACAAGGTCTTGAGTGGACGATACCGTCACCAGCGCCTTATCACACGTTCTCAACGCCACCAAAGGTTGATTAAACCGATGGCTGAGCAGAACCAAGCGAAAACCAATCGGCTTGTGGTGCGGCTGGCGACAGCCGCCATCGCAATGTTTGGTTTCGGCTTTGCTTTGGTCCCGTTGTATGACGTTTTTTGCGATATCACGGGGCTCAACGGTAAAAACTTCAGCCAAGGTCCTGCGGAAATTGATTCAGTGGATCGGTCTAGGACTGTAAAAGTACAGTTTGTTACCGTTAACCCGGCGAGCATGCCTTGGGATTTCAAGCCAACTGTTCGCTCAATGCGAGTTCACCCTGGCGAAGATAAACATACAACATTTTACGCGAAGAATTCGACTGCGGAATGGATGGTTGCGCAAGCCGTTCCGTCTGTAACGCCATCGGAAGCCGCGCCCTATCTTCACAAGGTGAATTGTTTCTGTTTTGATCGGCAACCGCTGGACGCAGGCACTGATACTGAGATGCCTCTGTTGTTCGTGGTCGACCCGGAGCTACCAGAGCACATTTCAACAATCACGCTATCTTACGCACTGTATGACCTGACTGATGATCAGAAGGTGACGCAAGTAACACTCGATAATGACAAAGGACGGGCATCTTTATGAGTGATTCGACATATTACGTTCCGGAACAAAGCAAATGGCCAATTTTGGCCTCGGTCTCACTTGGGCTTCTAGCCTATGGTGCAGCAATGACGATTACAGCCATGACTGCCGATCGTGAATCTTTTGGTCCTTGGATTCTCGGTGGAGGATTCTTGATACTTTTCTACGTGATTTTCGGTTGGTTCAAAGACCAAATTCGCGAGGAAGCTGAGGGGCTTCACAGCGATCAGCTCGATCGATCCTATCGCCAAGGCATGTTGTGGTTCATCTTTTCCGAGGTGATGTTCTTCTGCGCATTCTTCGGGGCGCTCCTCTATGTTCGTGTGTTCTCAGTGCCTTGGATTGGTGGTGAGGGCGACAAGGGCGTAACAAATATGTTGTGGGAGGGTTTCACTGCCACTTGGCCGTTGTTACAAACGCCTGACATGAAGCAATTCCCGGGCGCAACAGCGGTCATTGACCCTTGGCATTTGCCGTTGGTTAATACCGCATTGCTGATTACGTCGAGCGTGACTGTGACGTTTGCGCATCATGCGCTGAAGGAAAATAAGCGTGGCGCTCTCGAGGCTTGGTTAGCAGCAACGATTATTCTTGCTGTGATCTTCTTGTACTTCCAAGCGGTAGAGTACCATGAAGCTTATACTGAACTGGGGCTAACGCTTAACTCAGGGATTTATGGGGCGACGTTCTTCATGTTGACTGGGTTTCACGGCTTCCACGTGATGCTGGGTACAACCATGTTGTTTGTCATGCTACTGCGCTGCTTTGATGGGGCGTTTTCTCCAGAAAAGCACTTTGCGTTTGAAGCAGTCGCTTGGTACTGGCACTTTGTCGATGTGGTTTGGGTGGGACTGTTTATTTTCGTCTATATTCTCTAGCCACCGATCCCGTGGGGCTCGAGTAACCCGGTGGCAATCCCGATTGCCACCAGCGCGATGAGCCCCGCGGCTAGCCCAACGCGCCATGCAAGTGCATTCACGACACGCTTCTTGTCGGACGGGTCCTTCATCAGGAAGTAAAGGCCCGAAAATAAAACGCCAACGACGGCTAAAAACAAAATCACGATTAAAATTTTGAACATAGTATTTCTCACTGACTAGAAGGGTGCAGGAAACCACAATGTGGCTAACAAAGAAATGGTGGTTTTTGATTGTTGTGTTTCCAATCGTCGGTTTGTGCATCAAAGCGGGCTTCTGGCAACTCGACCGTGCGCATCAAAAAGAGGAATTAATCCGAGTTTTGACCGTCGGCGAATCGTTGTTAACGGCAGGTTCTGAAATGTTGAACGTAGGAGCGCAAAGCGGAACACATCAAGTCCGACTGACAGTCTACCGTGATACCACCAGACCGCTGAGTTTTTTAGATAATCGGATCCAGGACCGAGTTGCAGGTTACGAAGTTTTTACGGAAGCAACGACCTCCGACGGGTCAGTCCGGATGTTAGTCAACCTCGGTTGGGTCCCTGGTACGCAAAGACGAGATGAACTTCCGTCGATCGAAATACCAGCTGTGTTTGAACTGAAAGGGTTATGGGTTCCCGTGACTGACAGTTATTTGATGAGCGAATCGGATGCTGAGACCCTCGGTGACGCTCAACGCGTGCAGTCTCTGACGGATCTGATCGAGACCAATTTGTTACCCGGCATGGTGTTAGCCGATGGGTTATTACCTCGGAATGCCAACGGACCGAAGCCGAGACTCGGTCCAGCAACTCATTATGGATACGCCATTCAATGGTTTTTGTTGGCTTTGGTGCTCTGTGGGATGACGGCCGTGATCTTGAATAAGGGGATATTACGTGGGTAATCGAACAACTTTTTGGCTGATTTGGGCCATGGCTTTAGTCCCCATGATCGCTGCATTTGTCATGTATTTTGGGCAAATTGGCCTACCAGAAGGGCGCACACATCATGGCCAACTGGTAGCATCTGGCACGCAGCATTCTGATATTGGGCTACCACATCCCGGTGAACCTGCGAAGTGGCAGGTTGTTCTGGCCTCAAATGCGTCGTGCTTGCCTTGTCAAACCTTTGGCGAGGGCATGGAGAAATTTCACACGGCGCTGGGTCGAGAGCGCAACCGTGTTGTTGTGTCTGAGGTCCAAGCGATGACATTGACGGTCAGTGAGCCCTCTATCTGGGTCATCGACCCACTTGGAAACGTCGTTTTAAAGTTTGAGCCTGGAATTAATCCAACGTTGATTCTCCAGGATTTGAAAAAGTTGTTGAAGGTATCGAAGGTGGGTTGATGGCAAATAATCTTCCATTAAAGCTAGCGACTATTGCTCTGTTCTTAGCAGTTGAAGTGGTCCTGATGGGTGGTTTTACACGGATCACTGATTCTGGCCTTGGTTGTCCCGATTGGCCGGGTTGTTTCGGCAAGATGGTAATGACCACCGATACTGAGACGATTGCGCATCTTCAAGAGCGTTACCCAGAAATCCATGTTGCGGTTCATAAAGGCTGGATCGAAATGATTCATCGCTATATCGCTGGAGGTCTTGGGCTCTTAATCATGGGTATCGCATACCTTGGATATCGTGAAAAAGATAAAACGCCCAACTACCCCTATTTGGTTTCGCTTGCGCTACTTGGACTTGTCATCATCCAAGGAGCATTCGGTGCGTTCACGGTGACGCTGAAGTTGTTGCCGAATATCGTCACACTGCATTTAATGGGTGGACTGATCATCGTTTCGACACTGATGTGTTTGCGTCATCGCCTTAAACGTCTGGCTAACGGCGATACGCAAGCCATTTCCATGCGAATGCCAGTCCTTGTCGGGATTGGCTTACTGTTTGCTCAAATCATCTTGGGAGGTTGGGTATCGACTAACTATGCTGGTTGGGCATGCCCAGGGGTACTTAGTTGCGCAGGCGGCGGTGAGGTGCAATACGATTTTCAGAGTGGATTCAATTTGCTCCCAGAGGTTGGGCCAAATTATGAAGGCGGACAGCTTGAGCACGGTGCACGAGCGGCCATACAAGTGGTACATCGGGCCGGTGCCTTCGTGGTCCTCGCCTTCTGGCTCGTACTATTGGCGGTTTATCTCAAACGTGGCGTAATCACGTCTCGTAAAGCGTCTCATTTTATTGGGTTAACCCTTGTGCAAATCGTGTTCGGCTATGCAAACGTTGTCTACGCAGTTCCCGACAGTCTCGCATTTATCCACCATGCCTTGGGTGTTTTGCTATTATTAGCGGCGTGGTCGATTGCATATGAGACGGCCACTGAACAGGAGGATGCTGTTTATGGCAATGTTAGACACGCTTAATGCTGGGCCAACGAATCCAACTTGGAAGGATTATTTAACGCTCACCAAACCACGAGTTGTTGCGGTCCTTGTGTTGACCTCGATGGTTGGGATGCTTCTCGCACGGCCAGTACTGCCTCCATTTGAGCTATTTATCCTCGCAAACCTGGGTATCGGACTGGCTGCATCAGCTGCGGCCGCAGTGAATCATGTCGTCGATCGGCGTCTCGATGCAATGATGAGTCGGACCAAGCATCGACCGGTCTCTGAGGGTAAAGTGTCGCCATCCAATGCATTGGTTTTTGCATTCGCGCTGGGTTTAACTGGCCTAGCGATCTTGGTCACGGTGGCAAACGTGCTCACTGCGGTTTTGACATTTGCATCAATCATCGGTTACGCGGTGGTGTATACCGTGTATCTGAAGCGAGCGACACCGCAAAACATTGTCATCGGCGGTATCGCTGGTGCTGCTCCGCCACTGCTTGGTTGGGTGGCTGTGACCGGGTCGGTCGACCCGAACGCGTTGTTGCTTGTTGCGATTATTTTTGCTTGGACGCCACCACACTTCTGGGCTCTGTGTATCGCAAAAAAAGAAGATTACGCAAACGCTGATATTCCAATGTTACCTGTGACTCATGGTGAGGATTACACGCGCTTACAGATGCTTCTGTACACCATCTTGATGGTCATTGTCACGGTACTGCCATACCTCAGTGGAATGAGTGGGATCTTTTATCTGATCGGGATTTCCATCATCAACGCACGGTTTTTGATGTTATTGAAGCGATATACCGACTCGAAGGATGCGCAGGACGCGATGACCCTTTTTTGGTATTCGATTCGGTATATCATGTGGTTATTCCTCTTCTTGCTGGTCGATCACTTTGTCTTGCTGTGACTCCCAATGGTTGAGGGGATATCGGCACAGGTGAGTGGGCTGCGCCCCTTGCAATCGTAACGATCAACTAATAGTTCACAGTGAGGGTGAGGCCCCCCATCGAAAGTGCAGGAAGGACTCAACATATGATGTACTTTGGCCACATCGCTGGCATATTAAAGGATCCGAAAAATGAGTGGGCTCTGATCGAGTGGGAGCGTTACTCAGCCAAAACAATTTTTTGACTCAGATTTCAATCTTGGCTGCGATTCCAGCGATTGCTTTGTATGTTGGTGTTATACAAGTCGGTTGGTTGGTCGCTGGTGAAGAGCCTGTTCGGCTTGCGGAATAAGCACACTTGGGTCGGCACTCATCTTTTATTTTGCGATGTGGGCTGCTGTCGCGTTTATCGCAGTTTGTATGCACTGGATGGAAAAGACATATGGAGGCGAGGTATCGCTTGATGAGTGTCTTGTCCTAACCACGGTGACAGCGACTCCGCTGTTCCTCTCAGGTATTTCATTTTTGTTACCGGTGCTTCGGTTAAACGTCGCTGTCGCGGGCGCTGCCTTAGCCTATTCTGTGTATCTTCTTTAGCGGCACGTCGCCAATTATGAAAATTGATGAAGACCGTTCATTTATGTTTGCATCATCAATTTTAACAGTCGCGTTGTGCACATTGGTGGGTATGTTGGCGGCAAGTGTTATCGCCTGGAGTTACTTGGTTCCTCTCGTTTATCTTCCTTAAAGCTGTAGCCCGTAAACGGCATACAACGAGACCATTCCGATGATGAGTGTGGGAATGGTCTTTTTTGTTGCTAAAAAAGTGATTGCGGCAATGCAGGCAGCGATTGGCTTCGGATCGACCGCCACCGGGCCAAAGGCGCTCACGAGTCCGACATCACCCTGAAATATCCCAGGGATAACTAATGCGCAAAGGACTGCTGGTGGAACGAATTCCAGTGACTCTGTAAACCACGGTGGCAGCATGAAGTATTGCTGACCCTCAATGAACGCGCATTTCAGCGCTAGCGTCACAAGGCCAGCAAGAGCCACCACAATTAAGAAACTATCTGTCATCATCCACTGAATCGCTTATACAAAACGCCGGCGAGAATTCCGAGTAAGCCACCAAGCATTAATCCGAAATTATACGGAAGCTCAAGCCCGAGAAAGGAAACACCAGCGCCGGTGAGCGCTGTGACTCGATGGGCGTTTGTCTTTAGGGTATTGAGAGCAAGCGCTAAGAACGTTAGCGGAATCATATATTCGAGTGACCAAAACACAGGGATCACTTGTCCGATAAGGGCGCCTACCAAGGTGCATAGTTGCCACAGGAGCCATAGAACAAGCGTGCCACCTCCGTAGTAGGCTATTCGCTCATTGAGATTCCAGTCATGCGTTGGGTAGTCTCGTTGACAGACTGCATAGATTTGATCCGTGAGTCCGTATCCTGCGAGCAGTCGAGAAGTCCGATTGGCATTCGCGAGATATGGCGCGATTGATGCGCTGTAGAGTACGTAGCGCAGGTTGATTGCTGCAACAGTCATGAGAATAACCCACAGTGAGGCTCCTTCGTCCATCAATTGATATGCAGCAAGTTGTGATGCGCCGGCGAACATCAGAAGTGATCCCATTATCGAATCGAGCCATGTATATCCGAACGAGACCGGAGTGAATCCAGCGATGAGTCCAAACGGAACGATTCCAGGTAGGAGCGGCAACATCGCGTACATCCCTTGTCGTGCGCGAGATTGAACATTTCTTGGTAAGGTACGATGCATGGATGGACCATACCGGAAGTGAAAAAAAAGCGCAGAAATTTTGTAACGGCATTGACAAATTGGATACCCACAAAGCGTGTGGATAACGATGGGGATTGATTTTTATTGGAGTAGCGAAAACGCCTAATTTAGTGGGGTTCACGCTCAGTGTTTAACATTTAAACAATGGAGATGTTTTAAAATAAACCTATAAAAATCAATATTTTAGCTAGAAATTTATTGCAACAAACTGTTTTTATTACAGTTTTTGAAAAGATGGTTTCAGGTGTCAGGATGTTTCAGAAAGTAACGCATCATTGTGGATAGCATGCACGATGAGGGTGCAATAGTTATCGATTCGGAGTGGTGTTGGGTGCTGGCGTGCAGAGGTAGTGGTTGACTGAGTCGGTTGAGGTAAGTGCCTCCTTTGCGATTTCGCACGCGGTTTTTGATTCAAAGATTTGCTCTGTTGAAATCGGTGTCACGATTCCAGGAATCAGCATCATCAGAATATGAGCGGTTAGCATGAGTCAGCTCCTTTACATGAGCACCGATGGATACTCGTCGACTGTTTCGTCAATGGCCCGTTGTGATAAGCGCGGTTTCAACTGTCAGTTGGAGTAGGTCTGTGTTATTCCACAAGTGGATAAGGATACTTGCTACATAGCCGAGTGCAATTGTCCAAGACCATTTGAGATGTCCAAAAAATGTATATTTACCCTTTGCCTGTCCCATTAGAGCCACACCTGTTGCTGATCCGATCGACAACAATGAATCCCATATAGCCGTCGAGGCCTGTGACACAGACCAGCATGATGATCTCTTCTATTTCGGCGGTGGTAACAAAGAATCCCTCCCAGACCGTGATTTTTTAGCGGTTGCAACATAAAAATCTAGCCCACTCTAGTCTGATTGACTTGATAGAGGCCTTTCTGGGCCCAGAAGAATCGCTAGCCAGCAATATTTTGGTGATTCTTCAAATGCAAGTTTTGCGGTCATGGTTAACGGAATGGCTAATAAGATGCCAACAATTCCTAATAACCAACCCCAAAATACTAACGATAAGAAAACCACCATGGGTGATAGGCCCAGCCCCTGTCCCTGCAGGCGTGGCTCGATAATCTGACCCAATGACACGTTGACACCGAGATACACCAGCGTTGTTAGACCGGCAGAGCCAAGGCCAAATTCGAGAAATGCAAGGATCACAGCAGGGACGCCCGCCAAAATCGAGCCAAGTGTTGGGATGTAGTTCAGTAAGAAGGCCAATAAACCCAAAACAAAAGGAAAATCGATTCCTTCGGCCAGCATAAAGATTGTAACGGCAACCCCTGTGATTACACCAATTAAGGTTTTAATCGCAAGGTACTGATTTAAGTGTTTCATGAATTGCGTAAACGCAACAAAAGGCTCGTGCTCGCCGCGCCCAAACGCAACGCGAATCTTTTGCGGCATCGAAGCAGCTTCCATGAGAATAAACAGCACGATCAACAGAATTAAGAAGCCATTCGTGAGGAGAGCTCCGAGTGCAGTGAGTAAGTTGGATAACAGGGTAAAGACACCTGACGTATCAAAGGATTCGCGCAACTGATTCGCATCGATGGGTATATCGTAACTGGCGGCTAGCATCCAGAGTGAGTCGAGCTGCTCGTTGAGTCGTGCCTCATAGGTCGGGGTAGCTTCTCTGAATGCATTGACTGATCCACCAACCACCGCGCTAAGACCGGCGATGATTGATAACAATAACACCAAGACGATGAGTACAGATAAGACATTCGGGACTCCTCTCCGTTGGAGACCAGTGGAGAGTGGAGCCGAAATCAGGGCGACGAACAACGCAACCAATAATGTCACGATGATTGGACTTGCCGATTTAATGCCTGCCAAAACGACGACAAAAGCGGCGAGATTAAAAAGCCAACGTTCTCCGGTATTCACTCGAGCCTCACATGATAGAATGCATAACCACAATGGTAGCAAAAGAGCGATGATTTGAATGCCTGTAATTTCAGGAAGTGGTGTTTTATTTGGATACCACGATGGGAGCGTGCTTTTAATCTCGCTCGTTTACGTTGGATGACTATTGGCGAATCACGAAATCCGTCGATCATCAGGCCACATTGTTTCTAACTGGATTCAGCATGAACTGGCCCGTGGGTCATGGGAATCGAACGGAGTCAGGTGCGATCGTTCATGTGAGTTCTTGGGCGTCACCATCCAAGGTAAATTCCGAGAATGCCGTGTGCCCCGCCAATGCACAGTGAAAAAAATAAATCCGCGGAGTAACACGAGCTTGGAAAAGAGTCTGGCTGGCCGCTGGAATGTCCAAAACCGGGTTTTAATCCATGAAACATCCCCTGTATGAGCGGTTCTTTCATGACAAACTGATGCCAAAAGACTGCTGATACGTGTGCGATGACAATGATCAAAACTAGTTTGCTGAGTATTGGGTGCGCTTGATTGGCGAAGTCGACGAGTGCTGGCGAGAGAAACGGTTCGAGTGGGGGCTGCTAATAAAATATCATCGGATGAAGTCATTCCTGACACCGCTGTCAGGCCGATGAAAAATGAGCATTAGATAAACAGCGAGGCCTCCAACTGTTGTATGGCCAGGTGTCTGTTCGGTCTGTTTCGTAACAACACGTTGCACGCTATGCATCACTTGTTTGGGTGAGGTCAGTGGAAAACTCGAGAAGCGCGCATACTTGGGTCCGCTGAATCCCCACACAAGGCGAAAAACAACCCATCCGCTGAGTAATGCCAACGGTGGTATGCGCATCGATGAGTCCGAGCTCGTCCCCAGAGATTTGCTGGAATATAACTCCCAGTGCAATTAGCCAATGACCAAAACGGACCCAAAAGTCCCAAACTGGCTAGGGTGACTACATCAGATTTCTCCATGGTTTGCGTGAGTTTGGTGATCTGGTGATACGTGTCGGCACGCAATATATTGAGCGGGTCATTCGATTTGGTCCAGTCGCAAGCACTGCTTTTTTGTGTGACTCGAGAGACTTCAGGCGACTTGAATGATTGGCTTGTGAAAATTCCTTACAAAATATTGTCCGACAAAGTGTATTGCTATTTATAACCACGATGATTTCATTAATGCATTTCTGTGGCATTCTATCTTTCGTGAGCTGTTCGAGACGTTTCTGAATTTGGATTCGGTAGAACGTTTCATGGATGAAAATTTTCAACGGATTGAGGTGGAATATGCTTGTACTGACCCGTCGCGTGGATGAATCGATCCGTATCGGCGACGACATTCGGATTACCGTGGTGAAAATCAAGGGAACCCAGCAGATCTGCGTTGGTGTGGATGCGCCCCGGGACGTGCCTGTGTTGCGCGAAGAACTGCTGATTGATCGGTCTGACGTATCTGACGAAGTCGAATCTTCAAACTCGTAACCCTTTTATTTGATCTCCAAAGTTCGCGTATCATTGAATGATAATGACATGCGGGTGCCTCATTGACCTCAAAACCAATCATATTTGTCCGACCGGGCCTCTCGGTATGCTTTTTCCAAGGATGGCTTGCAGCCGGTGAAAGCAACCAACTATTGCATCGCTTTCGAACTGACGTGGAATGGATGCAGGGAGAGATACGCCTTTTCGGGCGCAGCATTGACGAGCCGCGCTTGACAGCTTGGTCAGGTGATGTCCCCTATACTTACTCGAAACGGACACTTGAAGCGAGATCCTGGCATCCACAGCTGATCGATCTGCGGCGGAGTCTTGATGTCTTACTTACAACTCGCGGGATATCGACTCCGCGGGGTTTGAATCATTGCCTCCTCAATTATTATCGATCTGGTCAAGATTCGATGGGTTGGCATCGTGATAACGAATCTGAACTGGGTCGGCAACCTGTGATCGTTTCCTTGTCGCTGGGTGAACCCCGACGATTTCGATTACGACAAAAATACGACGGTACGAATGCTCCGCTGACATTTGAACTTGGCAATGGAGATCTGTTAATCATGTATGGATCGACACAGACGTATTGGGAGCATTCTTTGTTAAAGAGTCGAAGAGATTTGGGGCCTCGTATGAATCTGACATTCCGCTCAGTGGTTGTCTAAATGAGTCGGAGAATTTTGTGTGTGCTGCATCAAGTACATTCAACAACGGGTCAGGTTGGAATAGCGCTCCGGCAGCTCGGCCATCAAATGCACATCATTCGCCCCTTGGCTGGTCAGCGCATTCCGAGACAGGTTGATCGCTTTGATGGATTGATTGTATTTGGTGGACCGATGAGCGCAAATGATGATCATCTCCAAGGTATCCGGACAGAGCTCCAGTTAATTGAACGTTGGATGCATCGGGATCGCCCGATTTGGGGGATTTGTCTCGGCGCACAACTGATGACCCGCGTTTTGGGAGGAGTGGTTTACACGCATCCCAGAGAGCGAGTTGAGGTCGGTTGGTATCCAATTGATCCAGTGGGTCCTGGTAAACGGATTTTGACGCCCCTGACCCATGTATATCAATGGCATCGTGAAGGTTTCGAGCTCCCAAGTGGGGCAAGCCGTTTGGCGTATGGGATCGTTGGCGGTCTCTTCCGAGAGCAAGCATATCTCGTGAGCCAAAACGCATTGGCCACTCAGTTTCACCCCGAGATGCAACCAAGAATGATGAACCGCTGGCTGATGCGGGCAGGCCACATGCTCGAACTGTCCGGTGCGATGAATATCAATAATCATCGGTGCGGAATCACCCAATATTATCCGAAGCAATCACGCTGGCTCAGGCGGACACTTGATAGATGGATTTCGTTTAAGCTTGCAGCCACGTGATCAAAGATTTGCAGTCAACTGTCGATACCTATACAACTCAACACAGTTACTCAGATAGGTTGTGCAACTACATGCATGGATTATTGTTAGTTACCGCTTTATTGACCCTCGCTTTTCTGATCTATGGACTTTACCAACTCAATCAGCGAGTGATGCGGCTTGAAGAAAAGAAACGCCAAATCGCTGCTGAAAAAGCCTCGGAAGACCGAGCGGTCCAAGCGAAGGATTCGTTAAAAATTGACCATATTTTTCATGATCTTGAAGGTGAAGCTTTATTTTATGCGATGGTCGGCGAATACCGTAAAGAACTTGAGTTCTCGGAAGATGCGAGAAAGCGATTTGAACTTGTCGTTCGGAAACATATTCTCGAAATCCTAGAGCGTGCCAAAGGAGGCGAGCGTGCACTCGATTCGGAGACCATGATCCCCACATTGAGAGGTCCAGTCCGATCATGGTTACCGCAGGATGTGGTGGGATCTCTGTTGATTCAGGGCAATATTCTGGCAACTGATCCAAGAGATGAGAAAGCAGTTCAGTCCATTCAGGGGACGATCGATCGCCTCTACATGCAGCTTGGCTATCAATCACCGAATGATCTGCTTGGGCTGAATGATGATCAAGTGCAAGAGGCGGACGGTCAGATGACAGAACACAATGACGAGCCGAAACGCCCCTCGGGCGCTGACGGATTTATGTAACACAATCTTCATTTGTTTTTTGGTACGTAACTCTATATTTTGATATTTATTGAAACATTGAATTGATATTTTCGGGATGGATACTACCACCGCAGTCCGCTGTTTTCAGGCGATAGGGCAAAAGCATCGGTTAGAGATGTTTCGACAACTCGCACAAGCAGGTGACGCTGGCATCACGGCAGGCTTAATCGCTGAAGCTCTCGATTTAGCGCCATCTCAGGTAAGTTTCCATTTGAAAGAGCTTGAAGCGTCGGGTCTTTGTTTTGCGGAACGAGAAGGGCGTTTTATTCGATATCGAATCGCACCCTCTGCGGTGCGCGCATTATTGGAATTCCTATTGGCGGACTGTTGTCAGGGGCGAAACGATCTATGCTCGCCGGCGTTGTCCAAAATCACCACCAGGCATTAAGGAGGAAGTGATAAATGCGTGTTGGAATTAATGGACTTGGTCGTATTGGTCGATTGGCGATTCGAGCCTTACAAAACCATCCGACACTCGAATTGGTTCATGTGAACGATGTGGCTGGTGATGCGGCAACCCATGCGCATTTATTGACCTTTGACTCGGTTCATGGGGTGTGGGATGTCCCGGTTGCAGTCGATCGGCATGATCTTGTGATCAAACAAAAACCGATTCGGGTCACTTCTGCAAGAACGCTTGAGGATGCTGATTTTGGCGATTGTGATTTAGTGCTTGAGTGTACGGGTCAATTTAAAACGGTTGATGCGTTGACACCGTATCTTGACGCAGGCATTTCTCAGGTGGTGGTTTCGGCACCGATCAAAGTGCCGGAGGTGCTGAATGTTGTGATGGGCGTGAACCAAACACTATTCTCTGCTGAAAAGCATCCAATCGTTACCGCTGCCAGTTGCACAACAAATTGCATTGCGCCTGTCATTCAGGTTATTCACGAGACGTTTGGTATCAGACATGGGTCGATTACGACTGTTCATGACATTACAAACACACAAACCATTTTAGATGCCCCTCATAAAGATTTACGTCGAGCACGTGCTTGTGGCATCTCTCTAATTCCGACCACGACAGGAAGTGCAACTGCCATCGCAGAAATTTTCCCCGAACTTCGTGGTCGTCTGAATGGACACGCAATACGGGTTCCACTGGCGAACGCATCGATTACAGACTGTGTGTTCGAGCTTGAATGCAAGGTGACTATTGAAGAGGTCAACGTGGCTTTGAAACAGGCGGCGGAAACCTCGTTATTTGGCATCCTAGGCTATGAAGAGCGTCCTCTGGTCTCGGTTGATTACAAGACTGATCCTCGCTCGAGCATTGTTGACGCCCTCTCAACGATGGTCGTGAACGACACGCAGTTAAAGCTGTATCTCTGGTATGACAACGAGTGGGGATATGCGAACCGTTTGGTTGAGTTAGCAGCCTTCACTGGGACACAGCGTGGACTCTAAGCTACATGACTATGCTGTAATTACCGGCAATTACTGGGCGTTCACCTTAACTGATGGCGCCCTGCGCATGCTGGTTGTACTGCACTTTCACAGCTTGGGCTTTACCCCGCTCGAAATCGCATCTCTCTTTTTGTTTTACGAATTTTTTGGAATCGTGACCAATGCGGTTGGTGGCTGGTTAGGTGCACGAATTGGTCTCAATCGTACGATGCAAATTGGCCTTTTGTTGCAGATTGGCGCGTTATCGATGCTACTGGTGCCAGAACATATGCTCAGTGTGACCTGGGTGATGGTCGCACAAGCGCTGTCCGGTATAGCGAAAGATTTGAACAAAATGAGTGCTAAAAGCTCCATGAAGTCGATCGCAAGTGATCAAAATGATGGGCTATACCGAATCGTTGCGTTTTTAACAGGCTCCAAGAATGCATTAAAAGGTGCCGGCTTTTTTGGAGGAGCTCTCTTACTGTCGGTATTTGATTTTCAGGGAGCGATCATCGCAATGGTGGTCATGCTGACCATCGTGTGGGTGTTCAGTCTTTTATTGTTACGCCAAGAACTTGGTGTGATGAAGCATAAGCCGGCATTCAACCAGATTTTCTCAAAGTCGACCGCAGTCAATTGGTTATCGCTTGCGAGATTCTTTCTATTCGGTGCCCGCGATGTTTGGTTTGTTGTGGCCTTACCAGTCTTTCTGCATACGACGCTTCAGTGGGATTTTTGGCAAGTCGGAGGCTATTTGGCTTCTTGGATCATCATCTATGGATTCATTCAAGCAGTCGCGCCACGGTTAACCGGGAAAAATCAGGCACCGCGTGCGGTACGCATACAACTGGTGATATTTGGTGGTTTACTCGCACTCGTCCCAGCAGGGATCGGGATCTCACTGACTAATGATGTTTCGGTTGTCTATGTGGTGACCATTGGCTTACTCGTCTTTGCGCTTCTGTTCGCAATAAATTCAGCACTCCATAGCTATCTGATCGTACGATTTGCACGAACCGACGGGGCGAGTCTTGATATTGGCTTTTATTATATGGCCAACGCCGGTGGTCGTCTGGCTGGAACCGTTGCCTCGGGCGCTTTCTACCAACTATTTGGTTTGCAGGCTTGCCTGTGGGTCGCAACCGTGTTGATCACGCTCGCGTCAGTCACAGCACTCCTTTTACCACAACAGGAGGCAGGCATCGCCTAGCAGTGCCTACGCGCTTTTAGACTTCAGGGTTTGCTTTGATTCGATGGATTGAGAGATCAGCACCATTGAATTCTTGCTCTTCGGACAAACGTAGTCCAAGTGTGTTGCCGATGATACCGTAAACAATGAAACCACCCGTTACGGCTATCCCAATACCCGTTATCGTTCCGATCAGCTGAGCTATGAATGACACTCCGCCAAGGCCACCAAAGGCTGTCGCTCCGAAGATTCCACAGGCAAGCCCGCCCCAAGCACCACAGACGCCGTGAAGCGCCCAAACACCAAGTACATCATCCAGTTGCTTTTGCTTGGAGCACCAAACAAATAGCCAGACGAATAAGCCACCGGCGACTAGCCCTGTCGCGAGTGCTCCCAGTGGATGAAACACATCAGAACCGGCGCATACGGCAACAAGGCCAGCGAGTGGACCGTTGTGGATGAATCCGGGATCATTTTTCCCGACTACCAACGCTGCAAGTGTTCCACCGACCATCGCCATCAAGGAGTTCACAACAACCAATCCGCTGATGCCCTCGACGGCCTGGGCGCTCATTACGTTGAAACCGAACCATCCGACTGTAAGGTTCAAGCTCCGAGCGCCAGGAAGGGAATCGAGCTTGGGGCGAACGATGTAATATTTCCATCGCGAACACGGCCCGATCTTGAACCGAGAAAAAGGACAGCCACCA
>CAJWFL010000015.1:0-23170 GCA_913031455.1 uncultured Gammaproteobacteria bacterium
TATTGATAATGCAGCTGAAAGTGGCGCGTCTGCGGCACTGGTATCAAAGCCAATCACGAGATTACCATCAATTTTCGTCAAAGACACCGAATGCGCGATGAGTGATCTCGCACGCGCAATCCGTGATTCGTTTGCTGGTGAAGTATTCGCCCTAACCGGAAGCCAAGGGAAAACCAGCACGCGCGGATTTTTGGCATCAATTCTCACCGAGATGGTCAGAGCATCGAGCTCGGAGTCGGTACTCGTGACTCAAGGCAATTTGAACAATCATTTGGGTGTTCCACTGACGGTGGCACGTCTTCGTTCCCATCACCGCTATGCCTTATTTGAACTTGGGGCATCTGCGATTGGTGAGATTGATCATCTGGCATCGATTGTTCGGCCTCAAATCTCAGCGCTTCTGAATGCGCGAGCTGCTCACCTTGAGGGTTTTGGGTCATTGGACGGTGTGATTGAGGGCAAAGGTGAAATCATTGATCACACTGCAATCGACGGCACAGTCATTCTCAATCGCAAGGAGCCTGCATATCAGCAATGGGTGGAGAGAGCTGGTCCTCGTCATATCATCAGTGTCGGACGAGCGCATGCGGATCTCATCTGGTCTCAAGTGTCTGATCAACGAATCCGGATGGTGTATGCCGATCGGGAGATCAACGCATCATTACCGACACTCGGTCTCCACTTGATGGAAAACGCAGCACTTGCGTCGGCTATGGCCATCGCTGCCGGTGCAACTGATCAGGCAATCATCCAGGGCCTTGAAGCAGCATCCATTGAGCCGGGTCGCATGACGCCGATCCAAATGGGACAAACCCTATTGATCGACGACACCTACAACGCGAGTCCACAAGCTGTGAGGGCTGCGATTGACTGGTTGGCGACTCGTTCTGGGATTCGCGTTTTGACCATGGGTGGTTTGAGTGAGCTTGGCGATTTAGCCGAACAGGAAATGCATGCACTCGGCGTCTACGCCAAATCAAAAGGGATTGATCGACTGATTGCAACGGGTACCGCGAATCCAATTGCTGAGGGCTATGGCGAGAACGCATTGTATTTCCCGACGCAGGATGAGGTCAGTGCATCCTTGATTGAAAGCGCTCGAGACGCGGATGTGATCTTGGTGAAGGGATCAAGATCGGCGCGTATGGACCGTGTGATTGACACACTCAAATTACAACAGGGAGGGCGGTAGCTGTGCTGCTTTGGCTAGCCAATTATCTCAGTACACTTGAGCCGGGCTTTGCTGTTTTTCAGTATTTGACCCTTCGTTCAATTTTAGGTGTTCTCACCGCATTGATCACCGCGTTGTTCGTCGGCCCTTGGGTAATCCGCTCGCTAGAAACGCGCCAAATTGGCCAGTCGGTTCGACGTGATGGACCTGAAACGCATTTCTCGAAGCAGGGGACTCCCACAATGGGGGGAGTGTTAATTCTTGTTTGTATCACTGCTTCAACGCTTCTGTGGGGTGATTTAACCAATGAGTATGTTTGGATTGCTCTTCTTGTGATGCTGGGATTCGGCGTCATCGGTTGGGTTGATGATTGGAAAAAAGTTGTTTTAAGGAACTCAAAGGGGCTCTCAGCGAAATCGAAATATCTCGCGCAATCGATTGTAGGACTCGTGGCCGCTGTCGCACTGTATCAAATCGCGAAGACGCCGGCTGAGACCACGCTCCTTGTGCCTTTTTTCAAAGATCTTTTGATCCCTCTTGGCTTCGGTTACGTCTTCCTCACCTATTTTGTGATTGTGGGAACCTCCAACGCCGTCAATCTCACTGACGGTTTGGATGGTTTAGCGATTCTGCCGACTGTCTTGGTCGCTGGAGCTCTTGGTGTTTTCGCTTATCTGACCGGAAATGCGATTTTTTCTCAGTACCTCTTCATTCCATTTATCCCGGGGACCGGTGAGTTGGTTGTCTTCCTCGGTGCGATGGTCGGCGCCGGATTAGGGTTTCTCTGGTTTAACACCTATCCCGCTCAGGTGTTCATGGGCGATGTCGGGGCATTGTCACTTGGCGCAGCGCTTGGTGCCGTCGCAGTGATGGTTCGTCAAGAGTTGGTGCTCTTCATTATGGGCGGAATATTTGTGCTCGAGACAGTTTCGGTGATGCTGCAGGTCGCGAGTTTCCGGCTCACTGGCAAACGCCTATTCCGAATGGCTCCAATTCATCATCATTTTGAATTAAAGGGATGGCCTGAACCTCGTGTGATTGTAAGGTTCTGGATTATTTCCGTGATGTTGGTTCTGGTGGGTCTTGCCACCCTGAAGTTGAGGTAATCAATGTCTTTGATCGCGAGCAGCAAACGCCTCATTATCGGTGCCGGTCCCACCGGGCAGGCTGTTGCGCGGCATTTTCAGGAGTTAGGAATTCAATTTGAGATCGCCGATACTCGGCAATCAGATGCGTTGAAACAAGACTTCAGTGCACAGTTTCCTGGTGTTGCAACTTATTTTGGACCGTTAAAGGCTGATTACCTGGATCGGTTTGAAGAGATTGTTGTAAGTCCGGGTGTCCCGCCAACGACCGACGGTTTGGAGCAAACTTCTGCGCACTTGATTAGTGATATTCAGATATTCAGACGCGCTTGGCCTGAGAATCAACCGCTGATCGCAATTACCGGGTCGAACGCCAAGTCGACCGTGACTTCATTGGTTGCAGAAATCCTGAAAGCTGACGGAAGACATGTGTTAGTCGGAGGCAATTTTGGTCCACAGGCACTCGACTTGTTGGCAGCGCGCACAGATGAATCGGTTGCTGTACTTGAGCTATCGAGCTTCCAACTTGAACGCACACGCGGCCTGAAAGCGACCGTCGCGACCTGTCTGAATATGTCGCCTGATCATTTGGATTGGCACGGTTCAATGATTGCCTACCATCAAGCAAAACACCGAATCTTCGAGGGTGTTGGTGCCATCGTCGTCAACTCGGATGATCCATTATCGCAGCCCTTGGTTCCTGATCAGACGCCGACGATTAAATTTGCACTGCAGCATCCGGATTTTCATCAGTTTGGAGTGATGGTGGTTGATGGAGATGAATGGATCTCTTTAGGCACCGAACCATGGATGGCCGTTTCCGAATTACCGATGTCTGGTCGCTACATGATTCAAAATGCGATGGCGACTTTTGGCATTTGTCATCTCATCGGTGTTGATAAGGCGATTGCTGTCGCTGCCATGCGTGAAAACGCCGGCTTGCCGCATCGCATGGTTGAGCGTATCCCAGTGAAGGGTGTGCGATTTATCAATGATTCTAAGGGTACCAATGTTGGAGCCTCTGCGACCGCGGTTTCGAGTGTTGAAGCAGACGGTCACTTGTACTTGCTTGCCGGCGGTGAAAGCAAAGATGCCGATCTTGCTGCCTGGGCAAAAACGGTTCGCGTCCATTGTCATCACGTATTTGCTTTTGGAAGAGATCGGCAACGGTTGATTGATGTGTTGGGAGATCAGGCCACTGCTGTTGAAACGCTGGACGAGGCATTCACTTTGGCTATCCAACAGGCCGCCGCTGGCGATGTTGTGCTTTTGAGCCCGGCTTGTGCGAGTTTTGATCAATTTCAGAATTACCAAGCGCGTGGCGACTACTTTGAGAGGTTAGTGGAGGCGCATCGTGAAGTTTGAGATTCGCCGCTCTGATTTCGTGCCCTTAGGACTACCGGATATTCATTTTGTTCTCGCGGCGTGCGCACTCGCATGTCTTGGGTTGTTAGTGGTTGCGTCGAGTTCAATTGAGGTTGCCTCAGATCGGCATGGCCAACCATTCAGTTTTGCGATGAAGCATGGGTCATTTCTCGCCATCGCATCGGTCGGCGGTGTCGTTGCTTATTTGATTCCGACTCGCTGGTGGTACCACTACGCGACGCATTTTTTACTACTATCGATCATCCTTCTCGCCATCATTTTGATCCCAGGTGTCGGCCTTACGGTGAAGGGCGCAACCCGATGGTTAGACCTTGGTTTTTTTAATCTACAACCATCAGAGATTGCAAAGTTTACGATGATGTTGTTCTTGGCTTCTTACCTTGTTCGGCGGCTTGAGGAAGTTCGCCGTAAATTCAGCGGATTTGTGAAACCGATGGCCGTGGTCGGCCTGATTGCGGTTCTGCTGTTACTGGAACCTGATTACGGAACTCTTTTGGTTTTGAGTTGTGCGGTGATGGGGGTGTTACTACTCGCCGGTGCGCCGTTCACCCAATATCTTGTTTTTGGCTCAGCACTGGGACTCGGTCTGGTCTTTTTGGCAGTGATTGAACCCTATCGGTTCGAGAGAATTGAAACGATCTTCAATCCGTGGGCTGATCGATACGGCGCTGGCTACCAACTGACTCAAGCACTTCTCGCATTTGGTCGAGGAGGGCCGCTCGGGATGGGCCTCGGTAATTCGGTTCAAAAGCTGTTCTACCTGCCAGAGGCGCATACCGACTTTGTCTTCGCGATCCTGGCTGAAGAGCTTGGGCTTGTTGGCGCACTGAGTACGGTTGCTGTAATGACGTATTTGATCTGTCGTGGCCTTCTGATCGGACGACGCGCTGAATTGGGTGGTCGCCCGTTTGCTGCCTATTTCACCTATGGATTAGTTCTTCTTATTGCCCTTCAAATACTCATTAATCTGGCGGTCAATATTGGCTTGGCACCAACCACTGGTTTAACCCTTCCATTATTGAGCTATGGCGGCAGCTCACTGGTCATGACTGCGGTCAGCCTCGGCGTGATCGCGAGAATTAGCGCGGATAATCTGCCTGGAGGACGGTCATGAAACAACCAATCTGCATCATGGCTGGAGGCACTGGCGGGCATATTTTTCCAGGGTTGGCTGTGGCTGAAGAGCTCATCAAGCGTGGTGAAACGGTCCATTGGATTGGATCAAAGCATGGTCTCGAGGGACAACTGGTCCCTGAAAAACAAATACCCATCCATTACCTCGCAGTTCGTGGACTTCGCGGCAAATGTGGACTCCAGCGGATCACAGGTCCGATACGACTCGGCATTTCACTGATTCAGGCGCTCATCCTCATGATGCGCCTCAAGCCATCGGTATGCGTTGGCTTTGGTGGTTATCCGGCAGGTCCAGGTGGGATCGCCGCGAAGATCATGAAGGTACCTGTTGTCATTCATGAACAGAACGCTGTGGCTGGGATGACGAATCAATATTTGGCGAAATTCGCAAGCAAAGTATTGACTGCATTTCCAGATGTCATTCAGGGGGCTGAGTGTGTAGGTAATCCAATTCGCCCAGAAATCGATTCAGTGGGTCGGCAGCGGATTGCCGAGGAGCGTCAACCTAGTACAACCACCCGTATCTTGGTGATCGGTGGATCACAGGGTGCAAAATCCTTAAATGAGCAATTACCCGATAAGCTTCAGGCCTTGGCGAGTCAGTTCGGAATTGAAGTGACCCACCAGTCGGGTGTGTCAGGACAGCGGCATGTCAGTGAGCAGTATCAAGCACTTGATCTTGATGCCACTGTTGTCGCATTTATCAGTCGGATGGATGAAGCCTACCGAGATGCAGATATTGTTGTTTGTCGTGCCGGGGCTTTGACAGTATCCGAATTAGCAGGTGCTGCCATGCCATCGGTACTCATTCCATTTCCATACGCCGTCGACGATCACCAAACGAAAAATGGTCAGCAATTGCAAAATGCTGGTGCTGCAGTTGTGATCCAGGAAAAGGATCTCGACATCTTTGTTGCCAAACTCTCCGATCTTCTTCGTGCGCCGGATAATTTGACGCAGATGGCGCATGCCGCACATTCTGTTGCAAAACCTCAAGCCACACAACAGGTCGCTGATCGCGTTATGGAGGAGGCTTATGGTTAATCGGATGGGACAGATTCAGTGCATGCATTTCGTTGGAATTGGCGGAATTGGTATGAGCGGAATCGCAGAAGTCCTTTTGAACCAAGGATACGTGGTATCGGGTTCAGATTTACGAGAAGGGCCAGTTACTGAGCGACTAACGCGTCTGGGTGCAACAGTCCATATCGGCCATCGCGAGTCAAACATTGAAGGCGCAGAGGTAGTGGTCGTATCAAGTGCAATTGACCGCACGAATCCAGAAGTTGCAAGCGCCTTAGCTGCGAGAATCCCGGTTATTCCGAGAGCACAGATGCTCGCTGAAGTGATGCGCTTTAAACATGGCATTGCGATTTCCGGAACCCATGGCAAGACAACGACCACATCATTGGCGGCGTCTGTGCTTGCTGAAGGTGGGTTGGATCCGACCTACATCATCGGCGGAAAACTCAATCAAGCCGATACCAATGCAAGTTTAGGTGCCAGCGAATACATGGTGGCTGAGGCCGATGAGAGTGATGCATCGTTCCTGGTATTGAAGCCAATGATAGCAATTGTGACGAACATCGATGCTGACCATATGTCGACCTATGGCGGTGACTTCGAACGACTCAAACAAACTTTTGTTCAGTTTCTGCAGAATCTTCCGTTTTACGGCCTGGTGATAGCGAATGCTGATGACCCGGTTGTCACAGAGCTCCTGCCGACTGTCGGTCGAACATTCCTCACGTTCGGTATCGACGCTGAGGCTGACTATCAGGCCGTGAACATTACAACTGATGGGTTGATGACTCATTTCGAGGTTGTGCGCCTTGACCAAGCGAATCTAAGGGTCACGCTATCGATGCCTGGTCGCCATAACGTGTTAAATGCGCTCGCTGTGGTCGCTCTATCCGACCACTTGGGAGTGGACGATGGGTCGCTCGTGAAAGCGCTTTCCGAATTCCAAGGCGTTGGCCGCCGCTTCCAGTTGATAGGGTTTATCGAAAATGAGGGTCAGCAGATTCCTGTGATCGATGACTATGGACATCATCCGAAGGAACTCGAAGTGACCTTTGATGCAGTTCGTGACGCATATCCGGGTCGTCGTCTGGTCAGTGTGTTCCAGCCGCATCGTTATTCCCGAACTCAAGATTTATTCGATGATTTTGTCTCCGTGTTGAACCGTGCCGACGAGCTCGTACTGATGCCCGTGTATCCCGCTGGTGAATCACCCATTGTCGGAGCGGAATCGAAGGATCTTGCACAGAGCATTCGCCGACTTGGTCATTGCCGACCCTATGTTGAAGGCGAATTTGAACAGGTCATTGAGCGTGTCGGTGCATTAGTGGAACCAAACGATGTTGTGTTGGTGCAAGGTGCCGGCTCAATTGGACGGTTGCCATCCCAGATGGTTGCAACGCTTGGGGGTGAGCAATGAACTGGGCTAGTGAACGGGTTGCACTTTTATACGGTGGATATGGATCTGAAGCGGATGTCTCACGTGATGGAAAAGAAACCGTGGCAGCCGCGATGCGTGAATTGGGAATCACACCAATTGAGCTTGATATCAACGATGGACTGGTTGAACCACTGATGGCTGCGAATCCAACACGTGTCTTCAATTTGGTTCACGGACGTCCTGGGGAAGACGGGGTATTACAGGGATTGTTATGTACGCTCGGTATTCCGTTCACGGGCTCAGGCGTCGGTGCTTCAGCGCTGGCCTTGGATAAGCCAAGAACCAAGCAAGTGTGGGAATCACTCGGACTACCCACCTCACCGATGGTTGTTGTGAATGACCTCGAACAAGCCGATATCTGTATCAAGCGATTGGGCCCTAAATTGTTTGTGAAGCCAGCCCACGAGGGTTCGTCAGTTGGTGCGCATGTTGTTCACGGTGGCGGTCAGTTAAAGGCAGCTGTCGTCGACGCGTTGAGATACGATTCGCGGGTGTTGGTGGAACCCTTGCTGCCAGGACCGGAAATCACTGTAGGCATTGTCCGAGGCTTGGCGCTTCCTGTGATTGGAATCCAGCCACGTTCTGAGTTTTACGACTACAGAGCGAAATATCAGGCCGATGATACTGAATATCAGATTCCATCCGGCTTAGGTCCCGAGCTTGAGGCAGAGGCGCAGCAGTTGGCTCTTGAAGCGTTCGATGCGCTTGGATGCCGGACCTGGGGTCGTGTCGACTTCATGATGGACGAGACAGGTCATTTACTCCTGATCGAGTGCAATACGGTGCCAGGCATGGGAAGTCATTCACTGGTACCAAAAGCCGCCCGGGCCTCGGGAATGGGTATGCCGATGTTGATTGAACAGATCCTTCTGGATGCGGAGGTTTCGCCATGACGATGAAACAGATTGCCAATCGAACAGTCACACATTGGAAACTGGTATTGCTTGTTCTGGGGCTTGGAGTGACGGGGTCGATCGCGGCGAGTGGGCTGAGCCATTTGTTACAGGATGTGCAGATTCGGCAGGTTCAATTGCAAGGTGATTTGCGCTACTTGGATGCTAAAGCACTGACCCGCGATCTGAGTATTCGGTTCAATGGGAATTATCTGGAAACCACACTCGCGCAGGTGATCTCCGAAGTTGAGTCGCATCCGTGGATTGCGAGTGCATCAGCGCGGCGCGTATGGCCGGATACCCTGTTGATCGAAATCGCTGAGCAACGTCCGGTTGCAATTTATAACGACACGCAGTACCTGGGATTATCCGGCGATCTTTTTGAGCCGCCGACTCCGGTAAACGAGCCACTGCCACGACTCTATGGTGCGTTATCTGAAACCATGCAGGTTTACAGCCATTATGGAGTGTTTTCAGACCGTCTATCCGATTTCTCCGAGGTCGCGTCTGTATCGCGGGGTCATGATATGGGATGGCAGATCGCCTTGGATAACGGAATCAATCTGCGGCTTGGGCGCGTTGATATTTTAGGGCGGCTTGGGCGCGCGCGTGATGTTTTAAACCGGTTAGATGATGAGAAGCTCGCGAAGCTGAAAGAGATTGATGCGCGTTATGACAATGGTGTTGCCTTGGCTTGGAGGGTTGCCCAGTGAGTCATCTACTGGTCATCGATATCGGCTCGAGCCAAATTACAGCCGCGGTTGCCGAGATCACGGACGACCGTCGTATCGTTGTCCGAGGTCTTGGTCGGGCACGTTCAGGTGGTTTGAAGCAAGGCGTGGTAATTCAGATTGATTCAGTGGTGGACGCGCTTGTTCGTTCGGTGGCTGAAGCCAATCAAATGGCTGAGACCAAACTCACCGATCCGTTGGTCTCTGTGGGTGGATCGCACATTCTGGGACAAGACATCTCAGGGACGGTGATGCTAAATCATCGTGAGGTGACCGATATCCTCTTGACCCAAGCGATGGAACAAGTACAGGCCCAAGCGCAAGTGCCTGAACGTGAGATTTTGAGTGTCATTCCGCGATCGTTCACGCTGGATAGTCAGACCGGTATTCGCTTACCTCAGGGGATGACAGGTAATCGGTTGGATGCGCATGTTCACGTCATTACTGGTGCGACCCACGTCATCAATAATTTGAAGAAATGCTTAAAACTTGCAGGCCTTGAAGTTTCTGTCTTGATCCCGTCCGCGCTTGCGGTGAGTCAGTTGGTGTTACCAGACGAGCGCGAACTCGGAGTGTGTGTTGCCGATATTGGCATCGGCACGATTGACGTCATGGTGATTTCAGAAGGCGCACCCGCGTGGTTGCAAGTGATGCCCATGGGGGGCGAGCTGTTGACGCACGATCTCGCGGTCGCATTAAAGACTCCACTCGGCGATGCCGAGGATCTGAAGGTGCAATGCGGTTATGCGCACACGCGCTTTGCACCACCGGCTGAAACGGTGCAGGTCAAGAAGCTGGCCGATCGCCCAGCAGAAACCATCAGCTTGCAGCAGTTAACTGCCTTTATTCAGCCCCGGGTTGAAGAAATCGCTGAAATCTTAGGCGAGCGGCTTCGTCAATCCGGACGATTTGAAGAAGCCTCAACAGGCATTGTGTTGTGTGGCGGAACGGCCGCATTACCGGGAATCGCACAGGTTTTCGAAAGTATGGTGCAGTGTCCATGTCGGGTACTGAAACAAGCCCATCAAGAGGGACTCGATGGGTTATTACAAGATCCGGCCAACGCAGTTCTGGCTGGTCTTCTGGCGTATGGACGCGACCAAGAAGTCCGACCTCGGCCGCGTTGGTCTGGAGTGCAGGGAAGCATGTTCAATCGGGTTCGGCAGTGGATCCGGGGAAATTTTTAACTGAGAGGGTAATCAGATGTTCGAGATCGTTGATCAAATCGAATCAAACGCGATCATTAAAGTGATTGGCGTCGGCGGTGGTGGCGGTAATGCTGTCAACCATATGTTGAAACACGCGGTTGAAGGCGTTGAATTCATTGTTGCCAATACGGATGCGCAAGCGATGAAAGCAATTCCAGCCGATAGAACGCTCCAACTTGGTGGTGACATCACGAAAGGTTTGGGGGCTGGAGCAAACCCTGATGTGGGTCGTAACGCGGCGCTCGAAGACCGCGATGCGATCGCTGAAGTCCTAACAGATACCGATATGGTGTTCATCACCGCAGGCATGGGTGGTGGTACAGGAACAGGCGCTGCTCCGGTTGTTGCTGAAATTGCCCGGGAAATGGGCATTCTCACGGTTGCGATTGTTACCCGCCCGTTCGGTTTTGAAGGGCGTCGTCGCACACATGTCGCTGATCAAGGTATCGCAGCGCTTGAGAAGCATGTGGATTCCCTGATCGTTGTACCGAACGAAAAATTGCTTCCAGTACTGGGTAAGAATGCGTCGCTAATGGCTGCATTTGCCGAAGCGAACAATGTGCTGCAAGGCGCTGTGCGCGGGATTGCAGATCTGATCATTCGTCCAGGTATGGTAAACGTTGACTTTGCTGACGTCAGGACAGTCATGAGTGAAATGGGTAAGGCAATGATGGGCACAGGTATGGCCGCGGGTGAAGATCGCGCTGCCAAGGCGGCAGAGATGGCGATTCGTTCACCATTACTGGAGGACATTGATCTGTCGGGTGCTCGCGGAATTTTGGTCAATATTACGTCGGGTCCAGATTTCACCTTGGGTGAATTTGATCAAGTGGGTCATGTGGTTGAACAAATCAGTGATGACAACGCCAATGTCGTTGTCGGTACGGTGATCGATCCTGAAAAGTGTGACCAGATCAGCGTAACGGTTGTCGCAACAGGTCTTGGTGGTGCGCAAGCACCAAAAACTGTGGTTGATAATGCGTATCTCGAGCGAGCAACTCGGGAGGCTTATAGTCCGACCAGTAGCGGAGCTCCACAGGTTTTGAGAACTCAAGCGGTAGGTAATACTGCGCTTGCCCAAGATCAGGTTGAGGAGTGTAACGATGGTCAGGAAATGGAGCGAATTTTGAATATTCCTGCATTCCTACGTCGTCAGGCGGACTAATGGAGAAAACTCCGCGCTTCCGCTCCGATCTGCAGGATGCAACGGAGAAAAGCCTGTTAAACTAGCAGGTGTAGGGAAGGAGAGTGGAATTGATTGCACAGCGAACGCTGAAAAATGTCGTGCGAGCCACAGGAGTGGGCTTGCATTCAGGCGACACCGTATACCTCACATTGAGGCCGGCCCCTGAGAACCATGGCATTCAATTCAAACGAGTGGATTTGGATCCGCCTGAGCTCATCCGGGCGAATGCAGACAGCGTCTCTCAGACGACCCTCTCAACCTGTTTGTCTTCGCCTGACGGTGCTCAGGTTTCCACCGTCGAACATTTGTTATCGGCGTTATCGGGAATGGGTATCGATAACGTCCTTGTTGAGTGCAATGCCCCGGAACTTCCCATTATGGACGGCAGCGCCTCACCTTTCGTCTTTTTGATTCAGTCTGCCGGCGTGCGAGAGCAGACTGCACCGCGCGAGTACATCCGAATCACCCACATTGTTGAAGTTGAGCATGAGGGAAAAGTAGCGCGCTTAGAGCCCTTCAATGGATTTCGGATCACCTTTTCAATCGACTTTGATCACCCAGTTGTCGATCAAGGCGAATGCAAAACGGTGGTTGATATTGATGAGGCCTCGTTCATCCGTGAGGTGAGTCGTGCCAGAACCTTCGGATTCATGCGTGATCTTGACTATTTGAAAGCAAACAACCTGGCTCGCGGTGGTTCAATGGCAAATGCCATCGTCGTCGGCGAGGATCGCATTCTGAATGACGATGGTTTGCGTCAGAACGACGAATTCGTAAAGCACAAGGTCCTCGACGCACTGGGGGATCTGTATTTAGCCGGTCGGCCAATTATCGGTCACTATTCAGGCAACCGGAGCGGGCACGCGTTAAACAATAAGTTGCTTCGTCAGTTGTTTTCAGACCCGAGCAATTATGAGGTGGTTACGTTCGACCGGGCGGCAGAATGCCCGATACCCTTGCAGCCAATTGTTGAAACTGACGTTTAAGCTCATCATCCGTCAGTGTCTCTGCAAATTCTTGAATCGATGAGCCCGCTTTGGTGCTGGGCTGAATGGTTTTGGTGACCACCGTCTTTTGTTCATGATGTCGAGGTCTGACTCGACATTGAATTCTGCGAATACCGCGAAACAGTGGGTCGCTCCGTAACGCGTCTATGAGACTATACTCCTCGAAGCGTAGTCGGGTCGCTAAACCTGCTTGAGCCACGTATAAAGTCAGCAGCCCGGAATTGAGATCTCCCGTTGCGACCTCATGTTTAAGCTCAGAAGCTAGAAGGGACTCGATGATTTGGGCGCGTTTCGCCTGAATCGATGCTTCCAGCTGAAGTGTCTCGAGGTGACTTCCTGATCGATTGATCAAAGTTCTCAGGCTATTTAGCTGTCCGGGGTCACGCAATTCGCTACAATGCCGTTTTTATTACTACAGACACCATAGGATACGCATGTTAGGGACAGTTGTCCGAAAGATCTTCGGCTCCAGAAATGACCGGGAAGTCAAACGGATGCTGAAGCAAGTCACGGCGATCAATCAGCAAGAATCCACCCTTGAATCATTAAGCAATGAAGAACTCGCATCGAAGCGTGAGGAATTTCGCGAACGGATCAGTGCTGGCGAGACGCTGAACCAAATCCTTCCAGATGCTTTTGCGGTCTGTCGAGAAGTCAGTCGGCGTACGCTCGGTTTGAGACATTTTGATGTGCAGATGGTCGGTGGCATGACCCTCCATGAGGGTCGAATTTCTGAAATGCGGACCGGCGAAGGAAAGACGCTGGTTGCCACCTTGCCTGCCTACCTCAACGCAATTGAAGGGAAGGGTGTTCATGTCGTGACTGTGAACGAATACCTTGCCAGCCGAGATGCCAACTGGATGCGCCCACTGTACGAAGGACTTGGGCTGACCGTTGGAGTGATAAGCTCTGGACAAAGCCCGGAAGAAAAACGCGAGGCCTATGGCGCTGATATTACCTACGGTACGAATAACGAGTTTGGATTTGATTATCTAAGAGACAATATGGCCTTTTCGCCGGAAGGCCGGGTGCAGCGGGAGTTGTCGTTCGCGATCGTGGACGAAGTGGATTCAATTTTAATTGATGAAGCGCGAACACCATTGATCATTTCGGGGCCAGCGGATGATCATTCAGAGCGCTATCGAGTGATTAACGCCATTATCCCGAAGCTGACTGAAGCAAAAATGTCGGAAGATGGCGAAGGGTTCGAAATTGAAGGGCATTACTTACTCGATGAGAAAAACCGCTCGGTTGAATTGACAGAGCTTGGCCACGAACTGATCGAAGCCGAGCTCGCCGAAATGGGCCTTCTTGAGGTGGGCGATAGTCTCTATAACCCTGCAAATCTCGCGTTATTCCACCATGTCAATGCCGGATTGCGTGCACATACGTTATTTCAGAGAAACGTGCATTACATCATTCAAGATGGCCAGGCGGTGATCGTTGACGAGCACACTGGACGGACCATGCCAGGCCGTCGCTGGTCAGAAGGTCTGCATCAGGCGGTTGAGGCGAAAGAGGGTGTGGATATCCAGCCCGAGAGCCAAACATTGGCCTCAACCACATTCCAGAATTACTTCCGTTTGTATGATCGTCTGTCGGGCATGACTGGGACTGCCGATACAGAGGCGTATGAATTCAGACAGATTTATGGTTTGGATGTTGTGGTGATTCCAACCAACGTGCCTGTGAAGCGGATCGATTATAACGATTTGGTTTACATGACAATGGAAGAAACGTTCGAAGCGATCGTGACTGATGTGATTGCCGAGCGTGATAAAGGCCGTCCAGTGCTTGTTGGCACGGCTTCTGTTGAAGCATCTGAATTACTGTCACAGTTCCTCGACAAAGAGCGTATCCAACATAATGTGTTGAATGCGAAGCAGCATGAGCGTGAAGCCCGAATTATTGCTGAAGCGGGTCGTCCTGGTGCGGTGACGATTGCGACCAATATGGCCGGTCGCGGTACCGATATCGTTCTCGGAGGTAACTGGCAGGCCGACGTCAACATGCTTGATAACCCGACTGAACAGGAGGTCGAGGGGATTAAACGGGTTTGGCAGGAGGCACATGAGAAGGTGTTATTGGCCGGAGGTCTGCATATTATTGGCTCAGAGCGTCATGAGTCACGTCGGATCGATAATCAGTTACGCGGACGTTCCGGTCGTCAGGGCGATCCTGGATCCTCTCGCTTTTTCCTGTCACTTGAAGACGACCTCATGCGCATTTTCGCCTCACCTAAAATGCGCTCGATTATGCAAAGTCTTGGCATGCAACGCGGTGAAGCCATCGAGCACAAAATGGTGACCAATGCGATCGAGAAGGCACAGAAGAAGGTTGAGGGTCGTAACTTCGATATGCGCAAGCAGCTATTGGATTACGACGATGTTGCCAATGATCAGCGGACACAAGTCTACGCGCAGCGCAATGAATTAATGGATACGGACGATTTATCGGATCTAGTTGATGCGATTCGCCGAGATGTGTTCACCTCTGTTGTTGCAACCTATATCCCACCCCAAAGTTTGATTGAGCAGTGGGATATTCCGGGTCTGACCGACGAGTTTGCGACGCAGTTTGGCCTCGAGATGCCAATCCAAGAGTGGCTTGATGACGACGAGTCGTTGTATGAAGAGACGCTGCTCGAGAAGATCATCTACGAGGCGACTCGACGTCATGATGAAAAGATTGGCATTGTCGGCGAAGACACCATGCGTCGGTTTGAGAAGCAGGTTCTTCTTCAGGTGCTTGATAATCAATGGAAGGACCACTTGGCGGCGATGGATTATTTGCGCCAAGGTATTCACCTCCGCGGTTATGCACAGAAAAATCCGAAGCAGGAATACAAGCGCGAGGCGTTTGAATTGTTCACGTCGATGCTTGATCAAATCAAGCGTGAATCAGTGCGCGTATTGACTGCGGTGCAAGTCCCCACCAAGGAGGAGATTGAGGCACAGGAAGAAGCGCGACGGCAACAAGCGGTCGAGCAGCTGGCTAAAGCCCAAGCGACCCATGATGCTGTGACATCAAAACAAGAGGGTGCTCCTGACGCAGTTCCAGACAAGCCAATGCCCGCAGTCAGTCACAAAGTTGGGCGAAACGAGCCTTGCCCCTGTGGCAGCGGAAAGAAATACAAGCAATGTCATGGTCGCATCGGTTAATGTACCATCGCATGCCCCGTTGTGAAGCGTGAGAGTCAGATGAAATCGTCAGAAGGTGGGTTGCCAGTCCGTGGCGTTCGATTGGGTGCAGTTCGCGCACCTGTCTATGAGAACAAGGATCGCGATGACCTGTTGCTGATGGCTTTTGACGAAGGGTCTGTCGGTGCATGTGTGACGACAGCCAACCAATTTTGTGCAGCTCCCGTGCATTTCTTGAGAGCGCATTTGGCATCGACTCCTCATGTTCGCTACTGGCTACTCAACGCCGGGAACGCAAACGCTGGCACAGGCGAGTCTGGACTGGACGCATGTCGTCAAACCATCGCCTCGTTAGCGGCATTCACTGGAAATTCAAGTGATACCGTGTGGCCATTTTCAACCGGCGTGATTGGTGAGCCGTTGCCCGTGCAGGCGATTTGTGATGCCATCCCGAAAGCCTATGACACCTGTGACTCGTCTGTCGCTGCGTGGGAACGTGCATCACGTGCCATCATGACCACCGACACACATCCAAAATTACGACACATCCAATGCGAGATTGGTGGTCAAACAGTGACATTAACCGGCATGGCCAAGGGCTCAGGAATGATTCATCCAAACATGGCGACCATGTTTGGTCTGATTGCATCGGATGTTGCGATGACCGCTGAGTGCTTACAAATACTGCTTGGACATGCAGTGAACCAAAGTTTTAACTGCGTCACGGTCGATGGCGATACCTCAACAAATGACGCCTGCGCGATTGTTGCGACTCAGATGGCAGGTCACGAGACTATTTGTGATCCGGCGAGTTCTGAAGCACAGATTTTTGCGAGCGCGTTATCGGCACTGGCAGATGACCTTGCCGAAATGTTGGCGCGCGATGGCGAAGGTGCAACCAAATTTGTTCGGGTGATCTGTGAGGCTGCAAGCAGTGACCAAGATGCGCATGCCATTGCAAATACAGTGGCGCTGTCGCCCTTGGTCAAAACTGCGTTAGCCGCATCGGATCCGAATTGGGGTCGGATTGTTGCAGCTGTCGGACGGGCGCCAATTGCGCAGATTTCGATCGATCGTGTGAATGTGTGGATTAATGACATACAGATCGTCGAAAACGGTGGTCGTCATCCCAGGTACACGGAAGAAGCAGGTCAAGCGGCAATGAATCCTGTCGATATCGAAATTCGGATTTCGATGGGTGTTGGATCAGGGTATTGTCGAGTCATGACCTGCGATCTCACTAAAGAGTATGTTCGGATCAATGCCGAATACCGGACCTGAAATCCAGGTTGCCTGTGCGCTGATCTGGCGTGATGGACAAATCCTTCTTTCAAAACGTCATCAAAGTGCGCATCAAGGTGGTCTCTGGGAGTTTCCTGGCGGAAAGTTTGAAACTGGAGAAGACCCAAAATCCTGTTTGAACCGGGAGCTTGAAGAAGAGCTCGGGATTCGCCTGCAAGATGCAGAGTTTATGTTTCAAATCCCATGGGATTATGGTGTAAAAGCAATCCGCCTCTGGGTGTATGAAGTGTTTGTCTTTGAAGGCGAACCTCGAGGTCTTGAGGGCCAAACGGTGCAATGGTTTTCTGCTGACGCTGTGAAGACACTTCAATTTCCAAAAGCGAATGATGCGATCGTTCGTGCGATCGGTCTGCCAAGAATGCTACGTATCTATGATCCATCATTGATGGTTGAACCAGTGATGTGGGGTATACAGACTGAGAATCGGTGTCTCCTGTATTTTCGTGGATTGCTGCCAGGTGTTGAGCTTGACACTGCAATTGATACTGCGCTCAGTTGCGGACACCAGGTGATTCTGACACTGGATCAACTCCTTTGTTTTCGATCCGGATGTGGTGTGCATTTACGAAAAACTGATCATTTGGCCGATGCGCTCGATCAACTGGAGCAACTCAATGACCCTTGGCCAATCACTGCGGGGATTCGTCATGAACGGGATATCGAAAGAAAGCGCATGTGGCCTTCTGATGCGCTTCTGATCTCCCCGGTGCGCGAGACACTAAGTCACGGTGATATGCAGCCACTCGGGTGGGAGCGGTTTTCACAACTTGCACGCAGTGTGGGTGTACCAACGTATGCGTTGGGCGGTATGACACGAGAGGATCAATCTATAGTGACTGAGCACGCCGGTTTTGGGGTTGCGGGAATTCGGGGTTTTCAGTGAGTATCGATGTCTGGATTGTTGAATTCAGGGGGGACAGGTTGTCCTGGAATTCGATGTCCCTCTTCGGCCCATTCGCCTAAATCGATCAAGCAGCAACGTTCTGAACAAAACGGGCGAAACGGATTATCTGCGTGATAACGTGTTTCGTGTTTGCAGGTCGGGCAAGCGACGATATAGCCTTTGTCACCAGTCACGATTCAGTTTCTCGTGTAGGGTTTGGATTTGTTGAGTGAGGTAGTCTAAACCACCAGAGTTATCGATCACAAAGGATGCGTGACCGAGTCTCGCCTGCCGCGAAATTTGAGCGTCGATGATGTTTTGAATAGTTTGTTTTGACTTTGCGTCTCGTTCTGTGCCGCGTTTCAGCTGTTCGCTTTCTGGTGCATCAATCACGATGACTCCATCAAGCATCTCGTGCTGATTGGTTTCGATTAAAAGCGGTGAGCACAAAATTCGATAAGGCGACCGTGATTGTTGGTTGAGCCATTGATCGACAGCATTGCGAACCAGCGGATGGATGATCGCTTCAACTGTCTTTTTCAGTGCAGCGGATTGGTACATATCTGAGCGTAAGCGTGCACGATCTAAACATCCATCTCGAAAGTATGCTGACCCAATCGCGGTTTCTAATTGTGAAGCCCCGGAAGTCTCTTGAGCGATGACATCACGTGCAAGTTGATCGGTATCAAGGGTTTCGATACCAAGTGCAGCGAATTGCTCAAGTACCGTGCTTTTGCCGGAAGCAATGCCGCCTGTGAGTCCGTAGACAGGTGTTTTCAAATCGATCTCCTTTGTTAAAGGATGACTTTTAGGTACCAACAATACAAGCTGACCACTGCTAAATGTGGCCCAAAGTGAATCATCGATCAGCGTATTAATCGAGATCCAATCAGTCCTGTTAATGAAGTGATCCAGATATAAGCGATTAATCAATACTTTCCGGCTGATTATCGAGTGACTCTCTAACTTGTAAAACGAACGGCCGCTCCCCACATCTGAATGATGAAACGACTGACTGTTTTATACAATGATCAATGCCCGGTTTGTTCATTTGAGATCGAACACTACCGGGCATTGTGCGTGAATCGCGGCATTGATCTGGAGTTTGAAAAGATTTCAGAGAAAGGGCCGATGCTTCAATCTGCAGGCTTATCCGTCACCGATGCAAAGAAGCGGCTCCATGTGCGCACGATAGATGGGCAAGTGAAAGTCGGTGTTGATGCGTTTCTTGCTCTCTGGGCGCAGATGCCGATCTATCGTTCGTTGGGACGGTTGGTTGCCGTCCCAGGTATCTATCACTTGGCAGTTGTGATGTATAACCAAGTGCTTGCACCGCTCTTGTTTTGGTGGGACAAACGTCGACTACAGTGCGAAGAGACTGCCAGCCGCTGAAGCAACAACCCAACCAATTGCTGTTGCGATTAAGACATCACTCGGATAATGCAGCCCGAGAATTATTCGAGACAGCATGATCATCACAGTAATTGGAATTAATAGAAGACCCAACAGCGGAAGCACAGGTAACACGATCAGGGTAATGGTGACTGCGTGGAGCGTGTGACCACTCGGGAAACTGTAGTGATCGAGTGGTGGTGTTTTTGGGTTAATGGCCTCCCATGTTGTGCAGGGCCGATTTCTTAGCGTCTGGCCTTTAATTAACTTGTATAACCCGAGGTTGAACGCACACGCACCGATCAATACAGCCGGAAGATTGCCGGCCTCTGGTGTGGTGAGACCGATGGCGACAAACAGTACTACCCAGGCAGGTCCATCACCGAGCTTTGAGAACCATTCAAATGTCCGATGGATCGAAGGGATGTCCGCGAGGGCATTCGCGAGCGTACATAATGGTCTCTCTACCCGATCGAGGCGATGAAAGAATTGCGTCCACCCTGGTCTCTGCATGAGATTCCCCTAGTCACTCATGCGCTAAGGGTATGAAGCAGAGGTGACGTCTTTGTGTCGTTTTGATGAACTTTTTATGACACTGCTTGATCAAGAAGTGCTTGCGGCGTGGGCTTCAGCTGCGATGCAAATTGATCAGTACATCGTTCCCAAGAAAATGTCTCAGCAAACGCGCGACAGGCATTTCGATCAACTTTCAACGCTTCACGAATTGATTCACCAAGATCCTGAGCGATCCAGCCGTTTTTCCCATTTTGAATCAGATCAATCGGTCCTGGTGCGGGATATGCAGCAACTGGGACTCCGGAGGCCAGTGATTCAAGAATCACGAGACCGAAGGTATCGGTGAGTGACGGGAAGACAAAACAATCGGCATCACGCATACAGGCGGCAAGCTCTTCACCGTGCTTATATCCGACAAATTCGACATCCGGATATTTCGCTTTCAATTGATCAAGCTCAGGACCACCGCCGACAACGCGTTTGACTCCCTCACATGGCGTATCTAAGAACGCACCAATATTTTTTTCCGGTGCGACTCGCCCAACATATAAAAGAACTGGAGTCTTTGGTGTCTCTCGATCAGGTTTGATTTGGAATAATTCGAGATCGACGCCGCGGGACCAGCGACCGATATTTGAAAACCCCCACTCAATGAGTTCATTTTCCATCGACTGAGTTGCAACCAACATCCGGTGTGCTGGTCCGTGAAACCATTTGAGGAAAGCATAAGACAAACTGACAGGGATCGGTACTCGGAGCCTGACATACTCCGGGAAGCGCGTGTGATAGCTTGTTGTGAAGGGTAAGTGATTGCGTCGACACCAACGCCTGGCGGCTAAACCTAGCGGACCTTCAGTCGCGATGTGAACAGCATCAGGCTTCAGTGCGGTGAGTCGTTTTTTAACCGACCGAGCTGCAAAAAGCGCAAGGCGTATCTCAGGATAGGTTGGGCAGGGAACGGAACGGTAACCTTCTGGACTGATGACTTCAACGCGATGTCCGCGTCTCTCAAGCTCCTCCTTGGTTCTGGAGAGCGTTCGGACGACTCCATTGACTTGCGGGAACCAGGCATCTGTCACAATCGCAATAGTGTTTGGAGTCGTCATAGCATCCTCAATGGTTTTTAGCTTTATATGACGTTTTTGTTTCACAATGATGACAATCGAGATTTAGCTTGATGATGCTAGGCCTGTCGTCAGTGATTCGGAATCGAACGCTTTCCGAAACTCGCTGCCAAATCCTGTTGAAAACCCGCTTTTGTATAGAATTGAGCTCCTTCTTTGTTTTCAGATCTGACGAGAATATTGAGTTTGGGGCACCCGAGTTCGGTGAGAATACAATCAGCATAATTGAGAAGTTTTTGACCAAGCCCATGACCTTGGTAGTCTGCGTCGATGGCAAAATAAAAAAGCGTTCCACAGTGCCCGTCGTATTCAATCATCGCTGTCGCAACGAGTTGGTTGTTGTATTCACCCAACACGAATAAATCAGGCTGATAGGCCACCTTTCTTACGATATCTTCGATGGGATCGTTCCAGGGTCTCGCAAGTTGCGCGCGTTCCCACAGATTGATGACAGCATCCTGATCTTGGGCTCTAAACGGTCTGATATTCACGCAGCAGACTCCAAATCGTGTCGTATTGCGAGCTTTAATAGACCTGAAAACAGAAAAGCGGCAACGACAGAGAGTGCAATGGTGACAAAAAATACTTGCGCTTCGAGCAATTGAAAAAGCATCAAAACAAATGCTGGTCCAAGCGCACTGCCGATTGCTTTTGGTGTCGCGATCCAACCCTTGGCTCGTCCAAAAACGGCAGATCGAAAATATAAGTTTGGAACGTAGCCAAACGTGACTGTGATAATGCCATTAGCCATCCCGAAAATAGCCATTCCAACAGCAACCATTACGATCGAGTCAGACAGAATGAACAACTGAGAAATTGCGACCACTGTCATTGCGACTAAACAGTTAACGCGGGCATCGAATTGACTGGCGTAGCGCATTTCAAAAACACGTCCTGCGACTTGGAAGGGACCGTAGATCGATGCTAGCAATACAGCGTAGACACCAAAGTCTTGGTAGGTGAACCAAGTTATGAACAGAAGTGTTAATCCTGTAAAGTTGATGTAATCCACCGCTCCACTCGTCGCGAGTAAGACAATCGCTTTTTTTTCATCACGCGTCAATAAAGACCATCGGAAGGGTTTAACGTTGCTAACTTTCGGAGGGCGGTCGGCTGTCTTCATGCGCAAGACCAAGGCGCCCATCAGCATCAGTAGTCCACCGCCGAGGAAAGTTGTGTATCGTAGCCCAATCGTGGGAAGCAAAGCCGACTGTGTGAGCCACACCAGTGAGCTCGCCACTCCGCCATAAAATGTAATGATTGAGATTTTCCGTCGGGCGCTTTTTTCATCAAATTGTACAGGAACAGCGAAAGCGACCGTATACGTCCCGAGTGCATGTCCGAGCGTCACAAGACCAATACTCAGCCAGACCCACTCGATGGTCGGGATAAGCGTCAGCATGGCATATCCGACCCCACCAATGACGAGGCCAGCACGCAAAACTGTGAGTGCTCCCAGGCGGTCAACTAACTGACCGACAGCCGGGGCCAGAAGTGCTTCGATGAAGAGGGCGACAGACAAAGCCGTAATAATTGCTGAGTCGGATACACCCACATGGAGTGCAAGCGAATCTTTGATCGACGCAAACGAATAGAAGAGGAGCCCATAGGCCAAAATTTGCGATAGACCCAGACGGTGAACGGGCGCGTGAATTTGTTTCACTTACTAATCAAGTGTGTCGGTAAACTGAATCAACTGGGATTCAAGTAACGGAAGTATGTCGCTCGGTTTCATCACATCCTCGTCATGGATTGACCAGAACGTGACTTTGTCCATATATTCCGGAAAGCGTAATTCGATCGGCTGACGGTGCTCTGCCTCTTTCAGGGCAATCACGCGCTCGGCATCATCGAATGACGTTTTCGATGCGGCAATTGGTGGACGATGTGGAACAATCCAACCACGCGCATGCGCAAAGGTACGGGTGTATTCCGAGATATTGCCTTGATTCTCATTTTCCATCAGGAGCCCCGCGCTCGTTGCATACCACGCTAACTGACGGCTTTCTGCCTCATGGTTAAACCACAGCTCTGCAAAGCGGCTTCTGAAGTAGTTTCCACTGCAGAGGAATAAGATATTTTTTTTAATCATCATCGTCCGATTTCTTACGGCGGATCATTACCACAATCCCGGCGATGATCACGAGTCCGATAATGATCAAGGCCATTGGAGGGCCTTGATCCTCTTTCGGTTCGACTGACTCGGACGGTTGAACTGGTGTCGTTGACGACGCATCTGTTCCGAAATTTTCTGTCACGCTTGCTTTACCAAAAGCAATGGCCTCATTCATCTGTGCAGCTGCTTTTTCGATGTCGCCAGATCCGCAAGTCGCCATCGCTTGATCCATCATTTCAACAATCTTTGATTGGTCGTCTGGTGTGGCACGATTCATCTCAAGACGTGCACGCGCACGTAAACCTAAAATGGATACATCACCGCAGGCATCAATCAGTTTTTGAAATGTGTCATCAGCATTTGAACTAACGGCGTTTCCTGCACCTTGCTGAAAGTTTGTTGTCGCGAAAGACAGATTCGTTAAAACGCAGACAG
>CAJWFL010000016.1:0-22465 GCA_913031455.1 uncultured Gammaproteobacteria bacterium
GTTTTTCTTAGTGATCGGTTTCTTTTTGCACTCAGCCGCCGCGATTATCTTGGTGGTTCCGATCGTTATCCCTTTGATTCAAGCAGCAGGAATTGACCCAATTCATTTTGGTCTCGTTGTGACTCTGAACTTGGCGCTGGGCCAGCAGACCCCGCCTGTCGCCAGTGTGTTGATCACTTCATGTGCGGTTGCTCGTGCGAATATCTGGGATGTCTCGAAAATCAATATCTATTTCATCGCAGTCTTATTTTCAGTTTTGATGCTGTGTACCTATGTACCGGCAGTACCGATGTATTTAGTTGACGCTATTTACAGGTCATAAAGTGGGTGATTACGCAGTTGTTCGGGGAGGCGGTGTTGCTGAATACCGCCTGATGCGACCAGAGTCCCGGAATTCGCTAACGTTTGCGATGTATCAGGCGCTTGAGGATTTGTGTCGCGATCCTGGTGACGCGCGCGTAATCGTGCTCACAGCAGAGGGTGACAAAGCGTTTGCGTCTGGGACCGACATTTCTAACTTTAAAGCGTTCGATTCAGCCAAAGATGCCATCGATTACGAAGCAATGATCGGCCGAGTCATCGACGCAGTCGAATCAAGTTCGATCCCTGTAATTGCATCTTTGCATGGTGTCGTCGCCGGCGGTGGAGCCGCGATTGCGGCTGCTGCGGATATTCGGTTAGGAACGCCGGATACACGTTTTGGCATGCCGATCGCAAGAACTCTGGGCAACTGTCTGTCAGTTGCTAATCTCAATCGGCTGGTGCATTTGCTTGGCGAGTCGCGAACGCGTTATTTGTTGCTAACCGCAGAGTTTTTATCAATCACACCTCTGGTCGAGTCGGGGTTTGTGAGCGAGGTGTTGGAGACAGCACCAATCTGTGACGAGCGAGCAAGAGCGCTCGCTCAACATTTGATAACCTTGGCTCCACTGACGATTTCGGCAACGCGAGATGGCCTTAAACGGCTCTCTCAAGGTGTAACTCCCGACGATATTGATCTCATTCAGCGTTGTTACCTTAGCGACGATTTTGCAGAGGGTATTGATGCATTTTTCGCCAAACGCAAAGCCAAATGGAGTGGTCGATGAGTGCGCAGCAGAGACCACTAACTGACATGCGAGTCATCGAATTGGCGCACATTATGGCGGGACCTTTGTGTGGAATGATGTTGGCAGATATGGGCGCCGATGTGATTAAGGTTGAAAAAATCGAGGGTGGTGACGACTCCAGGCGCATGGTCCCTCCAAGTGTTGGCGAAGAATCTGCTGCATTTTTGATGATGAATCGAAATAAGCGCGGTATGGCTCTCGATCTGAAATCTGATGATGGAAAAAAAATTCTCACAGCGCTTTTGAAAGACGCAGACTGTGTTATTGAGAATTTTCGTCACGATACAATGGAACGTTTGGGGCTGTCGTATGATGAATTAAAGGCCATTAACCCGGGTCTCATTTACATTGAGATATCGGGTTATGGTCGTACCGGACCGTATCGTGAACGAGCAGGGTTTGATCTTGTGGCGCAGGGTGCCTCTGGCTTGATGAGCATCACTGGGCCTGGTCAGGACGACGGCCCCGTTAAAGTCGGGGCACCAGTGACGGATATTACAGCAGGGATCCTCGCAGCCATGGGCGCGGCTGCTGCTTACGCTGGGAAGCAAAAAACAGGTCTTGGTACACGCGTTGATACATCATTATTTGAAGCAGGGATTACCCATACCTACTGGCAGTCTGCCATCGCTTTAGCGACAGGCGAGTCTCCACAAGCGCTTGGCTCAGCACATCCATTGAACGCGCCATATCAGGCGTTTCCCACTGCAGATGGTTATATCAATATTGGTGCTGCGAATCAGCGAAATTGGCTACGACTGTTGGATGTCATTGGTGCGAATGAATTAAATAATGACCCGAGATTTTCGTCGAATGCTGACCGGATGGCGAATCTTGATGCGCTGGTCGAGATATTAAATGGGTACTTTCGCCAACATGAATCTGACGTTTGGCTCGAAAAGCTCTACCATACAGGTGTTCCTGCAGGCCCTATTTTATCGATTACAGAGATGCTTGAGCATCCGCAGGCCCTCGCTCGCGACATGGTTGTTCAAACGGAGCATGACCGGGTGGGTCCAGTGAAAGGGCTCGGAATGGCCGTTAAATTTCATGGTACTCAGCCCGTTGCGTCACGAGCGGCTCCGGTCCATGGCCAGCATTCAGTGCAGGTACTGATGGAGCTTGGTTATTCAGATACTGAGATTCAATCGCTATTTAAGCGTGGCGTGATTCATACCGGCTAGATGCCGCCAATCACGTTTTTATTCATAACACTCTCCGCCCGACCATTGATCCGATACTACTCTGTTTTAGGCATAAAAAAGCCCCGACAAAAAGCCGGGCTAGTCACTAGGAGTACTCGATCATGCAAAGTCTTCGATCAGAGAACCTTGGGTTTCGGGATCGATCTCGTCAATGCGATAACTGTAGTTGGGATGGTCTGATCCCATTGCGATTGCTGCACCATTTTTGATGGCGGCGACCATATCAGCAGTGAATTCAAAGCGTGAGAAATGCACAGAGCTGGTTTTCTCTGAATTGGCGCGTTCGAGGTCTTCATCAGCAATTGCATAGACGCGATCAAAACCTTGGATCTGAATGTAGGTCCTATTTTCAACGTTCACTAATTCAGCAAGCTTCACCTTCCGCTCTGCCTCGTCAGGGAACTCGATCATTTGAGTGCATTTCAAGTTCGAGCCGTCTGGGATCAGTGGGTTGTAAGCGTCGAGCTCATCCATGATGCCTTCTTCTTCAAACGTCTTTTCGATGCGTAGCATCTCTTGAACTTGATACCGGATGGTCGCTTCATTTTCGAACTGTAATGTCATATTTGGTCCGATAAAGACACTACGAATGCGCTTCAGGCGCATAGCTTCAGTGCGAATTTCAGGCCGCTGTTTTGCGTAATCTTCCAAAGACAGCAGGGAGTTACGTGCGATTTTAGTCATATTTACTCCTGATTCAGTCCGTAAGCCTTAGCCACCAATGACAGTGGATGTGCTAAAGCGGGTTCATTGTCGTGATTTTCACGAATACCTTGGGCGATATGGTGACCACCGAGTGGGCAATCACTCGAAATGTAGTCTGGGTTTTGCTCATTCATTGTTCTGAATACTGGACGACCAATTTTCATCGACGTCTCATGGAACTCTTTTTTCACGCCATATGTCCCTGCGTGACCCGAGCACCGTTCAGTGGTTTTGACATCGGTGTCAGGAATCATTTTCAAGAGTTCTTCGGTTTTCTTACCGATATTCTGAACCCGTCCATGGCAAGGAGCTTGATAAGACACCGTACCTAAACCGGTTTTGAAGTCGGTGCTCATCAGTCCATCCTTGATCCGCGCGATAAAGTAATCAAATGGATCCCAGAATGCCTCTTTAACAGCCTGTACATCTGGGTCATCTGGATACATCAGCGGAATTTCCTGTTTAAACATTAATGTACAGGATGGAATGCCTGCCATGATCGCGTAGCCCTCGCTTGCCAGTTTTGCGAGATGTGGGATGTTGACTCGCTTCAGACGATCAACAGCCTCAAGATCACCTTGTTCGAGCTTCGGCATACCGCAGCAGACTTCTTTCTCAGCAACGACCCATGGGATGTCGTTGTGCTCAAGAACCTTGATCATGTCTGTACCAATGCCTGGCTCGTTATAGTTGATATAACAGGTTGCAAAAATTGCAACCTTGCCTGGTGTGCGTTCACCATCTTTGATCTCAACAGCTTTCGACTGCTTGATCATTTGACGCAATTTTTTCGGTGCAAACTCAGGCAGCCATGCATTTTCGTGAACGCCGAGTACGCTTTGCACTGCTTTGCGCACGGGCTTCCATTGGTTAGCAGCATTGACTGTCTCCGTCACAACTGGAATTCCTGCGAGTTTTCCAAGGCCGTCTGTGTCTGAAAGGATCTTGTCTCGAGCAGGCATCCCGTCTTTCTGGTGCTTCACAGCTTTCGCTTGCAGCATCAGATGTGGGAAATCGATATTAAATGGATGTGGCGGTACGTATGGACACTTTGCCATGTAGCACATATCGCACAGATAACATTCATCAACGACTTTGACATAATCGTCTTTCGCTACACCGTCCACTTCCATTGTTTCGCTGTCATCGATCAAATCAAACAGTGTCGGGAATGAGTTACATAAACTCAGACAGCGACGACATCCATGACAGATATCAAACACGCGCTCGAGCTCGGCGTTGAGCTTGTCTTCGTCGTAATACTCAGGATTTTTCCAGTCGATTGGGTGCCGCGTCGGCGCTTCAAGGTTGCCTTCGCGTTTTGTTTCTGTCGCCATCATTGTCTCCGTGGGGGATGAAAACCGGGGGAGCACCCCCGGCTTTCGGGCGAATTAAGCTTCTGCTTTGTACGCGTCTAGAGTCTTCTGGAACTTATTTGCGTGGCTACGCTCAGCCTTCGCAAGTGTTTCGAACCAATCAGCGATTTCGTCAAAACCTTCTTCGCGAGCCGCTTTGGCCATGCCTGGATACATGTCCGTGTACTCGTGAGTTTCACCTGCGATTGCAGACTCAAGTGCTTCGGCAACGTTTCCGGCAGCCAAGCCAGTTTCAGGATCACCTGAACCACCTTGAATGAGGTATTCCATGTGACCGTGTGCGTGGCCAGTCTCACCTTCTGCAGTGTTACGGAATACGTTAGCAACTTCTGGAGCGCCTTCGATGTCCGCCATGGTTGCGAAGTAGAGGTAACGACGGTTTGCTTTTGACTCGCCAGCGAAGGCAGCCTTCAAGCTTTCTTCAGTTTTTGTACCCTTCAATTGCATGCGATTTCTCCTTAAATAGAGTCATGCGTTTTTTACATTGACACCGCACCGGGATCCCGGTGACGAATGAAGTATGGGGACGGGTGTAATTTAATTCCAAGAGTATTTATAAATAACTTCGATAAATTTTCTCTATAAACGTTTCTGTTATTCGGCTACGTTTCCGATCGTACGATTCCTGAGTTAAATCAGCATGCGCTGATGCGTTAAAACCCGCTACACTTTCTCAATGCAATTGAACTCTCCCCAGTATCAGGCGGTGACGGCGCCTGGATCGAATTTACTTGTGATTGCTGGTGCAGGATCTGGCAAGACCCGCGTGCTGGTCGAGCGCATGGCCTACTTGATGCGCGACCAAGGGTTGTCTCCCCATGCATTGATGGCTGTAACCTTTACCAATAAAGCGGCGCGCGAAATGCGTGAACGGCTAGAAGAGACGCTTGGCCGATCATTGCATGCGATGTGGGTTGGTACTTTCCACGGTCTGGCGCACCGATTCTTACGTTCCTATTGGCGTGATGCCGGACTCATTGAGCAGTTTTTGATTCTTGATTCAGATGATCAGCAACGGATGATGAAGCGTATCATTGCAGACTTGCAACTGGATGATGCGAAATTTAAACCGCGCGCCGTAGCTGGCTTTATTAATAGTTGCAAGGATGAAGGTCAGCGGCCGCATCATCTACAAACGGGACGTGACTATTACAACGACACGTTGATCCGGCTGTATGCCGAATATGAGGCGCGATGTAACGCGCAGAATCTTGTCGATTTCGGCGAGTTATTATTGCGTACGTTCGAGACACTTCAAAACAAATCAGAGCTTTTGCGGCATTATCGAGACCGTTTTAGTCACTTATTGATCGACGAGTTCCAAGATACAAACACCATTCAATATGCATGGATCCGTTTACTTGCGGGCACGAAAACTCGTGTCATGGCGGTCGGTGATGATGATCAATCGATTTATGCGTGGCGCGGTGCCCGGATAGAGAATATTCATCGGTATGAATCTGACTTTGCGCCAGTGACGACCATTCGATTAGAACAAAACTATCGATCCACTGACGTGATCTTGAAGGCGGCGAACGCAGTGATCGCAAACAATACGGGTCGACTTGGAAAAGAGCTGTGGACGGACCAGAGCGAGGGTACCCCGATCCAGCTTTATGCAGCTTTTAACGAGCAAGACGAGGCGCGTTTTGTTGCCAACCGCATAAGCCAACATGTCGATCAAGGCGGTCTCTATGGAGAGCAAGCGATTCTTTATCGTAGTAACGCCCAGTCGCGTGTTCTTGAAGATGCATTGCTACGCGCAGGTATTCCATATCGAATCTATGGTGGCCAACGTTTCTATGAACGGCTCGAGATCAAAAATGCGCTGATGCATTTACGGCTGATTCAAAACCGGTTCGACGATACGGCTTTTGAACGCATTATCAATGTTCCACCACGGGGTATTGGTGAGAGGACAGTCGAACAAATTCGCCAAATGGCGCGGGATGAAGGCAAAGGATTATGGGATGCTGCGTTACAACTGACCCGCGGTGACGGATTGAGCGGTCGTGCGAAAACCGCTGTGGTTGCATTTATTGATTTAATCAATGACCTCGATCGCAAAGCGACTGATCTCGAATTGTCAGATCTGGCCCGTGATGTAATCGACACCACGGGGCTCCTTGCATATCACGGTTCAGAAAAGGGAGAGCGTGGTCAAGCGCGCGTTGATAACTTAAACGAACTCGTCAGTGCGTGTCGTGCCTTTGAGCCCGAGGATGAGGAGTCGTCCGTACTTCTTCAGTTTTTGTCTCAAGCAAGTCTCGATGCAGGTGAAACCCAAGCGGACCCAGATGCAGATGCAGTTCAATTAATGACGCTTCACTCGGCCAAAGGACTCGAGTTCCCTCGGGTCTTTTTAGTGGGCGCTGAAGAGGAGCTGTTTCCTCATGTGATGAGCCTTGATTCTGCAGGTGGGCTTGAAGAAGAGCGACGTCTTGCCTATGTGGGAATTACACGCGCAATGCAGCATTTGGTCGTGACTTATGCAGAGACACGTCGGTTGAACGGCCGTGATCATTTTGGCCTTCTGAGTCGGTTTATTCGCGAGATTCCACAAGACTGTATTGAAGAGGTTCGTTTGGAATCACAAATTAGCCGGCCGTTTGTGTCATCATCATTTGGCGCAAGACCAGTTGATCGTCCGCATCGGCATCCGAGATTCCAAGATTACGATGATGGGTCTGGGGAACAGACAGGCTTAGGGGTTGGTTCGCGCGTTGACCACGGGTTATTTGGCGAAGGGACGGTCTTGGCTTTTGAGGGATCAGGGCCACAAATGAAAGTACAGGTCCGTTTTGACGATGGTTCGAAAAAGTGGCTGGTCCTTCAGTACGCAAAGCTTGTGCCACTCGGATAATTAGGACCCAGGAACCTGACGAATCCGCCCATTGGAATCTATCGCGACGAAGACAAATCGGGTTTCGGTGGACTTATAACTTTCAGCGTCTTGTTCTGTTATCCAGACTTCAATGCGGATCTGCATCGATGAGCGACCAATATCCTCCAGTTCGCCATAGATCGAAACCTCTGACCCAACAGGCACCGGCGCAATAAAATCAACATTCTCAATTGATACAGTCGCGCAACGACCACCACTTGTTTTCATTGCGATCTGGGCGGCTGCCTGATCCATTTGATCCAACAACCATCCAGCATAAATATCGCCAAGCGCATTTGTGAATCGAGGATGCGCAATGACTCTGAGAATCAATTCGCCTTCTGGGGTTGGATCCTGCTCATCAAGCTCCACGTCAATTCCTTGTTATCCGATTGAAGTGTTTAAAGTTTACATGGTCATGAGGCATTCAAGAAGTGGTCAAGACAGGTCACACGATGCGTTGTCTGCGAAATCGCTCGAGCAATCATCGATTCTGTTGCAAAAAATTGGATCGATTCTTTGGCTCTTGTGAGCGCAGTGTAAACAAGCTCCCTACTTGGCTTGAAACGTGATTGCGATGTGATTGGCTCAGGCAGACAAATGAAGACAGATTGGTATTCAGATCCTTGGGATCGATGGATACTAATTGCCCAGGCAGATTCGACCGCACCCAGTTGGTTTTTTCGAAGTGGTTGGTCAAGATTCTCAAATTGGACGCGCGGATTTGGCGAGTCATAACAACCAACGACAGTACCGATATCTCCATTGAACACGCCGATTCCCGCCTGATTTTCGGTTATCAATAAACGCTCGCCGAAGCCGTTCAGGCCGAGACGTTGGGTTTCTACTTGGACTAAATGATTGATCATCTGACGTCCACCGGCACCCTCGCTGATTGCTGTCAGGCACTGGAAATCCGAAGAGGCTGGGGTTCGTGTCCGTTGTAGACCCTCGAAATAGGGTCGATATCCGTTAATCAGAGCGCTTTGTAGACGGTCGATTCGTTGGTTGTCTTCCCAAAACATGCCCGAATCCCTCAGCCCTTGAATGAAGTGTTGAGAGTCACCGGATAAACACAGATCCTGGAGTTGAGCCAGTGTTTCCTGACCCTCAATTCGATGGCGTTGAGTCAGCTCAAAGCAATGATGAGATAACATATTTGATTCTGTGAGGACTTTGAGGATGCTTCCGGCTTCAACACTGGCTAACTGGTTGGGGTCACCCATTAATACAAGATGCGCATGATCGGCTAGCGACTTCAGCAATCGATCAAATAAATCAAGTGACACCATCGAAGCTTCGTCGATCAGCACAATGTCAGCTGAATCCAGTTCTTTGAGTTGTCGATGAATCGTCGTCGCTATCACAGGTTCGAGATCAACTAACGGCATTGTTGATATTGCGGCGTGAAATGATTCAGTTAAGCGAACGGCTGCCTTGCCAGTTGGCGCAACTAAGGCGATACGTGGCTGTCTTTCGAACAGGGTTCGTTTAGCAGCTACAATAGCGGCTGCAGTCGACGTCTTTCCTGTACCAGGGCCCCCTGTCACGATGGCGAGGTGTTGTTTTGCCGCACCGATAATTGCGCGTGATTGTGATGGATCGGCATCTGCCATCAGTTGTCTTGGGTCAACGCTGATCGTTAGCGCAGGAAGCGTTGAACGCTTTTTGAGTGCGTCCGCAACGCGCGATTCCTGGGTGAAATGTCGACGAATTTGCAGCGCATCATGATTGACAGCGAAGAGTGTCGTGAGCTCTGAATCGATTAGGGTTTGTGCCCATAGATCAGCATCCTCATTGGATAAGCGCTGCGCAGTATGTCCTTGATGAATTGCTTCAAATAATTGTGTGACCGAGGCTTCTAATCGTCTGGGTAGTCCGGCTTCTTTGATGAAATTGAACACATCTTCTGATGTCATGGGATGCATAGGCAACTCTCCTCTAACGCCAGCACACCATTCATCTCAATTGGTCGCCTCCAAATACCACGATTGGGTGCATCGACCCCGCGACAAAAAAGATAAATTACCTCACCCAAATGTTTTTCGGGATCGTAGTTTGCCAATCGGCTTTTCAGCCAGCGGTGTAATGCGAGGGCGTAAATCGCTGCTTGAAACCGATACAACGCATGTTCCATGGCGGACTCGATACGCTCGTCTGAGTACGCTTGATCATTTGGTCCGAGATGGTTTGTTTTGTAGTCGATGAGATGGAATCTGCCGTCTGCCTCAAATACCAGGTCAATAAATCCAATTAAATGACCATCGATGGATTGTTCGGCTATTGAATCGACTGGTTTCCACCAGGAAAAGGCAGCACACGCGTTTATAAGATCTTGTAACTGTAATCCGCGCTTTAATGGGAGTTCAAACTGTGGCTCTGGTCTTTTTCTGTCCACGTTCAATGTCTCGAGCATCACATGTGGAAAGACTTTGGTTGAGAGGATCTGTTGTACCCAATCAATGACAATGGGTACGTGAATCGGATCGAGATGGACTGGCCAATTGGTCTTGATGAAGTGCTCAAGTGCAGGCGTATCTCTCGTGTCACTCGCATGCCATTCGAGAACGGTATGAATAAAATTACCGGTGTCCGTACCCCCCGGAACTCTATGCCATTTCTCGTTGAAGTCGGTCTCTACCAAAGCATGCTCTTCATCCGCGGCTTTGGAAATGATCTCATGGGTACCACCATGTTTAATCAATCCTGAGAAACTTCTGAAAAACCATGATGGGTGGTGCGGTTGTTTCAAATATGGAGTGGCTGCTAGCGGGATCGCGATGGGTTGAATCACTTGCTCGACCGAGGAAATTTCAACCACTTGGTGATCGGTCCCGAGGCCTGTCAAGTCGCGATCATCAAGCAGACGATGTAGCGTACTTCCCGCGTTTGGAATCCCCAAAAATACGGCATGCTTTGCGCGAGTCAGAGCCACATAGAGCAGGCGGTTGAGATCTTCTTCCTGATCACGAAGTGCGGGTTCAAAGGCTGTCTCTGTGAGATCGATGATCGATCCATTGGCGTTACAGTAATCGAGCCCCCATGCGTTTTTGGGAAGTGCTTTTGCTGTGATTTCATCGGCCAAAATGACCACGCGATATTCGAGGCCCTTCGCTCCATGGATGGTGTTGATAGTCACAGCGCCTGATTCGATCGGTGGTCGTTGGCTCGTCCGATCATCGGCATCGTTGGTAGCGGTTGTTTGTTGCGACCACCACATCGCTGCTTCAAGGGGTGATAAGCCTTTTGCGTCTTCACCAAAAATTTCTAGACAGTGAGTCAATATATTCCAGTCTTCGAGTCCATTCAGATTGTGCGGAATACGCTGAGCGGTCAGACAGATCTCAAATAAACGCGTGACAGCAGCCGCTGGCCCATCGGATTTCCAAAGATCTCGTGCATTGAAAAGTTCGGTTTGCAATTCAACAAAGCGCGATTGTTCGCTCAGTTGTCCTGGTGCGTTGAGATCGAAACCCATAAGGGTTGTTGACGCAGCAGACGCGATGCTCGAGAGATCATCTGGATTTGCAATCGCCTCAAGAATCAACACCATTTCTGTGGCGATCCGCCGACTGAAAATACTGGCTTTGTTCTGATAGTGAAAGGCAAGACCCATTCGGTCGCCGGCTTTTTTGATCTTCTGTGCCGTGGTGCGACTCTGAACTAAGATACAGAGATCTTTTTCACTGATCGGTCGTGCGGCGATCCGGCACGAGCCCTCTTGTCCGCCGGCCAAAAGTGATCGAGTCAGCAAGACGATGGATTCAGGTGATAACGAGTTGGCCCAGTGAAACCCAGCGGTTGCTTGATGCTTGACCGTTAAAGGCGCGATATCGTGGGGGCGACCGGCTTCTAGCCGTTGATATTGTAGCTGCTTGCCGACAGTACAGTTGCCATCGAATAGCGCATTGAGCCCATCAACGACCGTCTGCGTAGACCGATAGACTGTATCCAGATACCAGAGACTATGTTCGGGAAGGGTTGTTCGGATTTGATGGTAGAACGCGGTGTCAGCTCCACGGAATCGGTAGATTGCTTGTTTAGGATCGCCGACCATGACCATTAAACGGTCTGACTCATCTGGATATAAATGATCAAGCATGTCCCATTGATGACGATCGGTATCTTGGAATTCGTCGACGAGGATAAGCGTATGTGTGGGTCTATCGTTGTCGAGCCGTTTTGCGGCTTCGGCTGCATCACGAATCACCTGATCATTGTCTGTGATTCCGAGTTCATTCAGTCGGCGCCGAAACAGACGTCGTAATAGATGGAGACAATATGCGCGAAACTCGATTTCGATGGCTGAAGGTTTGACGAGTTTGACCCAATGATCGAATGCTGTGCCTTTGAACTTACCTTCCCGCTCTCGAAAATACGTCATCGTTCTTTCAGGAATCTCCTGACGAGTCGTCGCTTTTTCGATCGCGGCGCAGTGTGTTTTGAGCGATTTGAGGATCAATCCTTTCAAGGCAAAGAGTGACTCGGTATCGGAGAACAAAGCATCCTTTCGATTAGTGAATTCAGACGCAATTCCACTGAGATTTGGGCAGTCTGTTATGGAGGGGTTGATGTGATCGATTGGTTTCCATGCGAGCTCAGCGCGGCCTACGAATGCTTTTAGGCCACCAGTGAGTGAGCTCACAATTTGTGCACCATGTTCCGTGACGAGTTGTCGGTAACAATCGATCGCAACTTCTTGACGAATGCTTGCGACCTCAGTCTCCACGGGAAAGCTCGGGACCCCAACGCTTGGTCCAAAGTCATTGATCAAACGCATTGCAAAGCCATGGATGGTTTGTATTTCGATGGTATCGATTCGTCGAAGTGCGCGGCTGAGCCGCTCGATACCGACGTCTTTTGACAACTCCGGATAACTGGTTGCTAAATCCGATTGCCTGTGGCTGAGTTGATTGATCTCTTCGATCAGCCGTTCCCGAACACGTGCTCTCAGTTCTCGAGTTGATGCTCGAGTAAACGTCACTAGCAGACAATCCTCAGGTTGACGACCCTCGATCGCCAGAGCGCGCATCATGAGTGACATCAGCGCATAAGTCTTTCCGGTTCCCGCACTTGCTTCGATTAAATGTCGCCCAGATTGCGGGAGGAGTTCTGGCTTAAAGCGTTTCACAAGGTTTTCCCAAATAATGAAGAAGCGGTTGGACTAGGCGGTGACAAAGATCCGAGTGTTTCTCTGAGATGTGTGGATCATTTTGAAAAATACGCCGGTATTCGGGTTGTTGCGCAAGTGTCCTGTGATTCCAGTCAATCCGAGGATTTGCGGCGCCATCTTTGGCGAGCGTTTTCGCTGTTGCTAGCGCGAGTGGCGCAATGAGCGCGCACGGAGCGTGTCGATCGCAAATGGCTTCTAACCAATCATTAAGCAACGTTTTTGCTTCATCGGTCGGAATCGGACCGAATGGTGTGACACGATGATCAAAAGTCACCAGCTGAAAAATCTGCTCTGTTGGTTCAATCGCATAAAGTATCAATCCTTCAAGCAGAGCGCGGAGGCCTCTGACACCGTCAAGCGAGGACTTGATCACAATTCGGGGCGCTGTGATCGTGCTGATCCCATCAACCTGTACTATGAATTGACCAAGCCTTAATTCCGATGGTTCCACTACTTGGGCTTGTGTCGCGAGAGCGTCAAAAACCACTGAAGGGGCGTAGTGTTGCAGTGCTTCGTAGACATCGATTTCATCGGGGAGTTCCGCGTCATACATGAGACAGTCAACAAGAGAGTCCGCCGTTAATTGCCGTTCGGCGACGCGCTGCCGCATTTTAAACGCGCTGAAGGTATCGATAGCCAATGGCTCAACATTGAGTTCCGGGAACTCAGGAACACGAATGCGAGCCCCTTTTTGCTTTAGAAATGCGACAGCCGGCTCTGCGGCGACATCAAGAAACTCTTGCACGGTCCAGGCGGTCTGAATCGCCTGCTCCAACGTTGTTGCCTCAGGATCGCGCGTTGGACGCCCATCAAGATTGATTCCTGAGGGTAGTTCAACAACTGGAGATGCGTTATCAGGATCCCTAAAGCAATCAATCAATGAGACCACGCCTGGACCGGGAAGTTCTGTGGTCTGGTGGATGGGGTGCTTTCCGATCCAGCTAATCCACAACTGATCGCTTGTATTCAACACGATATCGGCAAGCACTTGGCGTTCTTTTTCAGATTCGATTAAATCGCCAGGGCAAGGGTTTTTTGCAATTAAATCCCAAGGGTGTTCAATGGATTCTTGAGGGAAAGTGTCATGGTTTGCTCCGAGTATCGCGACCACTTGATTTGGAATACTACGAATGGTTTGCGGCGCGGTGACTGATAGTTGGTCATTGAGTGCAAGCGGTCGAGACAGCCCGGCTTGTTGGTTTAACTGAACCCACTGAAAGACCGTGTTTAGATTGACATTAGCTTCTGCAAATCGGGTGGTGAGTCGGTGGAGATTCAAACTTGAAATGTGACCAAGAGTCAGCCGGTTGACCGCCTCGTCAATCCGTTGGATTGCAGCATGAAGAGGCATCATGTCGGTTGCAGACAGTAGATGTTCGATGGCAGAGAGGACTCCCATGAGTCGATCAAGCCCATCAGTTTGCTCAATCGATTCGGTTGGCGTGCTGTCAGTTTTAAAGGCAGCGTCTGGATCAGTCATCAGTCCTCTCAAAAGCCGCTTTTTGGCAGCTTGCAAGGTGTGTCGATAGCCTGATATCCCACGTCGTGCGCCTGATTGCACAATCCAACGTTGGATACGTCTCAATTGCTGGTCACTGAGCTCAAGTGTCTCGCGGACTGTGATATTTGATAAGAATCGGTACACCGAACCGGCTTTAAAGCCTGAGCGACACACCCCGGCTAGCAGATTGATTGCGGCCACTTCGATTGGCTGAATGATTAAAGGATCCGCTGTGGTTGGAAGCCGCTGTAACAGATCAGATGAATGAAATATCCGTTGTACGATCGGTCCATACAAAGCCGGATTTGGTGTCACGATCTGTACTTTTTTGAGGTTTCGGACTGGATCAACATTCAACCAATCGATCAGCCACCGCTTCAATTCCATAACTTCTTGGGTTGGACTCGTTGCACTGATCAAAGAGACGGACTGATCGATCTTGATGGATGCCTTTCGGTTGTCAAAGATCTGCGCCTTGAGTTCGGACAGTGCACTTTTCGGTGCAGTTGGCGTATAGCCCTCGATTGGTTCATCGTCGCCGAGCATCGACAAGACTTTGGCTTTTTCACGACACAGGTCTGCAAGAATGGGGTGAGTTTCCGGTAGCTCGAGCGCTCCCTGCGTAAACCAAGGCTCTGGGGACGGAGATTGGGTGCAAAGAAACAATGGTGCGTTGTGTGACCATTGTTTCAGAGCGTTCATTGCGAGCATCGATAGACGATCTGGATTAAAAAGAATGATGCGAGCGATCGAATCGAGACGTTCTGAATTTGGTTCTTTGAGAGCATCCACGAGTTTTCGATGTGGGGCAGTCGGCAGCAGTGGCTCGATGTCTCGCCAGAGAGCGATTTGCCAGCCGGAAGATTGTTGTATTAGCGATGAGGCTTTTTCAGGATTGGTCAGCCAGTCAGGGCGCTCAGCTAGATAATTCTGGAATATCTCGAATAAGCAACCGACTTGTTGTAGATACTCAGGTTGAGTTAACTCAGGATATTTTTGCTGCCAAATTGTTGCGATAGCCCAGTACAAACCAGACTGAAATGGTTGATCTGGATGCGCGTCTGAAATCCACCAAATGAACTCATTAAAAGTCGTGACTTTGGTGTTGGCTAAACTTCCTAAACGATCGGTCAGCTCAATTTGTAGCCAGCGACCGGTATCGTGATTGGGCACGATTAACCAATCTGGAGCGAGCGGAGATCTAAAACTCTCAGCTGAGAGAACACCCGCGGCCGTATCGACAAGGGTGTTGAGATCGTTGGAAAAGACAAGCTGCATAATCGGATTTCCGCATGTTTGCGATCTTTGCGCAACCACTGATAACAGGTCACACTGTGCGCTCGTTAGGAGAATATATCGTGCAAAACCCATTAGTCGTTGATGACACTCGAATCGCGCAGATGAAACCATTGATCACGCCGGCCATTTTGTTGGAAGAATTGCCGATGTCAGACGCAATGGTGGCATCAGTTGCTAAGGATCGCGCTGAAATTACAGAGATTATGCATGGCTGTGATCCACGCTTGGTGGTGGTTGTCGGTCCATGTTCGATTCACGATCCTGACGCTGCGAAAGAATACGCAGCGCGACTGAAACCTTTGATCGATGCATACAGCGATACGTTAAAAATCGTGATGCGTGTGTACTTTGAAAAGCCGCGTACGATTGTCGGGTGGAAAGGTCTGATTAATGACCCGCATCTAGATCAGAGCTTTCATGTAAATAAGGGTCTCCATAAAGCACGAAGCCTTTTGGCTCATTTGGTCGAGCAGGGAGTACCTGTCGGATGTGAGTTCTTAGACACCATCAGCCCACAATTTGTCGCTGATTTAGTTAGTTGGGGGGCGATAGGTGCGCGAACGACAGAAAGTCAGGTACACCGCGAGTTGGCGTCAGGACTGTCAATGCCTGTGGGCTTTAAGAATGGTACCGATGGCACGATCACAATCGCGATCGATGCGGTACAAGCGGCTAGTCACTCCCACCACTTTCTGTCGGTTACGAAGCAAGGGGTCGCTGCAATTTTTGGTACCACTGGTAACCCGGATTGCCATGTGATTTTGCGTGGAGGGCAATCTGGACCGAACTATCAACGTGCCGATGTCGAGACAGTCCTTGATGCGCTCCGAGCAAAATCGTTACCGCCGTATTTGATGGTGGATTGCAGCCACGGTAATTCGTTGAAAGATCACACCAAGCAACGTCTGGTGGTTGAGAGTGTGATTGAACAACGAAGAGCGTCTGATCACGGTATCTTTGGCGTGATGATTGAGAGTCACTTGGTTGCTGGTAATCAGCCACTGAAACCGAACCTTCCAGAACTTACTTACGGACAATCTGTCACTGATGCCTGTATCGGTTGGGATGAGACCGAACAACTTCTTCTAGAGCTTGCGCAGGGTTAGTACCGCAGTACTTGCGACTTCAGATTGTTAAATTACGGATTGTAATGTTCCTGTAACATTTGGGCGGTACAACGCTAGTTGGTCAAAAACAGTAGCCGAAAGGCTGTGTTTTGGCTTAGAGAAAAAACTTTAAAGGAGTCCTCCATGTTTGTTCGTATCGCTACTTCTGCCGCTTTGGCAGTTGCGATGAGCACGACTGCTGTAGCACGTGATTACGTGAGCATCGCTGGTTCATCAACTGTTCTTCCATTTGCAACAATCGTTGCTGAGCGTCTAGGACGTAATTACAACCAAAAAACCCCAGTTGTTGAATCTGGTGGTTCTTCGGTTGGTAAGAAAGGTGTTTGCGACGGAATCGGAACAGAGTTCATCGATATCGGTAACGCATCTTCGCGTATGAAGACGAAAGAGCTAGATTACTGCGAAAAGAACGGTGTAAAGCTAACTGAAATTAAAGTCGGTTACGACGGAATCGTTGTCGCTAACTCGAAAAGTGGTGAGCAACTCAAGATTTCTTTGCTAAACCTTGGCAAGGCGTTGACAGCTGAAGTTGCGATCGACGGTAAGATGGTTGCAAACCCATATAAGAAATGGTCAGACATTGATTCTTCGCTACCTGATACAGAAATCCGCGTATACGGACCACCAACTACATCGGGTACACGCGCTTCGTATGCTGAAATCGTGAATGAAAAGGCTTACTGTAAGAAGGATGCTGATGCAAAAGCGGCATTAAAGGCTGCCGGGAAAAAAGCAAAAGCATGTCGCGCGATGCGTACAGACGGTGCTTATGTCGAGGCAGGTGAGCAGGACAATTTGATCGTTCAGAAGCTTCAAGAAGATACTAAGGCTTACGGCATATTTGGCTTTTCGTACCTTGACCAGAACTCTGACACACTTCAAGGTGCCGAGTTGTCAGGTGTTGTGCCAACATTCGATGCAATCGGTGATGGTTCGTACAAAGCATCACGTGCGCTTTACTTCTACGTCAAGCATCAGCACCTCGGTGTTGTTCCTGGTGTAGAGAAGTATATGGCTGAGTGGCTAAAGCATTGGGGCGACGATGGTATTCTTGCTGATGCTGGGATGATCCCACTTGGTGCTGAAGAAGCTGCAGAAATGAAAGCTCGTATGACAGATCTTCCAGTTCTGGTAGCTGCAGATCTCAAGTAATCATTTCCGCTAGTTGATTATCTGATGACCGAACGGGACAATCCGTTCGGTCTTTTTATGTCTGAGGGAAAGTTCACGTGTCTATTACGAACTTGATGCTCACAGTGCTTGTGATTGGCGCCCTGTACTTCATAGCAGGCCAGCGAGTTGCGTTTGCACTCAGATCAAATGACGCTGGAAAACTCCACTCATTGCCTCACTATCACGGGGCATGGGCTGCTCTCACTTCGGTACTGCCAGCCCTGATCGTCCTGTTGATCCTTTCGATTGGTAAAGATCTCTTGTTCCAATTCATGGCCAGAGATTATTTTCCTGAAGAGATCTTAATTGGTGATACGGTCGACCGTGCGATTGCGTTGGCGAAGATCTCAAATGTGGTGAATGGGATCAATTTCGGCGAAGTTGAGCCCTGGGTTCAGTCTGCCGGTGATGCTTGGATACGCTGGGAGGCCACCGCAATCATTGTCGCAAATTGGCTTGTCCTTGCGACGTCATTGGTCGGCGGTCTATTAGGATATCGACATATTAACCCCGCTTTTCGTTCTCGGAACAATGTCGAGCGGGTCTTGACTTGGATGTTGATTGGAAGCTCGCTTGTCGCAATCGTGACAACGATTGGCATCGTGCTATCGGTTCTTTTCGAATCGATCAGATTCTTTAAGTTAATTCCTCCTCAGGACTTTCTATTTGGGTTGGAATGGAATCCACAGTTTGAAGGGGCAGAGCGCGCTGGGTCAGGAGGTGGTACTGCGACTTACGGAATGATTCCGATGTTCGTCGGAACATTTTTAATCTCAGCAATTGCGCTTACGGTTGCGGTACCGATTGGTTTGTTTAGTGCGATTTATCTGGCTGAGTATGCCACGCCGCGTATCCGCGGTATCGTCAAGCCATTGCTGGAAATTTTGGCGGGAGTGCCAACAGTCGTTTATGGATTTTTCGCTGCATTGACAGTTGCACCTGTTGTGAAATCTATTGGTGAATCTATCGGCTTGGAAGTTGCTTCTGAGTCTGCATTGGCGGCCGGTTTGGTCATGGGAGTCATGATCATCCCGTTTATTTCATCGCTGTCAGATGATGTCATCAATGCTGTTCCTCAATCTTTGCGTGATGCTGCCTATGGGCTTGGTTCAACCAGAAGCGAAGCTGTACGGCAGGTTGTTTTGCCAGCCGCACTCCCCGGTATTGTCGCAGCGGTCATTTTGGCTGTATCGCGAGCGGTAGGTGAAACAATGATTGTTGTGATGGCCGCAGGTTTGGCAGCTAATCTATCCTTTAACCCGCTGGATGCTGTGACAACGGTAACTTCTCAAATTGTGACAATTCTCGTGGGAGATCAGGAGTTTGAGTCAGCTAAAACGCTGTCAGCGTTTGCACTGGCATTGATGCTAATCATCACAACACTGGCTTTGAATTATTTTGCACTACAAATCGTTAAAAAGTATCGAGAGCAGTATGACTGATCGTCCATATCAAGGATTGGATCCTCAAAAGGCAGCTGAACGCGTCGCAGCATCTATTCATTTGCGTAAACGCAAAGAAACTCGGTTTGTGTGGCTGGGAAAAACTGCAGTAGCAATTGCTCTTGGATTTCTCGTTTTACTATTCGTGGGCATCTTGAGTAAAGGGATTCCGGGCTTTTTTCAGTACTACGTCACATTAGATCTTAAGTTGGACGAACAACAGTTGGACCCGAGTGGACAAATGACTGCCGAATCCCTTTCTGAAGGGGACTTTGATGGCGTGATTCGGAGTTCGCTGTATCAAGCATTAGGGAACCCTGAAGGCCGCAAGGCCAAGCGTGATGCTAGACGATTAATCTCATCAGGTTCTAGCCAGCGGTTGAAGAACTACGTGCTGGATAATCCAGATCGATTAGGATCTACCGTCGCGATTCAGTTTGCTGTTGATGATGACGTTGACACGTTTCTTCGAGGGCTGATTTCCCGCGAGACTCCAGAGGCAGATCGGCGAATTAGTAATCAGTTAATCGATTATGTTGATGCGCTGAATGCTCAGGGACGCGTGAGCTACCAGATCAGTGATTACTTATTTTTTGGGTCTGCCTCTCGGGATGCTGAAATGGCAGGTATTCGCGGCGCGCTCGTTGGATCGATTCTGACGCTTCTAGTATGTATTGCAATTGCCTTCCCCCTCGGTGTCGCGACAGCAGTTTATCTGGAGGAGATGGCACCTAAGAATCGGCTGACCGAAATCATTGAAATCAACATTAACAATCTCGCGGCTGTGCCATCAGTTGTGTTTGGTATCATGGGACTAGCCATTTTTATTATTGTGTTTGGAATGCCTCGTTCGATTCCATTAGTTGGGGGTATCGTCTTAGCGCTGATGACATTGCCTACCATTATTATCTCATCTCGAGCCGCGATCCGTGCTGTGCCACCAAGCATCCGGGATGCCGCTCTTGGTGTGGGCGCTTCAAAAATGCAGACCATCATGCACCACGTTCTTCCACTAGCCATGCCAGGTATGCTGACGGGAACGATTATTGGTATGGCACAGGCGTTGGGTGAAACAGCTCCGCTTTTGATGATTGGCATGGTCGCTTTTATCGTTGACGTACCTGGAGGCGTGACCGATCCAGGCACAGTGCTACCGGTACAGATTTTTATGTGGGCTGACTTTGCGGAACGGATGTTTATTCAAAAAACCAGTGCCGCAATTATCGTGCTACTTGCGTTCCTAATTAGCATGAATGCTGCTGCGATTTTGCTTCGTAAAAAGCTAGAACGACGCTGGTAAGAGGATTAAAGTGATGGAAAGGGTGACGAGTGAGTCAATGGTCGAGAACACGAGCCAACTGGAGGGACGAGCGATCCCGGAACAAACAATCGGCGACATTCATGTTGACAATCCGCGAATGGCAGCCCGGCATGTCGATGTGTTTTACGGTGACAAACAGGCTATCGATAATATTAGCGTGGATATCGGAGTCAGTCAGGTTATTTCGTTTATTGGGCCATCCGGATGCGGCAAGTCGACGTTTCTCCGTTGCCTAAATCGGATGAACGATACCATTGATATCTGCCAAGTCGGCGGCGAAATAAAAATCGATGACCAGAATATTTATGATCCGATGATTGATGTTGTGTCTTTGCGCGCGCGGGTCGGCATGGTTTTTCAGAAGCCAAATCCGTTTCCGAAATCAATCTTTGACAATATTGCTTATGGTCCGCGCATTCATGGCCTTGCTGCAAGTAAAGTTGAACTTGATCAAATCGTGGAATCATCATTACAACGGGCTGGTCTTTGGGAGGAAGTGAAAGACCGACTGGATCAGCCGGGGACAGGCTTGTCAGGCGGGCAACAACAACGGTTGTGCATCGCACGCGCCATTGCAGTAAGCCCCGAGGTCATCTTGATGGATGAGCCATGCTCAGCGTTGGATCCGATTGCAACGGCGAAAGTTGAGGAACTGATCCACGAGTTACGAGAGCAATATACCATTGTGATTGTTACCCACTCGATGCAACAAGCTGCTCGGGTATCTGATAGAACAGCATATTTTCATCTTGGAAGACTTGTTGAAGTCGGTGACACGAAACAAGTGTTTACAAATCCAAAGCACGAGTTGACGCAAGATTACATAACAGGACGATTCGGATAAAAAGTGAATGACTTAAATGACGATTTCTTTCGGCATATCTCGAGCGAATTCAATGAAGAACTAGAGTCTCTAAGGCGCTCAACGTTAGAGATGGGAGGGCTCGTCGAGGAGCAACTGCGATCTGCTTTGCAATTCTATTCGACTCAGGATTCATCTTTATTGAGTCAAGTGGGTGAAATCGAACAGAAGATCAATGCGGCTGAAATCGATTTGGATGAGCAGGTTGAGGCACTGATTGTCAGGCGACAACCAATTGCTTCGGACCTACGCCTTGTTCTCGCCGTCTCGAAGATTGTTCGAGACCTTGAGCGTATGGGTGACGAGTTGGAGAAAGTGGGCAGACTGAGTCTCGAATGTTTTATCAGCGGCAGCGATGTCGGAGTAATAGAGATTCAACGGATCGCCGAGCACGTTGCTAAAATGTTAAATGAATCACTAAATGCGTTTGCTCGTAATGATATTAACCTTGCAAGGGATATTTTCCAACGTGAGCGCGAGGTTGATAAGGTATATCAATCGGCATTGAGAGCGCTTGCGACCTTCATGATTGAAGATCCAAGAAACATAGGGCGGGTATTGAATATTGTTTGGATTGCCCGATCGTTGGAGCGCGTTGGCGACCACGCGACAAATATTGCCGAGTATGTGATCTATTTAGTGCAAGGTGTCGACGTTCGACATCCCGGAATTAATCAGAACAGTTTTGATTAACCGGGTGATTGATTCGATTGGCTGGGAAACGGCATTCTACGACCGTTCCTGACCCCAGGTGAGAACTGATATTGAGTTCGCCGTCGTGTCGATTCACGATGTGTTTGGCGATCGATAAACCAAGGCCTGTTCCGCCGGTCGTTGATGTGTGACTATTGTCGACACGGTAAAATCGTTCGGTGAGTCGTTGGATATGTGCTTCTGGGATGCCTGGGCCGTTGTCACTGATTTGCACAATCACATCGCTCTCTGTTAACGCGATCGAGACATTGACTGAGGATCCATCGGGACAGTATCGAATAGCATTACTGAGCAAATTCGAGAGTAGCGAATAAATCTCGTTATGACTCCCTGTCATCTCCCAAGGTCCTGAGATCGACAGATCGATGAGAGTCTGCTTTTTATCGAGATTTTCTTTTAACAAGTGTGCCTGTTGGACAGCCTGATCCACCACATTGTCTAGGCTGAACGTTGAAAGCTCAGCGTTTTGCGACGTTTCGAGTTGAGATAACATCATTAAATCCTGAATGATATTACTCATGCGTTGTCCTTGGGACCACGCATTCGTGATGGCCTTGCTTGCAACACCCTCGAC
>CAJWFL010000017.1:0-22302 GCA_913031455.1 uncultured Gammaproteobacteria bacterium
GGTTCTAACTAATGGGTTGGCGTTGGTTTCATCAATGGGGTTCACCCCGATGGTTCTATGAGCGCGCAGGCCGCTGGCAGCTGTTTTATGGTTGGTTGGCACTGACCCTTTTGATAACGGGTTCTTTTTGGGGGCTCGCGTTGGCCCCGGTTGATTATCAGCAGGGCAATAGTTATCGTATCATTTATCTGCATGTACCAGTCGCTTTTCTGGCGCAAGCGCTGTATGCGGCAATGGCCGTCTGCGCTGTGGTTTTGTTCGTTTGGAAAATGAAACTCGCTGATGTGGCGATGCAATCCATTGCTGTCATGGGTTTTGCTTTCACAGCGCTGTCACTCATCAGCGGTGCGGTCTGGGGTAAACCGACATGGGGCACCTATTGGGTCTGGGATGCACGATTAACCTCCATGCTGATCTTGGCATTTTTGTATCTTGGGGTCATTGGCCTACGGGCCGCGATCCAAGATCCTGATCAGGCGGGTAAGGCATGCGGGATTTTGGTTTTGGTCGGTGTTGTGAATCTACCGATCATCAAATATTCGGTCGAGTGGTGGAATACATTGCATCAGCCAGCAAGTCTGAAACTCACAGAGAAGCCGGCGATGCCAGCCTCAATGTGGATTCCGCTGTTGATTAATATTCTTGGGTATTACATTGCTGCTGCCTATCTAATCCTCGGCTCAATGCGTGCCATTGTTCTCGAGCGGGAGCGTCGTTCTGCCTGGGTGAGGGAATTGGTTAGTCGTGCTTGAGTTCCAGTTCGCTTCCCTTACGGCATTTTTTGAGATGGCACCTCACGGTGTCTATGTGTGGCCCATTTATGGACTCGGCCTTTTAGTCCTCGGTGGGTTGAAGTTCGCGAATGTCCGTCAGCACCGTCGGGCGGTACGTATGATTCAACGGAATTTGGCACGAGAGCAGACGCATGAATCCTAAACGCAAGCAACGTTTATTGATAATTCTCGGGTTGGTTTCAGGATTGGGGATTGCGATTGGCTTAGTCATGTATGCGCTGAGTCAAAACATCAACCTATTTTTCACACCAACTCAAATTGCCAAGGGCGAAGCTCCCTCTACGCAAATGATTCGTGTCGGCGGAATGGTCGTGGACGGGACTGTGGATCGGGACCCGCAGAGCCTTAAAGTTGCGTTTGATGTGACTGATTTTGATCATAACGTGCGCGTCACCTACGAGGGAATCCTTCCCGATTTATTCAGAGAAGGTCAGGGCGTGGTGGTCCAGGGTCGTATTCGTTCAGGGCAATTCGTGGCAAGTGAGGTGCTTGCTAAGCACGATGAAAATTACATGCCACCTGAGGTCACTGAAGCGCTCAGACAATCCGGAAAACTTGATCAGATGATGGGAGGGCAGCAGTAGTGATTCCTGAAATCGGACACTTTGCACTTATCCTCGCATTCGCTGTATCCATCTGTTTAGCCGTGTTTCCTTTATACGGATATCTCACCAGCCAGGACGGATTTTGCGCTACAGCCAAGCCTTTAGCCCTGCTGCAGGGGTTGGCTTTGGCGGTCGCCTTCGGTGTCTTGATGTATGGCTTTCTGACTCATGATTTCAGCGTTAAATACGTCGTAGATAACTCAAATCTCGATCTGCCCTGGCATTTCCGTATGAGTGCAGTCTGGGGTGCGCATGAGGGTTCGCTTCTTTTGTGGGCATTGATCCTTGCATTTTGGGGTGTGGCGGTGGCTTTATTCAGTCGTGGTATTCCCGATCACATGTCAGCCCTGGTTTTGTCAGTGATGGGAATGATCAGTGTTGGGTTTCTCGCCTTCATGTTGTTTACGAGTAATCCATTTGTCCGCATCTTGCCCTTTGCACCCGGGAACGGTGCAGACCTCAATCCATTGCTTCAAGACCCGGGATTAATTTTTCATCCACCGATGCTTTACATGGGCTACGTTGGACTCTCAGTCGCCTTTGCCTTTGCAATGGCATCGTTAATCTCTGGACAGTTGGATGCAACTTGGGCCCGCTGGTCACGTCCTTGGACCACAGTGGCTTGGGCATTTCTGACACTCGGTATTGCGCTCGGTAGTTGGTGGGCCTATTACGAGCTTGGCTGGGGCGGCTGGTGGTTTTGGGATCCAGTTGAAAATGCATCATTGATTCCGTGGTTGGTTGCAACCGCTTTGATGCACTCGCTCGCAGTGACGGAAAAACGTGGGCTATTTCGTAGTTGGACGTTGTTACTGGCGATTGCAGCCTTTTCGTTATCGCTGCTCGGCACGTTTTTAGTCCGGTCAGGTGTATTGACGTCAGTCCACGCATTTGCAAACGATCCGGAGCGAGGCGTTTTCATCCTCGGATTTCTGGTCGTCGTGATCGGTGGCTCGTTAACTTTGTATGCACTCAGAGCGGGAAAAGTGTCTGAACCGGGTGAGTTCGGTTGGATCTCGCGAGAGTCATTTTTACTATTTAATAACTTGGTGCTGACCGTGATGGCAGTCAGTGTCCTTTTGGGTACTCTATATCCACTTTTAGTCGATGCGGTTGGTGGTGGAAAAGTGTCAGTCGGACCACCGTTCTTTAACGCCGTATTCGTTCCACTCACAGCGATTTTGGTCAGTGGAATGGCATTTGGACCGCTTGCAAAGTGGCGGAAATCCGATGATCCGAAGTTATACCGCCCTTTGATCGTCACGTTGATCGTTAGCGTTCTTGTGGGTCTGGGTTGGCCGAGCCTGTTGGCTGGTAGTTATTCAATTGGTACAGCGATTGGTGTCACTCTGGCGCTATGGCTCGCAATCGCCACGGTCGTTGATTTTGGGAAGAAAGTTGGTCTGTATAGTGGGCTAACGACCACTCTCGCTCGTGTTGAGAAAGGCATGATTGGAATGTGGTTCGCTCATTTCGGTTTGGCGGTGATGATTCTAGGCGTAGTGATGGTTGAAAATCATACAGAACACCGTGATTTGAGAATGGGTGTTGGCGACGCTCAACGGCTTGGCAATTATGATGTTCGGATGACGGATCTAGCGGTAATCAACGGACCAAATTATGTCGCAGATCAAGCAACATTTGAGATTTATGAAGATGATCAGTTGTTCAAAACAGTGACTCCGCAGAAGCGGCGTTATAACGCATCGGGCATGGTGATGACTGAGGCATCGATTGATTCGGGACTGACACGCGATCTGTATATTGCGATGGGTGAGCCGCTTGGAGATGGCGATTGGGCGGTTCGACTATCGGTCAAGCCATTCGTAGACTGGATCTGGGCAGGTGCGTTTTTAATGGGACTTGGTGGATTTATCTCAATTACGGATCGGCGATATCGCCAGAAACTCGAAGTGAAAAAAGACGAGGCCAGTGGTGAGGAAGTGCCTGCATGAATCGTTTGATGGTCTGGCTACCGCTCGGTATCTTTGCGATCCTCGTGGGATTCTTCTTTAAAGGACTCTCCTTAGATCCGAATGAACAGCCCTCCGCGCTCATCGGGCAACCAGTTCCGGTGTTTGAGTTAACCGACTTGATGACGGGTGAGCGCGTGACTCGTGAGCAATTACCGAGACAACCATTTCTGCTCAATGTGTGGGCAAGCTGGTGTATCACTTGCCAAGTTGAACATCCGTATCTGACTCAATTATCAAAGCAGATGCCAGTTGTCGGACTCAACTATAAGGATACAGAAACAGCAGCAAAAAATTGGCTTGCAAAATTAGGTGATCCTTATGCGCTACAAATCTTTGATCCTACCGGACGACTTGGTTTGAATTTGGGTGTCGCTGGTGCGCCAGAGACATTTTTGGTGGATTCAAAAGGCTTGATTCATTTGCGCATTCAGGGTGAAGTAAACGACCGTGTCTATGCGAAAAAAATTCAGCCCGTTCTTGAGACGATTCAATGAAGAAAAGTATCTTGATCGCCTGCCTGTTGAGCGTGTCGTTGTGTCTTCACGCTGCCATTGAGACTTACCAGTTTGACTCGCCAGAGCAAGAAGCCAGATTCCGTCAACTTGGCTTTGAACTCCGTTGTCCAAAGTGTCAAAACCAGGCGATCGGAGACTCTGATGCTGAGATTTCGGGAGATCTGAGAGCTGAGGTCTATCGGATGCTGAAGGATGGTGCAACTGATGACGAGATTAAAGAGTTCATGGTGGCGAGATATGGGCGCTATGTGCTTTACAACCCGCCGCTCGACAAACACACTCTGATCTTGTGGTTTGGGCCGGCTTTTCTGTTGATCCTCGGTGGTATTTTCGTCGGATTACGTATCCGGCAATCGAAAAAAGCACTTGAAGCTGGAGAATCTCAAATATGATCTGGATGGGTTTACTCGCAGCCAATGTGTTATTGGGACTTCTTTGGACACTGCGTGGATTCGGTCGACAAGGGATTTTAATTGCATCACTAATCACTGCTGTTGCACTCGGTGGATCCACTTATTTGTATTCGCGGTTAGGTGCCTATGAGATGTCGTTGTCAACCGAGGCATTGAATGCGCTACCTGAAAAGGAGCGTGCGTATGTGATCGCACAGGCCGCTCAGGATGAGTTCCTTGCGAGAAACCGTGTTGTCGATCAAGACATCGTGAATTTATTCCAATTGGCGCTCGAGTTAGATCCGAGTCAAGTTACAGCACTGGGCTCGCTCGGAATCATTGCATTTGAATCGGCGGATTATGCACAGGCGGTTGAACTCTGGACTCGGATGCTAGCTCAATTGCCGCCCGGATCACAGCAAGCAAATGCGATACAAATTGGGATTCAAAGAGCCTCCGAGCGAGCGAATCATGAGCAAGCCGAGAAATCAAAGCTCGGCGATGCGGTGATCGAGCTCTCCGTTTCCTTAGGCCAGGCAGTTCCTGAAAGCCTCAAGGACGCCACTGTTTTCTTGTTTGCTCGTGAAATCAACGGATCGCCAAGACCGCTAGTAGCAAGACGCCTGCCCGTCAGTGAACTACCAGTGACGGTGCTATTATCAAATCAAGACGCGCTGATGGGTGGGCAAATCCATCCAGGGCTCAAGGTTGAAGTCTCGGGGCGGCTGACCGTCGGTGATGCGACTGGGACTAAGGGTGATTGGACAGGAAATCCTATCATATTGACTCTGGCGGCAGAAAATCAGGTTGAACTTCGGTTAAAACCTTGATCGCGATAGTGGTATTGCGTTTTGTGCAAAGAGGTCCATACTACTCCTGTACTGATGGATTAGTCGCAGGTTAGTAGTCATGGCAGACGGGTTGAGTTATGTGCCGTTCAAACCAGGTCCTGGTTTGGTCGAACACATCGCGTTACATATTGAACATCAAATTGTTGCGGGTATTTTGCGCTCTGGCGATCGCATTCAAGAGACGCGAGTCGTCGATCAGTTGGATGTGTCTCGTGGCTCTGTGAGAGAGTCTTTTCGTGTTCTTGAACGGCGTCGACTAATCGATGTGATTCCGAGGCGAGGGGCGATTGTCACTAGCCTGAGTCCGAGTCGCGTCCAGGATCTGACTTCAGCGCTCTCCGTCATTCTGACACCCGTAGTCTCCGATTTAGTTCCTCACTGGTCGCCGAGGCATGCAGAATCGATTGACGAAGCTGGTCGGGCGTCCGAGAGTAAATTTGGTTGTATCAATCCGGTGTGCATTCTAGAGGCGATGTGTCGATTGCATCCAAACACGGTGTATCGCGAACTGATCGATGATCTGATTCCGACATTTGATCGTGTTTTTTCAAAACTTGTTCGACTGAATTTATCTGGTGTTGAATCGCTCGATCAGCTCATGAAAGCCAAGCTGCTGCGAGCGATTGAAGCAGGTCAGATTGATGAATCAGTTCACCAGGTCGCTGAACTTTGTCGATCTCTTGAACGTAAATATCTTGAAACTCTGAAGCGCACTGGATAGCTTCCTTTGTAGACCAAAGGGAAATTCAAATCATTGCGCTTAAAAAGTATCAAACTCGCTGGGTTTAAATCGTTTGTAGACCCAACGACAGTTCCTTTTCAATCAAACATGACTGCGATTGTCGGTCCGAACGGCTGTGGTAAATCAAATGTGATTGACGCTGTCCGCTGGGTCATGGGTGAATCAAGCGCAAAGCATTTGCGTGGCGAGTTAATGACCGATGTGATTTTCAATGGATCAGTCAGTCGTAAACCAGTTTCTCGTGCCTCCATTGAGTTGGTATTCGATAATGCTGAAGGCCGAGCACCTGGCGAATATGCGCAGTTTGCGGAAATTGCTGTGAAGCGAGAGGTGACTCGAGAGGGCCAATCCAAATACTTTTTAAACGGGACCACTTGTCGTCGTCGTGATGTGACTGATCTGTTCTTAGGTACCGGTCTTGGTCCACGTTCATACGCGATTATTGAACAAGGCATGATCGCTCGAATCATTGAGGCCAAGCCTGAAGAACTGCGGACCTATGTCGAAGAAGCCGCAGGCGTTTCAAAATATAAAGAGCGGCGACGGGAGACCGAAAATCGGATTGCTAGAACACGTGAAAATCTCGATCGCCTTAATGATCTATCTGACGAACTCGGGCGCCAGCTCGACCGATTGAAACGTCAGGCAGATGCTGCGGAGCGTTACAAAATTTTGAAAGCTGAGTTACGCGATATCGAATCACTCATCTTTTGGTATCAACTCCAGGAACAAAAAGAAAAACAGCAAGCAGAAACTGACGCAAAAACGGCCTGCCAGAAGCAACTGGATCAACTCGCTTCTTCTTTATCTACCAATGAACGAGCACGAATTGATGCGCAGGTCGCGCGGGAAGATGCGAATCAAGCGTTAGATACAGCGAATACGGCGTACTACACACACGCTGCAACATTGTCTCGACTTGAGGCAAACAAGCAAGCCTACGAACAACAAGTTCGCCAACTGTCAGCTAATCAAGAGCGCATCGCAACAGAAATCGCTGATCTGAAAAGTCTGATTGTTCGAGATCGAGAAGAGGGCGTGATTGCTGATCAGAAGAAATCCCAGATCGAGCCACAGCTTCAAAAGGTCGAGACTGATCTTGGGACACTTGATGCATCGATTACGAGTTTTGAGGACAAATTGGTTGCTCAAGAATCAGAGCGAAGTCAACTGGCCAATGAACTTGGGCGCGTGAAATCAAACATCACACGGATAGAGGCCGAACGATCGGGCCTTGAGCGTCAACAACGACTGGATTCAGAGCGCCTGGTCGATATCGAAGATGCAATCTTTCAATTGTCAGACGCAGATCCACAATTGATCGATGAATTACAAAACGAACTCGCACTGTTAACTGATCGTCGAGAGGCTGAACAAGCTGCACTTTCACGATTACAGGCGGAGCAGGACACGAGTCACAAACAGGTTGTGCAATATGAACAGCAGCTCCGAGAAGAAAATGGTGTCTTACAAAGTGCTGAAGCTGAACTTAAGAAAGCTCTTCGGATTATCGCAGCAGAATCTCGGATCGATGATCAAGAGACGGGCGTCTGGATTGAGAATCATCCTCAAATTACTGGTCGCGTGTTATCGCATATCGAGTTGCCAGAAGACGAACGTGCTGCATTTGAAGCTGCCTATCCTGAGATTCTAAGCGCCTTCGTTGCAGACAGGCTCGATACACTCGACCTGGATAGCTTGCCACCAGGGGTTCGTGTCGTATCAACAGACTATGTGAAGATGCTTCCTACTCAGCTCACTAAATCTGAAAAACCCGATGCAATCAATGGCGAAGGTTACACTGATGAAGGCCTACGTTTTGGTCCGGGTTGGATTGAGCGAGTGGCGGCTGAGTCGACCGGTATCCTCGATCTTAAGGCACGGATTCCTGAACTTGAACGCAGCGTGCAAAAAGCACTGGATGCAGTCAGTTTGATTCAATCTGAGCTTGAGCAACTCGGTGACGCTCATCGTCATGCAATAACGAAATGCAACGAGAAATCCATTGAAGTTCAAGAGTTGGATAAAGAATTTGCTCAATTGTCGAATCGCTTGGCCGGAGTTGTGGCGAAGAGTCAGGAAATTAAGACCAGTCGTCAGCGTTTAAATCGCGAGAAAGAGACATTGACTCAAGCGCAGATCAAAATTAGTGAAGAGACTCAGATACTCACCCAACAGCTTTCCGAGGCATCAGAGTCACAACTTGCATTGCAGGAGCAATTGACACCAATGTATCAGTCGCTTGATGGCGATAAAGGATCGTTGGGTCGCTTACGTGAAGAGCGTCATAAACTGGTCAATTTACGCGCGGATTTGCGGGTTGAAGTCGAGCGCTTCACTGTGATTAAGTCCCGATCAGAGATGCAAATTGAACGATTGCAGAACCAGCTCTCGAGTCTGGAGAGTGACCTTGAAACGACTGCCTCAAGTAGCCAACTGCTGGCAAATCAGCCGGCGGTGACTGACGATGATCTTCACCAAGCGGTGCGTGAAAGTCAGCGACTTGAAGCGGAGTTGACGAGTGCCCGTCAGATCCTTGGGGAAAAGGATGATTTGATTCGATCGCTTGAATCTGAGCGTGTCATCATGGACCAAGAGCGAGAGACGCTCTCACAGGCACTGAGCGACGTTCGTTTGAAGGCTCAGGCGATTGAGATTGAGATTACTCGTTTACACGGTGAATTGCGGACGCGAGACGCGACAGAGGCACATATGGTCGAGTATGAATTACGTTTTGGTCATCGAGAAGCAGCCGAGACGGGACTCGCTCGCATTCAGACTCGGATTGAACGTCTTGGACCGATCAATCTGATTGCGCTTGATGAATATCAAAAAGAACTTGAGCGAAAGGCTGAACTTGATCATCAGCATGCTGAGCTAACCGAGGCACTGGAAACACTCGAAGATGCGATTCGAACAATTGATCGTGAGACTCGATCCCTATTACGCAATACCTTCGATGCAATTAACCAATCATTTGGGCAAATCTTTCCACAATTATTCGGGGGTGGTGAATCATGGTTGATGCTGACGGATGAGGATCTGTTATCAACTGGGGTGACTATCATGGCGCGCCCACCTGGAAAGCGAAATTCGAGTATTTATTTGCTGAGTGGTGGAGAAAAAGCGCTCACCGCATTGTCATTGGTTTTCGCTATCTTTCAACTGAATCCGGCGCCATTTTGCTTACTTGATGAGGTGGACGCACCACTGGATGATGCGAACGTCGGGCGTTATGCAGATGCAGTTGCTAAAATGTCAAAATCGGTCCAGCTTATCTACATCACCCATAATAAAATAGCGATGGAGCGAGCTGAACAGTTGATAGGTGTGACGATGTCGGAGCCAGGTGTTTCGCGCCTCGTTTCCGTCGACATCGAACGTGCAGTTGAATTGGCCACCACCGAATAGGGGACGCATGGAGTTTGGGTTACGTGAATATCTGCTGGTTCTAGGAGCCATCCTGATCATTGGTCTATTAACCGATGGCATCCGTCGGACCCTGAAACATAAACGTGAAGGCTTGAAACTCGACTTGATGGCGGCGCCACCCGAATCGCCAGAGCGATCTGATGTGAGTCAGCCGCGACCAGTGAAAAAAGCGACTCCTGCAGAACTTGAGCCTCAGGTTGATGCAGATCCATTGTTCGATTCAACCGATGCGAGTCAACTCAATCTGTGGGCTGGGGAAATCAAAGCTGAGGCAATGAAAACCACTGATACTGATGCGCTGGTTGAGCCGATAGCAGCCGATACACAAACCGAACCGTTATTCGAAGATTACGAGGCAACAGATCACCGAGAGACGGCCACAGAGTCAGTTGACGTGAATGACCGGGGTAGCGTCGACGAACCTATGGAAATGCGCGTCGAACCTGTTTGGGATGAACAGCCAACGGTTGATTCAATCGAGCCATCTGCTGTTGAGCTACCACTGGAAGATGAGCAAGCCGACCATGATGAGGATATGCGCATCCTTGCAGACGGACCTGTATCGAACTCAATCGCAGAGCCAGAGACTGCGGGCATGCTCGGCTCTGCGTTAGGACGTATTTTTGGACGTTTCGGAAAACAATCAGCGCAGATTGGAGAGACTCCCGAGCCAGCAGAAGATGCGTTGCATGCGCCGGACACACTGGATGAAATGCCTCAGGCTAGCTCGGAATCCGGGTCAACGGATGCGATGGAGGATCTCATTGTGGTGAGTATCCAGTCCGCTCGAACGCACCGATTTGAAGGGATAAACCTTCACAAAGCTTGCCTGCGAGCGGGACTGCGTCGAACGGAGTCATTGATGTACCAACGATTTCCATTGGACGACGCTGAGCATCCGTTATTTTCGCTGGTGAATGGGATTGAGCCCGGAACGTTCGATGACGATGCGCAATCGATCGACACACCTGTGATTTTTCTGTTTACCGAGCTCCCGAAGCAGTCAGATCCAGTCTTTGCTGTCAACGAACTCATCTCGGGTGCGAGATCGATTGCTCGTGATGTTGGTGGGGATGTGTTTGATCAACAGGGAACACCGATTTCAAGGGAATGGATTGATTTGGCACGAGCCCAAGCGGGTCATCAAAACCTATTGCGTTCATGACTGATTCAATTGCGCACCGTATCCGTGAATTGATCACGGAGATTCGTCAACACGATTACAACTATCATGTCCTCGATGCGCCAACTATTGGTGATAGTCAGTATGACCAGCTCATGAGGGAATTGACGCAACTCGAATTGGAACATCCTGACTTCCTGGATCCAAATTCGCCGACGCAACGCGTTGGTGCCAAACCAGATTCTGGATTTGAAGAAGTTACCCATCGAGTACCGATGTTGTCTCTCGATAATGTATTTGATCTCGATGAATTTCGACAATTTGTGGAACGGATCAAAGATCGTCTGAGTCAGACCGACACGCCGCAGATGACGGCCGAACCCAAATTAGATGGGTTAGCTCTGTCGATTCGCTACGAACAGGGCCACCTAGTTCTTGCAACAACGCGAGGTGATGGCCAAACGGGCGAAAATGTGACGCAAAATGTCCGAACGATTCGCTCGATTCCATTGATACTGAAAGGCTCGCATTATCCTGAGATACTGGAAGTTCGCGGTGAGGTCATCATGAAAAAGGCAGACTTCGTTGCAATGAATCAACGACTGTCTGAGGCGTCCGAAAAAATGTTTGTGAATCCAAGAAATGCAGCAGCAGGTAGCCTAAGGCAATTGGATCCTTCGCTCGTCTCCACGAGACCTTTATCCTTCTACGCCTACGGCTTGGGAGAAGTTTTTAAGCCATTAGGTGGTACCCATACCGAAGTCATGGATGCACTGAAACAGTTAGGGATTCCTGTTAATCCGGGTCTGGTCACTGGTGGAGCGGAAGCGATTGAGACGGCCTATCATTCTTTGATCGCAGAGCGTGAAGCATTGCCCTATGAAATCGATGGTATGGTCGTGAAAGTGGATTCGATTGCATTACAGAATGTGTTGGGATTTGTTGCCCGTGCTCCGCGGTTTGCCACCGCTTGGAAATTTCCAGCACAAGAAGCCTCGACACGATTACTGGCAATTGATCTACAAGTTGGTCGTACAGGTGCAATTACGCCGGTTGCTCGACTTGAGCCCATTTTTGTCGGTGGAGTGACGGTATCCAACGCGACACTTCATAATTTCGACGAGGTGGCGCGCCTTGGTGTGCGACCCGGTGATCAGGTAGTGGTGCGACGAGCGGGTGACGTGATCCCTCAGATCGTTAGGGTCGTCGCTGAAGGACGACCAAAAAGTTCCATTCCCATTCCAACCGCATGCCCAGTCTGCCAATCACCGGTTGAACGTGCAGATGGTGAGGCTGTCATTCGGTGCTCTGGTGGATTGATTTGCCAAGCTCAACGACTCGAACATTTGAAGCACTTTGTTTCACGCAAGGCGATGGATATCGATGGCGTTGGTGAGCGGTTGCTCGAGATTCTGATTGAGAAAGAGTGGGTGACAACTCCGGCCGATTTGTATCGCTTGTCTGCAGACTTGCTTGAGGGCCTCGATCGCATGGGGGTAAAATCAGCACGCAACGTGATTCATGCGATTACAACATCAAAACAAACAACCTTTGCTCGATTTTTATACGCGCTAGGAATTCGCGATGTCGGTGACGCAACTGCACGGACTTTAGCGGCGACGTTTGGGGGCCTCGAACGGTTGATTCGAGCGTCGCATGAAGATCTCATGGAGGTTGACGATGTGGGTCCAGTCGTTGCCTCTCACATTCGGTCTTTCTTCGAGGTCGATCGTCACCGGTCTGTCATTCAAGAGTTGATCGACTTGGGTATCCAATGGCCTGACGTAGCCGTCAGTGCATCTCAAAATGGACCGGATCTCTCCGGTCAAACTTGGGTTTTAACTGGTACATTAGAATCAATGACGCGGGATGAAGCATCTGAAAAATTGAGAGCGCTGGGAGCAAAAGTGTCAGGCTCGGTGAGTGCAAAAACAAATGTGCTGGTAGCGGGTCCGGGTGCCGGCAGTAAGTTGACCAAAGCAGAGAGTTTGGGTGTTGATATCATCGATGAGGCAGCGTTGATTGCATTGTTGGGTGAGCTATGAAAAACGGATTGATTATTTTTGTGTTGATCATGCTTGGCGGTTGTGCGGTCTCGCCGCCTAGAAATACAGAGAATGCGTGCAATATGCTGGCTGAGAAGTCTGGTTGGTACGACGCAGTGAATGATGCAGCGCATTCATGGGACGTGTCGGAAGGTTTGATTTTATCGTTTATCCGCCAGGAATCGTCTTTTGTAGCGGACGCAAAGCCGCCACGAACGAAGATTCTGTGGGTTTTACCAGGCCCTCGTGCGAGCTCAGCTTATGGGTATCCACAGGCGAAAGATGGGACTTGGGGCGATTATCGTCGAGATACGAGCTCTTATCTGGCTGAGCGCGATAATTTTAGGGACGCCGTTGATTTTGTGGGCTGGTACGTCGATCGTGCGCATCGGATCGCTGGTATCCCGACATCCGATGCGTACCGACATTATTTAGCATATCACGAGGGTGTTGGTGGCTTTCAGCGCGGTACCTTTAAGTCCAAGCGTTGGTTGATTGGTGTCGCCAAGCGAGTCGATCAGTTCGCGAAAACTTACGATAGCCAATTGTCGGGATGTCGCGATCAGCTCGACAGTGGATCATGGTGGAATCCGTTTAACTGAGATTACGAATGAGGTCACGCCTTAAGAATCGGTCTGGCGCAAGCGCATGTCGGACCGACTCAGACACGGGAAGGGCCTCTCCTAAGATTTGGCTGACGAGGATTTCAGTCGCGATTGGTGCGGTTAAAGTTCCTCTCGAACCGAGGCCCGCGAGGATGTACTGGCCGGCGACGAACGGTAGATTATTGTTGGGACGATAGTTCGCATCGTTTCGTAGGCCTTGAAGTTCATCGTTCCACAACGCTGTGTCAGCCAATTGACCGATGATCGGCGCGTAGTCGGGAGTCGCTGTTCTGATGCTGACCCGATGGCCGAGGATATCGTCAGTAGTCCACCTTGCATCAACGATCAATTGATTAATAGCGTTGAGGTTTGATCGATCATCCTCGACGCGTGCGCTTAGATCGTCTGAATTGGGTGTGTATGTCGCACCACAGGTCATCACGCCATCCCAGGCTGGAGCAAGATAGGCGTCTCCGCAGATGGGCATTTTGAGCGCAGTTTTCATTTTGATTGCTGTGATCTGTCCGCGGACTGCTTTGAAGGGCAATGGTAATTGAGTAAATCGGTTGGCCTCCCGTGCATTTGCCCAAATCAATAGATCGCATGGATAGTCGATCGTTTGCTCACCCGAGATTGCGATCTGGAGTTTCGCTCCATCGATGGTTGATTCAACGGATGTAATCCGGCGGTAAGTCTGTACTTGAATCAACGGATGTTTGAGTAATGTTTCCACACAGCCTTTTGGGTTTAACCAACCACCTGATGGAATGTGTAACCCACCATAATTCAGCGCCTGTCCGCACAGATTTGAAGCGTCGGCTTTCGAGACGGGTAGCATGAGGGGATTACAATCCGGGAGAGCCTTCAGAAGTTTCTCTTGATGTGCGCGTTGTTGTTGGTTTTGTGCGAGGAGAAGGACGCCTGTGTGTTGCCAAACGTCGTGTGGTAACAGTTGAAACCAATGATCCAAGTGTGCAAGTGCTTGCATCTGAATCAGGCTATTTGGCGTGGCTTCGATGCTTAATTTTGCATAAGTAATACCTTGTGCATTTCCGGATGCACCCGACGCAAGAGAAAACTGCTCGAATACAGTGACCGGAAAGCCCCGTTGAGCCAGTGCATGCGCAGTCCATGCACCTGCAAGACCGCCACCGACAATCGCAATGCGATGCGTCTCACCGAGATGTTGTTTTGGGGCCCAAATCATTGGCTTTTGCGATCCGTTGAAGCGGGCCACGAGTCGCTCTCGTTTGCCACCAAATCCTGGAACTTTGCTGACTGAAAAACCGACTGCACTTAAGCCGTCACGTACCACTCGCGCGGCAGTGAAGGTGCTGAGTGTTGTGTGATGATGAGAGTGGTCGGCGATTGCTTGGAAGAGCTTTGGGGTCCACGAGTCGGGGTTTCGATCTGGCGAAAATCCGTCGAGACACCAGACATCGATGACACCGGATACATCAGAAAAGACGTCAGTCGAATCACCAAAGTAGAGATCCAGCGTGATCCGTCCAGCGCAAAACAGCCGTCGATGGCAGGTCGGAATGAGTTGAGGCCAGACGTCGCACAGTACGCCAGAAAGAGTCTTCAAATCCGAGTTGAGAGGTAGAGCACTGAGCGCTTTGGTGATCTGGGATTTCACCATTGGGAATCGTTCAGTCGAAACCCATTGCAACCTGACATTGTCTGGCGCATGTTTTAAAAATTGATCACATGCGACCAAGAACGTCAGGCCTGTGCCAAACCCTGTTTCACCGATTCGGATTGTTTGGTTGGGCTTCAGTGATTGAAAGCGTTTAAGAAGATCATTGCCCTCGATAAAAACGGCTTGGCGCTCACCGATAGGGTCGGTGATTGAGAAGTAGTAGTCATTGAATGCAGATGATCGATGCGGTGTATTCGCATCGATCTCTGCCGGTGAAAGCGTCGAGTAGCGCCTCACAAATTGGTATCAACGCGCGCACGTCTCACACGAGGCATCAAGAGGCCAACAAGCCAGCCGGCCACGAGTGTCAGAGCGCCCAACGCAAACCAGGTTTTCGAAGAATCATCACCAGCTGCGAGTTTTTCAGCGCGTAGCGTCTCGTTATCAGCGAGTAATACTTGGCGTTCCGTTTCCAGAGCAACAAGACGGTTTCTCATTGTGATTGAATCGCCAGCTGTCGCCAAAAATTCGTTCAGCTCAGCTTCTTTTTTTGCGAGCTGGTCTTTGACAGATTTGACTGATTCACCGGCAGACTCATTCTGTGAAGTGAGCGCTTTAATATTCTGCCGTAGCCGCGTAATCGTCTCCTTCTGTTTTGCGACTTCAGCTTCAAGTCTGCCAGCAATGACGAATGATGGAGCTCGGTCCACAAGATAGCGGCCCAGGACAAACCCTTCGCGTCCACGTTCATCTTTGATCTTTGTATAACCTGACTCGTAGGTTTCTAGAATCTCTACCTGCGCACCGGCTTGCAGATATCGGATAATCCGATATTCACGGGATTCACCCGAGCGGACCGGAATCTCGAGTTTTTCGGTGATATATGCCGTTTCCGCGACAGCGATTGCTGGGATTCCGATGAGGAGAGCAAGCAGCCATTGCAGTGGTCTACGCATTCTGGTCATCCTCAGGTTGAGCTGGGAGCTCCGAGCCATGTTTACTGATCCAAACACCTTGGATGATCAAGAAGATGAAAGTCAGACCCAAGAGTCCGAAGAGTTTGAAATTGACCCAGACGTCTTCTGAAAACTGATAGGCAACGATGAGATTGAGTACACCTGAAAAAATAAAAAACGCAATCCAAGTAAACGAGAGCGTTACCCATTGTTGAGGTTCGAGCGAAATTGCATGGCCGAGTAAGCGTTCGATAATCGGTTTTTGTCCAATGAAGTGGCTGCCAAAAAATGCCACAGCAAACAGCCAATTCACCACTGTCGGTTTCCACATGATGAACCAGCCATCGCTGAGGAATACAGTCAGGCCGCCAAGCACGATCACCAACGTAAGGGTGACTAATGCCATTTTTTCGACCTTTTTGGTCAACCAATACACCACACCCACTTGAATGATGGTGACAGGAATGAGCACTGCAGTTGCCGTAATGAGGTCCCCTGTCAGCTTGTAGACCCCGAAAAAAATCAGGATCGGTAGAAAATCGAGTAGTAGTTTCATCGAGTCCTTCCGTTAATTTCTGGCATCATACCGTTTTTACAGGAAAGGGTTAGGCCATCAGTGGCACAGTTTTTCGCAATACATCCCGATAATCCGCAAATCCGTTTGATTCAGCAGGCTACTGATCTGATCCGTGAAGGCGGTGTCGTGGTGCTTCCAACGGATTCAGGATATACGCTTGGTTGCGCATTAGAAAATAAACGCGGTGTCGATGTCATTCGGCAGATTCGGCGACTCGATGACAAACATAACTTCACCCTATTGTGTCGAGATTTGTCGGAAATTTCAGTATACGCGCGTGTTGAAAATCAAGAGTATCGCTTACTGAAATCGCATACCCCAGGCGCATACACATTCATTTTAGAGGCGACGCGAGAAGTCCCTCGCCGTCTATTACATCCAAAGCGCAAACAAATTGGTATTCGGATTCCAGACAACGCGATTGCTTTGGACTTGTTAGAGAATGTCGGAGAGCCTTTGATGACGTCAACATTGATGCTCCCTGGGGAGGATCTGCCCATGACTGACCCATACGAAATTAACGAGGTTTTGGGTCACCAGCTCGAGTTGGTGATTGACGGAGGCTTTTGCGGTTTTGAAGGAACCACAGTGATCGATTTAACTCAAGACGTTCCTTTGATTACACGCCAGGGAGCAGGAGATGCGTCGGCTTTTTCCGAATTGGCATAACCTTGGTATCATTTGGCTTTAATTATTAGGTAAGGAGTGGCATTTGAGCGGAGTCGATCCGTCCCATCGTGTGCTGTCAGGCATGCGTCCCACCGGTCGGTTACATTTAGGCCATTATCATGGCGTTTTGAAAAATTGGGTTCAGTTACAACACGAGTATGAGTGTTTCTTTTTCGTTGCTGACTGGCATGCGTTAACAACGCACTATCAAGATACGCGGGGTATCGATCAAGCCACCATTGACATGGTAATCGATTGGTTAGCGGCAGGTGTGAACCCAGGTTTTGCGACTTTATTTGTCCAGTCTCAAGTTGTTGCTCATGCGGAATTACATTTGCTGTTGTCGATGATCACTCCACTTGGGTGGCTTGAACGAGTTCCAACTTATAAAGATCAACAAGAAATGCTGACCGATAAAGATCTGACGACTTACGGATTCCTCGGCTATCCGCTATTACAGAGTGCCGATATTCTGCTCTATCGCGCGGGACACGTTCCCGTTGGGGCAGATCAGGTGGCTCATGTTGAAATTACTCGGGAAATTGCTCGTCGCTTTAATCACATTTACGGTCGTGAGCCAGACTTTGAAGAATTAGCCGAGTCCGCTTGCGATAAAATGGGAAAAAAAGGAGCAAAACTCTATCGATCCCTGCGTAAGGCATACCTTGAGAATGGTGATCAAGAGGCCTTGCAGCGTGCTCAAGCACTCGTGAAAGATCAGCAGAACATCACGTTGGCTGATCGCGAGCGTTTGATTGGGTATCTTGAAGGGACTGGCAAGATGATTCTTCCCGAACCGCAGGCATTGTTAACTGAAGCCGCTAAGATGCCAGGCCTTGATGGTCAGAAGATGTCGAAGTCTTATGGTAATACGATTGGACTTCGTGAGGAGCCTGATTCAGTTTCAGCCAAGATGAAGCGGATGCCGACTGATCCTGCGCGCGTTCGTTTATCGGATCCGGGTAGTCCTGAAAAATGCCCAGCCTGGCAATTTCATGAGGTGTATTCAGATGAGCAAACCAAAGATTGGGTGCGACAAGGATGTACATCCGCTGGTATTGGGTGTTTGGAGTGCAAACAACCGGTAATTGATGCGGTGATTGCAGAACAAGATCAGATTATTGCTCGTGCAGCACCATACGAAGAGAACCCGGATATGGTTCGCTCGATACTGATCGAGGGTGCAGAGAAGGCCGAAGATGACGCACGTCAAACGCTCAACGAGGTACGTCAGGCCATGGGGCTGAGTTACCGGTGATCACGCATGTGCAAGGTGAACTTCCGTTAGCCTTGGTTGAGGGGTCGCCGTTAACTCAGCTTCCCGAAGATTTATATATTCCACCCGACGCACTTGAGGTGATCCTTGATGCCTTTGAAGGTCCCCTTGACCTGTTGCTGTATCTGATTCGTCGGCAAAACCTCGACATCATCCAGATCAATGTTGCTGAAATTACTCGCCAGTACATGAGTTATATCGCTCTACTTGAAGCCATGCGGTTTGAGTTGGCGGCAGAATATTTGGTGATGGCTGCGATGCTTGCTGAAATCAAATCTCGCGCGTTACTTCCACGGCCTTTGGGTGCAGAGGAGGATGACGAAGAGGACCCAAGAGCCGAATTGATTCGTCGACTGTTGGAATATGAAACAGTGAAAATGTCCGCCGAGGCGTTAGACGGGTTACCCCGTGTGGATCGTGATTTTCAGATCGCTGAAGCGCAAAAACCGGATATCGATGGTCGTACGATCCCACCGGCCGTTGATTTGTCTGAATTGGTTCTGGCTTTTGGTGAGTTACTTGCGAGGGCGCGATTATCGTCAGCGCATCAAATTGAGTGGGAGCCACTCTCAACACGCCAGCGCATGAGTGACGTCTTAATGAAGTTAAAAGATCGCGCTGAACTGACACTGTCAGACTTATTTGCCGCAGACGAAGGGAAAGCCGGAGTTGTTGTGTCATTCCTCGCAATTCTTGAATTGGTTCGTGAAGGCTTGTGTGCATTGATTCAGGCAAGCCCAGGTAGTCAGATCTACATTCGGAGAGCGACTCACGATGTCTGATATTGATTTGAAGCAGATTCTTGAGGGTGCCTTATTCGCCAGTCGCGAACCGATGAGTATTTACCAAATGAAAAAGCTCTTTGGTGATCAAAAACCACCGACCGAGGGAATGCTGCGTGAAGTGCTTGCGAGCCTTGCGGATGAGTACCAAGGTCGAGCCGTATCTTTGATCGAGGTGGCTGGAGGGTTTCGCTTTCAAGTGATCGATGCGCTGACCCCCTATTTAGCGAACCTCACTGATGAGAAACCCGGCAGATACTCGCGAGCAACACTTGAGACACTCGCTATGATTGCCTATCGACAACCGGTGACTCGTGGTGAAATCGAAGCAGTACGTGGTGTCGCTGTTAATACACAAATCGTGAGGACACTTGAGGAGCGTGATTGGATCACCGTGGTTGGTCATAAAGAGGTACCGGGACGCCCTGCACTGTTCGTGACAACGACGCAATTTTTGAATGACTTTGGATTGAAATCATTAGAAGAGCTGCCGAACGCAGAGGATTTAATTGTGACGCCGGCAGAGGATCTCCTCGATCAAATGGATAATCAGAGTGAGTGAACGACTGCAAAAAGCATTAGCCAGGGCAGGCTATGGGTCTCGACGGAAACTCGAGACAATGATCAGTGAGGGTCGGGTATCGGTGAATGGTTCGATTGCTGTCCTCGGAACAAAAATCGAAAAAGAAGACACCGTAGTTCTTGATGGTCAGCTTGTGCCGCCAGCAATGCTGTTCGAGCAGGCTCGGTTGGTGATTGCCTATCACAAGCCGGAAGGCGAGGTCTGTACCCGCAATGATCCTGAGGGTCGTCCGACCATATTCGATCGGCTGCCAAAAATTGCCCAGGGCCGATGGATTGCTGTTGGCCGTTTGGACATCAACACCTCTGGCTTGATCCTCCTAACGACCGATGGTGAATTGGCGAATCGATTGATGCACCCGTCAAGCGGAATTGATCGGGAATATCTTGTCCGGGTACACGGTGATGTGATCCAAGAGCAACTCGAGCGGTTGGTGGATGGCGTCATTTTGGACGATGGTCCAGCTCAGTTTACTGATATTGTCAGGCATCCCGAAGTGGATCCTGATCGCCGCAATCAATGGTTCTATGTCGCACTCATGAAAGGTCGAAATCGTGAGGTGCGCAGACTTTGGGAAAGCCAAGGTCTGCAGGTCAACCGACTGAAGCGCGTACGCTACGGATGCATCTTCTTGCCATCATTTTTGAAGCAAGGTCACTTTGTGGAATTGGGACAGAAGGAAGTGGATGATTTGGGTAAACTGGTGGACCTTCCTAGCCTGCCTGTTCCTAAAATGACGCCACAGGAATTAAAAGACGTGCGGCGTCGTTTGTCGAAAAAATCAGCGCTCCGAAAGCCAATGCGGACAGCTAAGAAGCCGGCCACGTCCCCAAGGCGTCCATCAGGTCGCGGGCGTTAACGCGCTCGCCATGAAAAGCGGCAGCGTCTTCGGTCAAGCCATATAAGAATGCGTCTGCAACAACCTCGGCACTTGGCAGAGTTGCCGGGTTTTCGCCAGGCATTGCTTCAGCGCGCATTTTGGTTCGGGTGCCGCCAGGATTGACTGTGAAAACGCGAGTGCTCGATGTGTTCTCGAGCTCCTGGCTCAAAATCCCTGCAAACATTTCAAGGCCAGCTTTTGAAACAGCATAGGCTCCCCAATAGGCTTCGATGCGAATCCCCACACTGGATGTTGCAAACACGATTCTGCCTGATTGTGATTCGTCAAGCAGCGGAAGCAGTGCTTGGGTGAGTTGAAAAATTGAGGTGAGGTTGATTTGGATTGCCAGATCCCACTGTGTTGGCCGATGGGACTGGATCGGTTCGCGCCCTCCTAAAATTCCTGCGATATGCGCGATGCCATCGAGTCTACCGAAGTTTTCCCGGAGCTGTTCCGCGAGAGCCTCCGTTTGTTCGCTGGTCAACGTTGCAAGATCACAAGGGACGATCGCAGGCGTTGGGCCACCGGCGTTCATGATCGCGTCGTAAACTGAGTCCAATTCGGACTCGTTGCGCCCAAGTAAAATCACAGTGGCGCCACGTTTGCCAAGTTCGAGCGCAAGCGCACGACCAATACCAGCAGTCGCTCCGGTCACTAAAATGACTCGATCTGTGAACTGAGGATTTGCTTTCAGTGTCGAGACCATGGAATCGATTAACGTATTCATGCACGTTTCCTTGCAGCGAGTTGGTAGTTCATATCGAGATCTTTCGTTGACCGCGTAAATTGTTGATACAGGGGCTGATACACAACGCCCTCAATGGATTCGATATCCAGACCATGTGGTCTTAGCCCGTTCGCAAGTTCCGATGGTTTTAAGAAGCGTGCATAGTCATGAGTCCCTTTCGGCACCCAGTTCAGGATGTATTCGGCGGCAATCACAGCGCCGAGATACGCTTTTGGCGTTCGATTAATCGTTGACAGGATCAGCCAACCACCAGGCCTAACGAGGGCCGCAAGTGCTTTCAGTGTCTCCATCGGTTCGGGCACGTGTTCGATCATTTCAAAGCAAGTCACCACATCAAATGCGGCTTGATGGGACGTAACAAATGCTTCTGCATGTGATTCGACATAATCGATGCTCAAGCCACTCTCTAACGCGTGTAGTTTTGCGGTTTTCAGCATCTCGGGAGACGCATCAATGGCGGTGACGGATCCTCCACGCTTTGCGATTGTTTCGGATGCGAGTCCGCCACCACAGCCGACATCTAATACCTTGGCATCTTGAAGTGGGTAAAACGACTCTGTGAAGTCAATCCGCAACGGATTGATTTGATGTAGGGCACGCATGGGTCCTTCGGGGTCCCAGTAGCTCCGCGCAATTTGGTTAAATTTTGTGACTTCTTTTGGGTCAACCACTGTTGTCATAGGGCTTCCACATGTTTCGATGAGTGTTTCAGATTGATCGTTTCCCTGATGATACAGGCCATGCCCGACTACGGACAGAAGAAGACCGTTTTTGACCGGTTCATGGTATCATTCACGGCTTATAAACATTCTAGGGATAGCCCACCATCCATGTCAGATTCGGCACGCGAAATTCTACCAATCAATATCGAAGACGAACTCAAAACCAGTTACCTCGACTACGCCATGAGCGTCATCGTCGGGCGAGCTTTACCTGACGTACGAGATGGGTTGAAACCAGTGCATAGGCGAGTGCTGTTTGCGCAAAGTGAGTTAAGTAATAACTGGAATGCGGCGTATAAAAAATCGGCACGGGTTGTCGGTGATGTGATCGGTAAGTATCACCCGCACGGTGATTCAGCTGTTTACGATACGATCGTGCGATTGGCG
>CAJWFL010000018.1:0-22273 GCA_913031455.1 uncultured Gammaproteobacteria bacterium
GGTGCTGGTGCTGGTGCTGGTGCTGGTGCTGGTGCTGGTGCTGGTGCTGGTGCTGGTGCTGGTGCTGGTGGATTCTGAGTTATCACAACACCGCGATCAATTTGTAATTCGGTAACCGATACCGGATTAGCAATGTCTGATGGAGGGTTTTCAATGTTGCCCTGCAATCTAAAGTCACGCTTTGGCTCTTTCATATGCGCTTTGAAAATTGTCTGCGCGTCGAGCGCCGAGGTGTTTGCGAGCTCACTTAGATAATTCTCAGATAACGCCAGAGTGGCTCCTTTTTTCAAAGCATTGATATTCCCGATTTCAAATGCTCTAGGATTTGTCTCATAGAGTGCGACGATGACCTGTTCGACGGTCGAATCAGAAGTCTTCAACCGCTCTGCTATTCTCCACATCGTATCGCCACCCTTAACCGCGATGACTCGCGCTGTTGGCGATTCGGACGGTTTCGGCTTAGGGACAATTAATGCGGGCGAGACTGATGTTATCGGTGGTTCCGTTAAGGCAGGCTTGCTCGACTTTTTTGCAGTTACTTTCGGCTGGATTGTTGCCGCGACTAAAAAGTTTTGCTGATCATTCGGCGTAATGATTTCAACCACTGTTGCAAAATTTTGTTTCGTCCAGGGTGTCGCACTGCGGATGATTAAATGCGGTTTTCCCTCGACATCAGAGATTGAGAATGTCAGCCGGCTCCAGTCTGCATCTTGAGTCAACTTAAAGGATGAAAAAGCCTCAACGCCCGCAAGAAGCGGAAACAAATTAACAGGGGCAACCGAACCAAGATCATGTAGAGGGATCAGCAGCTCAAGCGGTTCGCCCAGCCGCGACAGTGGTTTACTTTGACCCAAATCTAGTGCGCTAGCCTGACTGGGCAAAACGCAGATGATCCAAAAAAGCAATAAGTGTCTAAGTAGAGCCATCAGTCGCCATCAAATAATTCTTCAACACATCGTGAGCTTCTCGCGCCCAGATTGTTTTCTCAAGATCTGCTGTCAACATCAAATGCACCCAGTCTTTTGCGATCTGCCGAACACATATTCGCATATCTGAGTCATTTGTAACTCGGCCCGAATCCGGAGAAATACCCAATCCTGCCGAGTACTGATCTGTTGACTGGCTGGTAATCGAGTCGATCAATTGAGCGTCCGCCATCTGCAACCATAAGCTCGCATGAACCGTGTAGAAAGAATCTGACTGCAGTCGTTCAATCGATATATTGGCATTCCTGAGTGCATCGAAGTCGTGGAATGACTCGACCAGGGCCGACTCATCCAAGGTCCTCGCATTAAACGCGAGCGTACCCCCAAAAGGCTGTGGCTCAGGATCGCGTCCATTGAATAGTTGAGTCACTTGACTAGCAAGCGCTTCAACGCCCTGTTGTTCCATTACAGCAGGCTCTCGTACCACCCCGTGTAAGGTCTTAATCGAATCAGCTGCCAGGTCACTCAACAATCGCTTAAGCATCACAAAGAGTGAGGCCGTCGGCTTAAATACAAGCGCATCACCGACATAGGCATCGTTGAGATCAAAAACCACATCCGCTGTCGCAAGATCCGCTTTGGTATCAAGCTCAATCACAACAGTTCGCCCTTGAAAACGGCGCGCCTCGCCAGCGCACTCCATCGAATCGACCAAACGAAGATGGTAATCACCCTCAACTGCTTCAATGACTTCAAGAATCGAGTCACAAAGCCCCGATCCTGCACCCGTGATCACAAGTTCAGTCACTTGCTATCCCTGAGAATCGAAAGCATCCGCTTTAATGGCTCAGCCGCACCCCATAGCAACTGATCACCCACCGTAAAGGCGTTCAGATACTCTGGGCCAAGATTCATTTTCCGAACGCGACCAACTGGAATTCGCAAAGTACCTGTCGCAGCCGCAGGCGTCAGCTTCGCCATCGAATCGTCCCGCTCATTTGGGATCAAATCAGTCCATTCCGTTCCGTTAGCCAACACATCATTAATCTCATCTATTGGCACATCGCGCGTGAGCTTGATCGTCAACGCTTGGGAATGACAACGCATCGCACCGATGCGCACGCAAGTTCCATCGATCGGTATCGGATGAGATTCCCGACGGAGGATCTTGTTACATTCCGCCATCGCTTTCCATTCCTCGCGACTTTGGTCGTTATCCAGCTTTGTATCAATCCAAGGCAAAAGACTTCCTGCCAGCGGATATCCAAAATTCTGAGTTGGAATCCCGTCACCGCGGAGTGCCTCAGTCACCTCACGATCGATATCAAGAATTGCAGATGACGGTGTCGCCAATTTGGCAGCAACCTGAGACTCGAGGTATCCCATCTGGGATAACAGCTCACGCATGTTATTTGCGCCAGCTCCACTGGCTGCCTGATAGGTCATCGCAGTGATCCACTCAACCCATCCCTGGCGAATCAGACTTCCAACCGCCATGAGCATCAAACTGACAGTACAGTTACCGCCAATAAAATCCTTCTGGCCATTGGCCAGCGCCTGATCGATCACATCGCGATTCACAGGATCCAATACAATCACGCTATCCGATTCCATCCGACGTGCGGATGCCGCGTCGATCCAATAGCCGTTCCAGCCAGATTCACGTAACGGACCATAAACCGCTTTCGTGTAATCACCACCCTGGCAAGTCACAATCACATCACATTGTGCCAACGCAGTCGTCGAAATTGCATCTTGTAGTGTTTTTTCCGTCGCCTCAGCCGGCGCATCCTGTCCTATTTGGGAGGTCGAAAAAAAGACTGATTCAATTCCAGCAAAGTCATTATCAGCGCGCATCCGGTCCATCAAAACCGAACCAACCATACCGCGCCATCCTACAAATCCAACACGCATCATGATTCCTTAATTCAGTGCCTTCAGCACCGCTTCACCCATTGCACGGCATCCAACGATTTGCTCGCCCGATTCACCTGTTGCAATGTCTTTCGTTCTCAGTCCGGAGGCCAACACAGACTTCACAGCATCATCAATTGCTTGCGCGGCTTTGGGAGCATTCAGCGAGTGCAACAGCATCATTGAAACCGACAAAATAGTCGCTAACGGATTCGCCAAATCCTGGCCAGCAATATCAGGAGCTGATCCGTGGCATGGCTCATACAACCCTTGCTTTTGACTATTCAGAGAGGCCGATGGGAGCATACCGATGGAACCCGTGAGCATCGCTGCTGCGTCAGACAAAATGTCTCCAAACAAGTTCCCAGTCACCATCACATCAAATTGTTTGGGCGCCCGAACAAGCTGCATTGCTGCGTTGTCAACGTACATATGTGACAGTTCGACCTCAGGATAATCCTGACTCAGACGATCCGTCACTTCACGCCAAAGAACAGTCACCTCAAGGACGTTCGCTTTATCCACGGAACAAAGCTTCTTGCCCCGCGCCATTGCCGCATCAAAAGCAATCCGTCCAATCCGCTCAATTTCAGGTTCCGAGTAACGGTCAGTGTTGTAACCCACACGTTGACCAGGCTCTCCCTCAATCCCGCGCGGCTCACCAAAATAAATACCACCGATCAGTTCTCGGACAATGAGCAGATCAAGTCCGCTCACCACATCAGTTTTTAAAGTCGAAGCAGACGCCAACTCTGGGTAAAGAAACGCGGGTCTCAAATTCGCAAATAGATCCATTCCCGCACGGATTTTCAACAATCCTTTCTCGGGGCGCTGATCCATCGATAGGCTATCCCATTCCGGTCCTCCCACGGCGCCCAGAAGGATAGCCTCGGCATTGTTGGCTTTTGTGAGGGTTTCGTTTGGAAGCGGTTCGCTGGTCGAATCGATTGCGGCGCCACCAATAAGACAAGGTTCAGTGGTAATTCCTAAGGCATGCTGTTGATTGATTCGATCGAGAACACGCTCAGCCTCAGCCATGATTTCGGGGCCAATCCCGTCACCCGAGAGAAGAATAATATTCGGCATCAGTCGTCCTTAATCGCGAAATAACCAGGGTGCATCAGCAGCACGCTTTGCCTCATACGCCCGGATTGCGTCAGCGTCTTTGAGAGAGAGACCAATCTCATCCAGACCCTCGAGCAAACATGTCTTTCGAAACGGATCAATGTCGAAAGAAGTGTCGAATCCGTTGGGACCCACCACTGTCTGCGATTGCAAATCGATGGTGATCTCAACCGGATGATCTCCGGTTGCTAGCGCAAACAAAGCATCGACCTCACTTTCAGCCAAGATCACCGGTAACAAACCATTTTTGAAGCTGTTATTAAAAAAGATGTCAGCATAAGACGGTGCAATCACGGCCTTAAAACCATATTCGAGAATCGCCCAGGGCGCATGTTCACGGCTTGATCCGCATCCAAAATTATCTCGTGCCAGTAAAATGCTGCCACCAGCATACCGCAGATCGTTCAGCACAAAGTCAGGATTTAATGGTCGTGCGGCATGATCCATACCCGGCTCGCCGGGTTCCATGTAACGCCAATCATCAAAGAGATTCACACCAAAGCCTGACCGTTTGATTGATTTCAAATACTGCTTCGGAATGATTTGATCCGTATCAACATTCGATCGATCCAGGGGTACGACCAAGCCGGTTTCTTTCACAAACTGCTGCATTTCGACTCCTTACAACCAATCTCTGACATCGACAAAATGTCCTGCGATTGCTGCAGCTGCAGCCATTACCGGACTGACGAGATGCGTCCGTCCACCAGCACCCTGGCGACCCTCAAAGTTTCGATTGGATGTTGAAGCACAATGCTCCCCAGGACCTAACCGATCGGCATTCATTGCCAAACACATGGAACACCCTGGATCACGCCATTCAAATCCAGCTTCGCGGAAAATGACGTCGAGTCCTTCTTCCTCAGCTTGCTCTTTAACCAATCCAGACCCCGGCACGACCATGGCCTGAATCACCGAATCAGCGACTCGCTTACCATCAACTACTTCGGCCGCCTCGCGTAAATCTTCGATCCGTGAATTGGTGCATGAGCCAATAAATACCCGATCAAGGCGAATCGATTCGATCGGCTGATTTGCCTTTAAACCCATATAAGTCAATGTACGCTCGATCGCACCTCGACGAATTGGATCATCGATCACATCCGGATCAGGAACGTGACCTGAGACGCCAGTGACCATTTCAGGATTGGTACCCCACGACACCTGTGGCTCAATCACTGATCCATCGATGACCACTTCATGATCAAACTGCGCATCCGAATCACTGACTAAATCAGTCCATACCTCAACTGCCTTCTCCCAATCGGTTCCGTGAGGTGAGTAAGGTCGACCCTTGACGTAGTCGATTGTCTTAGAATCAACAGCAACCAATCCAACGCGCGCACCGGCTTCGATCGCCATATTGCATACCGTCATCCGACCTTCCATGGAAAGTGACTGAATTCCCTCACCAGCGAATTCGATCGCGCACCCTGTTCCTCCGGCGGTACCAATCTGCCCGATAATCGCAAGAATGACGTCCTTCGCAGTCACCCCAAATCCAAGTGGCCCTGTGACTGTCACTCGCATATTTTTCATTTTCTTAGCGACCAAACATTGCGTGGCTAACACATGTTCAACTTCACTGGTACCAATTCCATGCGCAAGTGCGGCAAAAGCACCATGTGTTGCGGTATGGCTATCACCACAAACGACTGTCATTCCTGGTAGTGTCGCGCCCTGCTCTGGTCCAATCACGTGGACAATACCTGCACGCGGATCACCCATCTTGAATTGGGTGACGTTGAACGCATCACAATTTTCATCAAGCGTTTGGACTTGTAACCGGCTGGTTGGATCTTCAATCGCCGATACACCTGCAGATTGATTTTCAGTCGGTACGTTATGATCTACTGTTGCTAGGTTCGCTGCCAATCTCCAAGGTGTCCGACCGGCCAGCGAGAGACCCTCAAATGCTTGAGGTGACGTCACTTCGTGCAACAAGTGCCGATCGATGTAGATCAATGCACTTCCGTCATCTCTTTGAGTCACGAGATGACTATCCCACAGCTTGTCGTATAAGGTGCGACCGGCCATTTCAATCTCCTTGAAAAAATAAGCCAAATAGTTTATCAGAAATCCATCCAGACCATAGGATCAGGGCTTGAAAGATTGTGCTCCCAGTCGTGCGTTCCGAAGGCTGAACCAAGCGATCATCGCGGTCACACCAGTGACTAATCCGGCACATAGAAACGTGTTACTGCCACCCAAAGATTCCCAGGCAATCCCTGACAAAGTTGCTCCCAACGAACCGCCTACGCCAAATACACATCCGCTATACAGCGCCATACCGCGACCAGATAATTTTCCAGGGAACCAACGGCGAATAAACTCGATGCTGACTGAGTGAATCGCGCCAAACGTAAACGCATGCAATAGCTGAAGTCCGATTACCAGCCAAACGACATCAGGATATCCGCCCATCAGCATCCATCGGAGCGATCCAAATACCAAGGAAATCGTTAAAAGAACCCGAAGATCGAGTGTACGGATGAAACGCGGCAATACAAAAAATAAAACGACCTCAGCAAACACTCCCAGTGCCCAGAGTTGCCCCGCCTGAAATGCAGTAAATCCATGATCTTGAACATAGAGAGTGTAAAACACATTCAAAGGCCCGTGAGTCATTTGGTTCACTGAAGCAACCCCAAAGAAAATCCACACTGACAGATTGGTCAGACAGCTTCGAATCTGGACTTCGTTTGATGCATTCGGATGGATTCGGCCATGTGCTGGCAAAGTCAGGGAAATGATAACTGAGAGCAACAAACCACCAATGATCAACCAGGGTAGAAAACCAAAATCGACGTCGGAAAAAAGCCAGCCTGATCCTAACATCATCAAAATAAAGCCGATCGAGCCCCACACGCGTATGGACGAATAACGATGATGATTCTTACCCAAATACTGGAGCGTTAAGGTATCGAATTGAGCGATGATCGCATTCCAGAAAACGCCGAAAAGCGCCAGAACTAAACAGAGTCCGAAGAAATCAACCTCAACGAGCAACAATCCTGCCGCCAATGTCGACCCAATGATGCCAATCTGTACGACTCTGAGCCGATTTGGAAGTAAGTCACCAAGGGTGCCCCACAGATAAGGCGCGAAAATTTTCGAACCCGTCAGCACACCGATCGCGATACCAATTTCAGTAGCAGTGAATCCACGCGATTGAAAAAAGGGGCCAAACCAACCAACGCTGAGCGCGACAACCGCAAAATACAGCCCATATAAGCTGCCAAGGCGAGCGCCCGGCACCGCGGTTGTCACGTCGATGCCAATCCGGGGATCACGGGAGTCTCAATCGCGACATGGCCATTCTGCCCACGATGGCGAAGCGCGTGATCAAGGAGAACCAAGGCGACCATCGCCTCTGCAATCGGCGTTGCACGAATCCCAACACAAGGGTCATGACGACCCTTGGTAATCACATCGGTTACCTCGCCATACTTATTGATGGTCTTACCTGGTGTCGTGATTGAACTTGTTGGCTTAAGCGCTAAGTGCGCGACCAATGGTTGCCCAGTACTGATTCCTCCCAGCACTCCGCCTGCGTTATTTGTTAGAAATCCATCAGGAGTCATCACATCCCGATGCTCGGAGCCCCGACGATTGGCAACCGCCATACCCTCTCCGATTTCAACACCCTTCACAGCATTGATCGACATCAACGCATGGGCGATATTAGCATCCAGTCGGTCAAAGACGGGTTCACCCCATCCTGGTGGTAACCCATCAGCAACCACTGTCAAACGCGCACCAATCGAGTCTTCATCGCGGCGCAGTTGATTCATGTAGCTTTCAAGCTCTTCGAGTCGATCCGGATCTGGACTGAAAAATGGGTTTGAGTCGACCATCGACCAATCTTTAATCTCGCATTCAATCGGACCGAGTTGTGTCAAACACCCACGCACCTTGACCGAATATAGACGAGCCAACACTTTCTTAGCGATCGCTCCAGCGGCCACTCTCATCACAGTTTCTCGCGCAGAACTACGACCACCGCCGCGGTAATCACGGATTCCATACTTGTGCTCATAGGTGTAGTCGGCATGCGCTGGACGAAATACATCTTTGATATTTGAATAATCTTTGGACCGCTGATCTGTATTGCGAATCAAGAGTGCAATCGGCGTACCGGTCGTCATCCCCTCAAAAACGCCAGATAAAATCTCGACCTCATCAGCTTCGCGACGCTGTGTGGTGTGCTTACTCTGCCCGGGCTTTCTGCGATCCAAATCAATTTGCAGATCGGCCACCGAAAGCGGAATCTGCGGCGGACATCCATCAACAACAGCAACCAGTCCAGGCCCATGACTCTCGCCGGCCGTTGAGACTGTGAATAAGGTGCCGAATGTATTTCCGCTCATAAATCTGTCCGATCAAAACGCTGAGTATAGCGTGTTCAGTTCCTGCTTTGAGAGAACGCAAACACCGTGCCCTCCAAATTCAAATTCGCACCATTGTACCGACTCACCTTTACGCGAAGTGATCTCTCGATCAAGGAGTCCCCAGGTATTTCCCACTTCAAGAACCATGATTCCGTCACTTGCCAACCAGTCAGCGGCCTGTCCAAGTAGTCGTCGGACAAGTGTTAATCCATCGTTACCCGAGGCCAGTGCGACCGTGGGCTCTTTTTGGAACTCAGGCGGCAAACCGGCCATATCCTCCTCATCGACATAGGGTGGGTTACAGATGATCACATCGAAAGTACCCTCAGAGAGGCCATCAAAGCCATCCGATTGAATCACTTCGAGTCGATCACCGACTTGATGGAAGTCCACATTTTCACGTGCAACTTGGCAGGCGCCAGACTCCAAATCAGCGAGGACGCCGGTACTCTCGGGAAATGTCAACGCGGTAATAATACCGAGACAGCCAGATCCAGTACATAAGTCCAAAAATCGAACTGGCCGATCAATCGGTGTCTCAAACCATGGATCAAATTCCCTTTCGATTAATTCAAAAATGGGACTCCGAGGAATCAAAACACGCGCGTCAACATGAAATGGCAATCCTGCATACCAGGCTGTCTTGGTCAGATACGGGACAGGAATCCGGTCATGGACTCGTTTCTGAATTAAATCCAAGACATGACGACGCTCATCAACCGTCAACGTCGCGTCGAGTAATCGTTCATTACCGTCTGGTGGCAACGACAGTGCTCCAAACACTAAAGCCAGTGCTTCGTCCCATAAAGAATCCGTTCCATGCCCAAGCTCAACCGGATGACGTCCAAACTCAGAGAGAGTCCAGCGAAGGAAGTCACGAAGTGTATGAAGTTCTGTCATGTCAGAAGACTAGACAGATGCCGCATCGAGAGCAAGCAGACTTTGAAACTTCGCATTAACACCCTATGGTTGTGATATGGCTGACGATTTATTCAAATCACTGATGCAAGAAACAGGTGTTGAACCAATCAAACGAGACGTTCGCATCCGTCCAAAGAAAATCCTTTCATCTGATGAGATTGAAACCGCACGTGCGCGAGCTGAGGATTCTGTGATTACCCAATCCCATCACGGATTATCAACCGAAGAGCCACCGCCACTTGATCCACTAAAGCCGCTTGAATACGTCGGCTACGAAGTGGACCGCCGTGTGCTTGGTCTACTCGATGAAGCACCGTTTCCGGCACAATACGAAATCGACTTACATGGTTTTACGGTCGACGAGGCCGCTCATGCGATTACGGCACTGTTCCAGATTATCCGAGAACGTCGGCTCACTCACATTCGGATCACTCACGGTGTCGGAAGACACAGCCGGGATGGCCGACCGCTACTCAAAGCCTACGTGAACCGCTGGTTGAAAAATAATCCAGATATCGTTGCATTTGCGAGTGCCCGAAGTTCTGATGGCGGCGCAGGCGTTTTAAATGCAGTAACCAGCGGTCTGTTTGATGACCGCTGGGAACGAACGTAATTATTTTTTCTGCTTCACGAACTTCATCAGTCGCCGCTTCCGCTGAATCTGACGCTCGGTCAATTTATTTTTGCGTCCCGCGAATGGATTCTCCCCGGATTTGAATTCAATTTTGACTGGAGATCCGGTGATCTGTAGCACGCGGCGATAGATATTTTCCAAATAACGCCGATATGCTTCTGGCACATCTTTGGTTTGATTTCCATGAATGATAATTCGGGGCGGATTCATGCCTCCTTGATGCGCGTAGCGAAGTTTAATCCGTCGGCCACGAACCAATGGGGGCTGATGATCAGTCACCGCATCCTCTAGGATTCGCGTCAACACATTGGTTGAAAATTTAGTGGTCGCCGCCGCATAGGCTTCTTTGATCGATCCATACAAATCGCCGACTCCGGTTCCGTGGAGTGCAGAAATATAGTGGATCTTTGCCCAAGGAATGAAGCTCAAACGCCGTTTCAGCGTCTCTCGGATTTGCACCCGCAAATCTGGATCGAGGTGGTCCCATTTATTCACAGCAACCACGAGGGCACGACCGGCATCGACGACTGTGCCCATCAGGTGCAGATCTTGCTCGACCAGTCCCTCCTGCGCATCAACGACCAAAATCACGACATGGGAATCCTCAATGGCTTGGAGTGTTTTCACGATCGAAAATTTTTCGACCGTCTCATTGACCCGACCACGACGTCGCACACCCGCGGTATCAATCAGGGTAAAGGTTTCGTCATACCGCTCATAAGGAATATAGATTGAATCACGCGTGGTTCCCGGTAGATCAAACACGACGACTCGGTCGTCACCAAGCATCCGATTTACAAGCGTTGACTTACCGACGTTCGGACGACCGACGACACCGATCCGAATCCCTGGCGCATCCTGACGCTCCTGATTCACATCGAGTGGTTCAACATCCAGCAAGCCAAAATGATCGAGTAATTGGTCACTGAGCACGCCAACGCCGCGGCCGTGGGATGCGGCAATGGCTTGAGGTTCACCAAATCCGAGACTGTAAAAGTCGGACAAGGCAATATCTGTATTCTGACCATCAATCTTGTTAGCAACCAACCAGACCGGCTTGTCGTTTCGACGAAGCATATCGGCGACTGTCTGGTCTGACGCTGCAATACCGCTCGCTGCGTCGACCATAAAGATAACTGCATCCGCCTCGTCAATTGCCGCTTTTGACTGTTCGGCCATCGCTGCATCGATCCCAGCCTCACCACCGGTCAACCCACCCGTATCGATCAGGAGGAATGGATGACCAGACAATACAGCTCGTCCGTATTGACGATCTCGCGTCAGACCCGCGTAATCAGCCACAAGTGCATCACGACTTCGCGTTAATCGATTGAATAGTGTTGATTTACCAACATTGGGTCGACCAACGAGGGCAATCACCGGGGTTTTCAACGAATTACTTCCACCCGACTCAAGCGTCCATCAAGCAGCTGGACCAGAATACCGTCCTCAACAACCACCGGCGCCACTTTACCCTTATCGCCGCCCACATCGACACGACCAACTATCGAACCATTTGCTGGATCAAGTAGATGCAATTCGCCTTCAAGATCAATCACACCGATTGAATCAGCAACGACAACTGGCGGGCTCAACTCTCGATACTTTAGGGCCTCATTGGTCCACAGTGATCCACCTGATTGCGCGCTGTAAGCTGAAATCGTTCCATCGGTCTCGACGATGGTGACCGTGTTAAAGGCGAGTAATGCGCCAGGATACGCATCGGCATCCAAACTCCACATCAGTTGCCCATTCCGCGCATCCAACAGACTGACTTGTGCGTTTCGGGTCGCCGTCGCAACGAGGTTATTGCGTACTGATGGAGCACCTTTGGAGTCAACAATCCGCTCCAGAGGACTACGACCATGCGATATAGCAACTTGCCGCTCCCAAAGGATACGGCCACTCTCCGCCTGATAGGCCACGATCCGACCAGATTCCCACAACACATAGAGGACATCGCTCTCAAGCGTCATCGGTGCTCCACCTCGGATACCGACACCCGTCTCTCGAGCTTCTTCAAACCAAATGGTCTCACCAGTATCTGCATTCAGAGCCAGCAACTGACCGATCTGGGTTTTGATGAATATCTGAGAGTCTGTCGTAACCGGCGGTACCGTCGAATTACTCGGCAAAGAGACTTCAAAAAGCAATTCACCGTTGGCGCGCGATAGCGCAACCAAGTTGGCATCTGATGTCACGACGTAGACAGCATCCTGATTCACAGCGACACCACCTACGATCGTTTGTTCGATCTCGACGCTCCAGAGTTCTTCCAGGTTCATATCGAACAGATACACATCACCACCGGCGGATGCCGCAGCGATCACCTCGCCATCGCTCGCTGGACTCAATCCAGTCTGATCGCCACCACCGAGTGAGGTAGATTCAACCACATCGAGCTCAACTGTCTCAGTAATACGCTCAAGAGGCGTGGGATTAAGTTTTTCTGGCGCACTTGAACACCCCGCCAGAACCACCATCGCCACAACTATCAACAGACGACGCATTAGGAGCCCTCGGGTAGTGCTGACAGTTTCAAATCAACGACTGCCGTGTTCAAACCTGCTTCAGTCAAAGAGGCTTGCGCCTCTAAATAGGCTTCGCGAGCTTTTAGAGGTTGATCAAGAGTGACCAAAATATCACCCTCAAGTTCGCTCCGGGACCCTTGAAAGAATTCGGTCGACATCGATTGCACCCGGCTCAATGCAGAATCACCCTCGCCAAGTTCAAGCTCCAAACGTGCCAAACGGAGCGAGGTCATTGCCTTCAACTCTGGCAGTTCAAGTTCCGTTTCTGCATAGGTCAACTGGCTTACCGCTAAATCAAAATCACCACGTTCAACGGCCTGTGCGGCAACAATCCCTGCACCGAGTGCCGCATAGTTACTTCCCGCATGTGACTGGCGAAGGCCATCCGCGACGGTGAGTAACCGCTCATAATCAGATGCTGTTTCTGGATCAGCGAAATTGATCGCCGACAGCTCAATCAACTCCTGGTAACGACCAGCCGCATCCGATTGCTGATTGATTTGGTGCTGCTGCCACTGCTGATAACCCAAGGCAGACCCAACACCAACTCCAATGGCAACGACTAATCCGAGACCATTTTGCGCAAGCCAGCGTTTAAGGGCTTCACCCTGTTCTTCGTCGGTCTTTAAATAATCCATCATGCATCCTTTAATTTTGAAATTCGGTTGAGAAGTTCAGCTTCCGTCAGCGTTTCTGGCTCACCCCCTCGGAGTGGTTTATAGACAACCGATTCGTTTTCAAGTTCCATCTGACCGATGATCAAGGCGATGTCAGCACCTGACTTGTCTGCTTTTTTCAACTGGCTCTTCAAACTTCCACCACCAATGTGGGCCATCACGCGAAGCGAAGGAAACTGAGCTCTCAACATCCGAGCGAGTTTCCGAATTGCGGACTCACACTCCATTTGTTGCGGCATTAAATACACATCGGCTTGGGTTTTATAGGCATCCGGAATCACATCCAGTGATTCCATCAGTAGAACGACCCGCTCCATACCAAGGGCGAAACCAACGCCGGGGGTTGCGCGACCACCGAGATGTTCAACCAACCCGTCATAACGGCCACCACCACAAATAGTTCCCTGTGCACCCAGTGCTTGAGTGGTCCACTCGAATACAGTCCGCCCATAATAATCCAGGCCACGCACCAACCGCGGATTGATCTCAAACTCGATCCCGCTTTCCTCGAGTGCGCGGGTTAGGCGCCCAAAATGTTCGGTGTCCTCGTCAGTCAGATAGTCCATCAATGAGGGCGCATCACTGAGAAGAGCCTGCGTTGATTCGTCCTTCGAATCCAAGATACGCAACGGGCTCCGCTCAAGCCGTGATTGACTGTCTTCGTCCAAGTGCTCTTTTCGGGCAGATAAAAAATCAACGAGCGCAGCTCGGTAGTGAGCACGCGCCACGGGTGATCCAATTGAGTTCAGTTCAAGCGTGACCGCATCACGAATCTGACACCGTTTCCACAACTGATCAGTCATTTCAATCAGCTCTGCATCCATCAGTGCATCAGCGATACCAAAGCACTCAACACCGATCTGATGAAACTGTCGATAGCGCCCTTTCTGCGGTCGCTCATATCGGAATGCTGGTCCCTGATACCATAATCGCTGTGTTTGATTATGAAGCAGTCCGTGTTCTATCGCAGCCCGAACGACTCCCGCGGTCAATTCAGGCCGCAAAGTCACGTTATCACCTGAACGATCCTCAAAGGTATACATCTCTTTTTCGACGATGTCTGTCACATCACCGATTGATCGCGCAAACAGTGCCGTTTTTTCAACAATTGGGGTGCGGATTTGCGTCAAACCATATGCACTGAACACATGTTGGGCTTGCTGCTCGAGATAGCGCCATGCGCCAGCCTGCTCGGGAAGAATATCTGGCATTCCCCGTACCGATTGAATTGCCATTAATGTGTATCCGTTGAATGCGCGATCAATTCAGCTAGCGCATGCTCCTTAATCTCAGCCTGCTTTCTGATTTTCGACTCAAGTTCGTCGAGAAAGTCTGACCCGGGTAGGCGTGCCGCTGGTTTTCCATCGATAAATAAAGCCAGACTCTCCGGGTTGCCTCCGGTAAATCCCAGATCAGCCTCTTTGGCTTCCCCAGGCCCATTCACCACGCAACCAATGACCGCAACATTCAGCGGCGTTTTCACATCTTCTAGTCGTGCTTCCAACTGATTCATTGTCCCAATGACATCAAAGGTCTGACGCGAACAGCTTGGACACGCGACAAAATTAATACCGCGTGATCTCAGTCGAAGTGACCGTAAGAGATCAAATCCGACTTTGACTTCCTCTACTGGATCTGCTGCGAGCGAGATTCGCAAGGTGTCGCCAATTCCATCCATCAACAACATGCCAAGACCTGCTGCTGACTTTACAGTACCACTCCGTAGACCACCGGCTTCGGTGATCCCTAAGTGGAGCGGTTGCTCGATTTGATCTGCGATTTTTCGATAGGCGGCAACAGTCATAAAGATTTCACTGGCCTTTAAGCTCACTTTGAATTCTTGAAAATCCAAACGATCGAGGATTTCGATATGTCGCATTGCTGACTCAACCAACGCATCTGGTGTTGGCTCGCCATACTTTTTTTGTAGATCTTTCTCCAACGATCCCGCGTTGACGCCGATGCGAATTGGAACACCATGGTCACGACACGATGAAACAACGGCTCTCACCCGATCTTCGCGGCCAATATTACCGGGATTAATCCGCAAACAATCGACACCGAGTTCAATCACTTTCAGTGCAATCTTGTGATCGAAATGGATATCAGCCACCAGTGGCACTAACACCTTCGAGCGGATTTGCCCAAAGGCATCGGCAGCATCCATTGTAGGGACAGAAACGCGAACGAGATCCGCACCTGCGTCCACAATCGCCTCGATCTGCCGGACCGTCGCCTGAACATCACATGTCTTGGTATTCGTCATCGACTGCACGGCAATTAGCGCATCACCACCGATCGGTACCGAGCCGACGCGTATCTGACGAGAGTGACGACGCTTAATCGGCGATTCGATCAATTCGAGTCAGCTCCCAAGGTAATCCGAGCAACGTCTTGATATGCTTTTTGTCGAAGATCCTGCGTCTCACCATTAAAGATAACTGTGCTCGCACTGACTGCACCGACCAGCACTTCGACGGGTCCATAGGTGTCAAGATCGACGCCATTCTCAGGTGTCATCAGATCAGCGAGAATCAGACGGCCACGTGCATCGCGAACCTCTACCCAAGACTCGCCACTAACTTCGATCTGTAGCTTTCCTGCAACGCCCATTGCCAACTGATCAGCCGACGGTCCGGTCACGGTCTCGGACAGTACCCGCAAGCCCTCATCTTGGCCTGGGCTGACTTGGGTTGTTTGGATTGGTTCTGCCGGAGCAGGGGCAAGGCCGCTTGCCTCGGCGATCACGCGACCACCCTGCCCAAGATTTCCAGTCGAGACGACACGATTTGGCTCACTCTCTTCCACAACCTGATCCGCCGGAGTTTCAGGCTCTGGCTCAGCAGCCACTCGGTTAACAACCGGCTCAACTGTCTTGACAACTTGAAGCGGTTCAACCGGCTTCTTAGGTTCAACTGGCGTCTCCGATGGAACAGCGGCTAATGCCTCTGTTTGTCTGTCCGCTTGAGCAGGTTCAGCCACAACCGTATCGTCATTCGCGGCCACGTTCGCAATACGCTCTTCATTCACCGCATTTTCCGATCCGGTATTGGCAGTGATGTCGAGGCTTGTGTCTGCATCCGGCGTATTCGGACTAGTTCCGGGGCTCTCATCACCAATGGTGGTCACGAGCTCGTCCGGCGCTTGGTCAACGACTGGTTGTTCGGTCAGTTGTGTTGTATCTTCTCGAGATCGGTTAGATGATTCTAATGAGGGTTGCGTGGCAATGACTTCAGACTCAGCTTGTTCCGATTCCGTATAGGAAAGTGTCGCGCCGGCCGCAATCAACACAACGACAACTGCTGCAGCAAAAATCATCGTCGGTTTGCCAGGTCCCGTTGCGAGTTGTTGGTCACCCATTCCGGACTTCGTTGCCTTATGCTTCGCATCGCCCGACTGTTCGGCCTTCCAGAGATCGAATGGCTCAAGAACTGCAGCCTCGTTGACACCCAGCTTTTTCGCATAAAGCTTGAGATAGCCGCGGACGAAACTCAGCCCCGCCAGATCTGCGTAGTCATCCGACTCGATCCCGCGAATAACCTGTTTCGTCAGATTTGAGATCGCTGACATTTCATCGACCGTCAACCCTTTCTCCTCCCGGGCTTGCCTTAAAAGAGATCCCGGTAGTCCGATGGAGGAAATTGCGGTTATTTCGGTATTTTCTGTCGACATGGCGCTTTTCTGTTTCAAGTTCGTACAGATAATACATCAGAAGTCGTATGGACCAAAATCTTGTCCAATTAACTTCAATCGATTCCGAATACGCCGAAACTTCATTTTAAGACGCTCTGCATTTGCGCTTGTTTTAACGATCACTGGAAGTGTTCGATAGATTTGCAACACGCGCTCAGTCAAACCGCGCTTTAGCTCGACTTCGACCTGCAATAATTGAATTTCAGGACTCTCTGTTTTCATTCGCGTGAGCTTTGTCAGATCGCGCGCGGTAAAATCGAATTGTCTAGCTTCGATTAATAACTCGACTCGGAATTTAAGCGCGTCATAGCGATGGATAAAATCGATTGCATCACAGGCAGGACCAATCACGGCGATTGCACGCTCAGTTTGATCAATTTGTCGTAGAAATTGGGCGTAGGCTAGGCTAACAGCGGGTGAATTCGAATTGAGTCGCTCATACACTTGGGACGCGTGCTCGATATCTCCCTGCCGCGCCAGGATCTCTGCCCGCTTTAATTGCACTGGCTCTAAGAAGGGTGCGATTGCTTCCGCTTGAATCACGAGCGGTGAGGCCTCCGTCAGATCACCGCGCACGATGTAAGCATCTGCCAAATTCAGAAGCGGACCGACTCGATTCAATGTATCCACTTGGCTTGTAGGAAAAATCTGACGACCAGTCAGTAAGCTTTGAATCAGGATGGTGACTAGCATCACCATCCGCGACATCAATGAGCCACCTGCTCCGAGACATCTTTGATCTGAATATAACGCGCAGAACGTTTCGTTTTATCGGCAACCTGCCCCGCCAACTGACCGCACGCTGCATCAATGTCATCACCGCGAGTTTTGCGAACAGTCACAACGTGGCCGTCGTTTAGGAGGATCCGTTGGAATGCATAGATTCGATTGCGTGAGCTGACCTCGTAGCGTGTTCCCGGAAATGGATTGAATGGGATTAAATTAATCTTGCAGCGAATCGTTTTCGCAAGTGTCGATAACTCCCGAGCCAATTCATCAGAATCGTTCACGCCTTTGAGCATCGTGTATTCAAATGTCACAGACCGATTATCACTCAGGCCATCCAAGTAATTCCGAATGCTGTCAAACAGCACGGCGATCGGATATTTCCGGTTGATTGGCACTAATTCATTACGCAATTCATCATTCGGTGCATGCAAAGAGACAGCGAGAGCGACATCGGATACGCGAGCCAGTTCATTCAAATGTGGGACTACCCCAGAAGTCGATAAAGTCAATCGTCGTTTGGAGAGACCATAGGCCTGATCTTCCAGCATCAAGCTCATGGCATCGACTACGGGTTCAAAGTTCAGTAAAGGCTCACCCATCCCCATCATCACCACATTCGTGACTGATCGTTTTTGAGAATCTTTGACAGGCAGACCGAACGACTTCGCCGCAAGAAATACCTGACCGATAATCTCAGCGGCGGTCAGATTCTTATTGAATCCCTGCTTACCGGTCGAACAAAAGCTACAATCAAGCGCACAGCCGACCTGTGACGACACACACAGGGTTCCTCGGTCGCCCTCCGGGATGTAAACAGTCTCGACCTTCGATCCGCCATCGACTTCCATGAGCCACTTTCGGGTCCCATCCTCAGAATCGCCCTGGAAAGTGACTCGGGGCGGTCTCACCTCAGCTATGTCTTTAAGTCGATCTCTCAATGATTTCGAGAGATTGGTCATTTGATCGAAATCCGTGACCCCCTGTTGATGAATCCATTTCACCATTTGGGCACCACGGAATTTTTTCTCACCGATCGAGAGGAAGAACGCTTCCATTTTTGGAAGGGTCAATCCCAGTAGATTCACCCTCTCAATCGATGATTCTGTCATCTAGCGTGAACAGATTTCAGATGCTTGGAAGAAATAAGCGACTTCACGCGCCGCACTCTCTGGGCTATCCGAGCCATGAACCGCATTTGCATCGATACTCGCAGCGAAGTCCGCACGGATCGTACCAGCCTCCGCTTCCATTGGATTAGTGGCACCCATCAACTCACGATTCTTGGCAATCGCATTCTCACCTTCAAGCACCTGCACAACCACTGGACCTGACGTCATAAAGCCAACCAAATCTTGATAGAACGGGCGCTCTTTATGCTCAGCGTAAAAGCCACCTGCGAGTTCATCATCAAGTTGCAGCATTTTCATCGCAACAATTGTCAGGCCAGCTGCCTCGAAACGGCTTTCGATTTGACCGATGACGTTTTTCCCGACAGCATCAGGCTTAATGATAGATAGAGTACGTTCGATTGCCACGACGGCTTCTCCTTAAAAACTTGGTTCGGATTATTCCGGCCGCGGATTATAGGGGAACTGAGGCCCCAACCGCAAAGCTCTCACCGCATCCGCACTCACTCACTACATTGGGATTATCAAAACGAAGCGTTCGGTTGACACCTTCAACTTTGAGATCGACGGTTGTACCTGCCAAGAGAGGTTCAGAAATCGGATCGACAACAATGGTTAATCCATCGACATCGATCAGCCGATCCACATCTGTTGGCGAATCGGCGTAATCAATGACGTACGCATATCCAGAACAACCCGACGTCTTGACACCCAAACGAATCGCTGTCGATCCGGCTTCACGCTCGAGCGCACTTTTCAAATGCTTGACCGCCTCAGGCGTCACAACGAGATTCATGCGGTACTCCTTAATTGAGAAACTGCATCGGTTAACACAGACATAAGAATAGACACTTCATCAGCAGTCGTCATCCGTCCCAAACTAATTCGTAATGAGGATAGCCCTTGCTGTCGCGTTAGTCCCATGGACTGAAGGACATGTGAAGGCTCAATAGTCGCTGAATTACACGCGCTGCCAGTAGACACTGCAATCTGCGGCATCGCGGCCATTAATCGCTCGGCATCCACCCCTTCGATCGTGATATTCAATATATGTGGCACACCACGCCGCCCGTTACATCGAATCCCCCCCACCTGTTCAATCGCCGCCTCAATCTGATCGCGATACTGGCTCAGCCGCTCAATTTCAGCGTTACTCTCAAGCTGTGCAATTCGATAGGCTTCACCCATGCCAACGATTTGATGGGTCGGTAGAGTCCCCGAACGCGTCCCTCGCTCGTGACGTCCTCCGTGCTGTTGCTCGGCAACGCGGCAAGATCCTCGCCGCACATACAAGGCTCCGATTCCCTTTGGGCCGTGTACTTTATGTGCTGACAGCGACCCCAAATCGATTGCAAGTGAATCCACGGTCCACGGGAGTTTCCCAACCGACTGTGCCAGATCGGAATGCATCAATGCACCCACATCATGTGCCATCCCAGCAATCTCTTTCAGCCGCTGGATGACACCGGTTTCGTTATTGACCAGCATCACCGATACTAAGAGTACGGTGTCATCAAGAACTTTCGCTAACGAATCAAGGCTCAGCAATCCATCAGATTCAGGTTTCAGGTAAACAACTTCTGCACCACTCAGATGGGCACAGGTGTCGAGCACAGCCTTATGCTCTGTTTCCATGGTGATGATCTTGTGGCGACCGGAACTGTTGGCCATCCCCTCAAGCACTCCTCGAATCGCTAAATTATCAGATTCTGTCGCCCCGCTGGTCCACACAATTTCACGAGCATCGGCGCCGATCGTCTCGGCGACCATCGCACGAGACCACTCAACCTCTTCAGAGGCCATCCAACCGAAGCCATGAGTGGTCGACGCCGGGTTACCATAGATACCATCAGCACCCAGACACGCCCGCATCTTCTCGATCACCCGCCGATCAACGGGTGTCGTGGACGCATTATCAAAGTAGGTTGTGATCATCCTGTTTTACCTGGCGTGTTCTCTGGTACACCCAACTCACCCATCAGTTCCTTTTGATCGAGGGTTGGCAAATCCTCATCGGAATATTTGGGATTCACCTGACCTAAGTGTTCACCCATGGTATGCATTTTCTCATCGACATGATGCAGTTGATCAAGGATTGCGTGAATCGAGCGCACCAGTGGGTCAGGGACATCTTCTCCCAAGGCATACAAATCAAAGCCTGCCTTCTCATGCATGTCTCGGCGCCGTTTCTCAACCTCAAACTCGGGATCAGCTTGGCCCTTGGTCACAAAGCGCGCCGGAATACCCATTGCTGTCGCTTCAGCCGGAACGGCCCGTGTCACCACCGCATTTGATCCGATTCTTGCACCTTCGCCAATTTCGATTGGACCCAAGACTTTCGCGCCAGCGCCGACCACGACCCGGTCCTTCAGTGTTGGATGGCGTTTCCCTGGATTCCAGGTCGTTCCACCCAACGTGACACCATGATACAGCGTGCAGTCATCGCCAATTTCGGCGGTTTCACCAATCACCACACCCATCCCGTGATCAATAAAAAAACGCCGTCCGATCCGGGCACCCGGATGGATTTCGATCCCTGTGAGAAAACGGGCAGTCTGCGCAATCAATCGAGCCAACCATTTCAGACCGTGGCTCCACAACCAATGGGACAACCGATGGATCCAAATCGCATGAAGACCGGCGCTTGTGGTGACAACTTCGAGCCAATGACGAGCCGCAGGATCACGATCAAAAACCGCGCGAACATCCTCCCTCATTCCGCTAAACATGGTTTTGCTCTCCGTCCTCTAACCCATAATTCTCTTGCATAATCTTTTGATTGGTGGGAGGGTCCAGCTTTTCAACACTATTTAAGATGCCGCGCAGAATATTAATTTCAACACGATCCACGCGTGCACGATTAAACAACCGTCTGAGTCTGGCCATCCCCAGCATCGGATTTCTGGGATCAAGGAACCCACTGTAACGGGTCGCTCGCTCAAAGTGCTCGATTAAACCATCCACTTCACGCGCCGTTGCTGGTTCTTCATCCCAAGACTCACAACCAAACCGCTCAAGGTCGTATGTGGGTGGCCAAGATTCCTTAGGCTCGATCCCGGAGCGGCCCTGGCGATCCAAAAATGCCAGACGAAGTTCATACGACATCACTTGAACTGCTGAGCCGAGATTAAGACTTGAGTAGGTCGGGTTTGCAGGAATCTCAATGTGATAGTGGCAACGTGCGAGCTGCTCATTCAGGAGTCCACACTCTTCTCGCCCATAACAAATCGCTACCCGACCTTCCTCGGCTTCTTCAATCAGCTGCGGCGCGATTTGTCGAGGAGTCACATGCGGATACGCAAGAGAACGCAAACGAGCTGACGTTCCGACGACTAACCGACAATCCGCGATCGCATCATCAAATGTCTCGTAAAGTGAGGCACTGTTTAAAACATCCAGCGCGCCGGATGCTCGCGCAGAAGCGATGGGCGAGGGATAATCATCCGGGCTGACTAGCCGACACGATGATAACCCCATGGTTTTCAAAGAGCGTGCAACCGCTCCGATATTCCCGGGATGTGAAGGCGAGGCTAAAACCGAAATCAAATTGCTCGGTAGGCTATCGGGGAGTTGGTCCAAACTGGTATCCTTTCAGGTTTACAGTC
>CAJWFL010000019.1:0-21626 GCA_913031455.1 uncultured Gammaproteobacteria bacterium
GCCGCACTTGACCTTGTCCTCAAGGGTGTCGAGCAGCCCAGTGGATATACTGAGCCGGTTTTACACCGTCGTCGTCTTGAGCTGAAACAAAGCATCTAACGAGGCTTGACAGACCCTCTGGGAAACGCATATTACTTTCGGTAACTGCGTTGTACCGGAGGGCTCCTGTGTTCAGATTCATACTCATTGCGTTAACCTGCCTGACTCCCTTGTCTGCACACACTGCAGAGACGCCTGAACCTGTCCAAGAAGTGACCAATTTCGATTCTTTCGAACTGCCTGAGTGGTTCAAGGTCAGCTTCCTCGATTTATCAGAGGACAACCTTGAGGCGACCGAAGACAACAAACATCTCGTTGTTTTTTTCTGGCAGGAATTCTGCGCCTACTGCAAGAACACGATCGAAAAGAATCTGACCCAACAATCCATCCGCCAGATGTTCGATGCACATTTCGATGTGGTAGCACTCAATATATGGGGAGACCGTGAGGTATATGGTCTCGATGGTGAAGAAACCACAGAAAAAGAGATTGCTCGCTCACTGAATGTTCAATTCACCCCAACAATCATTTTCTTTAATGCCGAAGGTCAGCCGGTGCTGCGACTAAATGGGCATGTGTCACCACCAGAAATGCAGATGGCGCTCAATTATGTGCAGACCAAAACTTATGAATCACAAACTATTTTTGAGTATCTCGCAGCGAATCAACCTCAAGCTGTCAACACTCAACTCAATACCCAACCATTTATCGACAACGGAACGAATCTCGATACCGTAGGTCAACCCAAAGCAATCCTTTTCGAACAAACCAACTGCCCAGACTGCGATACTTTCCATCGGTGTGTCCTGTCACTCGATTCTGTCCGTGACCGATTCAAGCGATTCCAGACGGTACAGCTCGACATGTGGTCGAGTACCCCAGTCACAGCACCATCGGGGCAAACAACAACGGCCCACGATCTTGCCCGAGAAATGAATATTATCTACGCACCGAGCCTGGTGCTATTTGACTCAAATGGTTCAGAAATGATTCGTGTTGAATCACAACTCAGAAGCTTTCATACAGAAGCGGTCCTCGAGTATATCGCTGATGGCATCTATCAACGTGAACCAAATTTCCAGCGTTATATCGAAGAGCGTGGCGACATCATTCGAGCCAAAGTCGAGCAAGGCAAAACAACAAATACGCGAGATATTTGCCCCGAACTCTACGAGTAACAATCATTTCCTACCGTGTGTATACTATTTGGCTGCGGCAGGGGCGCATGAGCTGAGAAGAACCCTTTGAACCTGATCCGGTTAGTACCGGTGTAGGGAGCCTGAGACCAACAGACACTTCTCTGGTTGACCTTCTGCACGCAACTCAATCAATGATCAGGAGTCAACGCCATGCAACGCAGATATATTCTTCAATCCATCTGTTTGAGCCTATGGGTCGCCATGAGCTCAGCACCAAAAGCTGCCACCGAGGAAGTCACCGTACTACTGGATTGGTTTATCAACCCAGATCACGCACCACTGATAGTGGCAGAGCAAGAAGGTCTTTTTGAAAACGCCGGCCTCACAGTCAACCTGGTCGAACCCGCAGATCCATCACTCCCACCAAAGCTCGCGGCAGCAAAAAAAGCAGATCTCGCGATTAGCTACCAACCGTCACTCATGGTCGATCTCAATAATTCATTACCGTTGATGCGCGTCGGTACAATCGTCAACCGTCCGTTGAATTCACTCGTCGTATTGGCAGATTCCGATATTCATTCGGTCAAAGACTTGAAAGGAAAAACTGTCGGTTTTTCCGTTGGTGGATTTGAAGATGCTGTCCTTGGCGCAATGCTCGAAACTCACGGATTAACGCTAGACCACGTCGAACTGGTGAATGTGAATTTTGCGTTATCACCCTCTCTGTATGCAGGACAAGTCGATGCCGTTATTGGCGCTTTCAGGAATTTTGAGTTGAACCAGATGGATATCGATGGTCGCCCCGGAAGAGCGTTCTATCCCGAAGAGCATGGTGTTCCAGCCTATGAAGAGCTGATTTTTGTAACCCATCCGGATTTTGCAGGTACAGCAAAGATCGAACGCTTCCTTGACGTGATGGATCAGGCAACACAACTCATTCTTCAATCACCCGATGTAATGTATCAGTCGTTTACTAGCTACCGTCCGGCTGATCTCGATAACGAATTGAATCGCCGTGCATGGACGGACACCCTTCCCAAGCTTGCTAGTGAGACCCGTCAGACAGATGTAACTTTGTGGGAGCGGTTTGCTCAGTTTATGACACAGCGCGGACTCATCCGAAATCCACCACCCCCCAAAACCTATCTCTTTCAATCAGGAGCTCAATGAACGAAGTCTTGAACATCCTAGCCCCAGTACTTGCTCTGGGGCTGATTGGCTACTCCGCAACACGATTTAAGTTTTTTTTGAGTTCACATCGTGACGGATTATCCAAGTACGTTTTCGACTTCGCGGTACCAATGCTCCTATTTTCAGCGGTTGTCGAACTCCAGGTACCCGTAGAATCAGCGACAAATTTCTTCGCCAGTTACTACATTCCACTGTTCGTTATGTTTATGCTCGGCTTACTGATCAGTTGGCTCATTTTAAAGCGGCCGGTGGTCGAGGCAATGATCATCGGACTCGGATCATGTTTCTCGAACACCGTCTTACTCGGTGTCCCAATCATTCCCCGTGCTCTGGGGGACGAGGCACTTTTTCCCCTCTTCCTACTCATTTCAGTTCACGGAATCATAATATTCACCGCGGTAACGACCGCGATTGAGATCGCAAAAGGACGCGATGCAGGTCTCATCAAATTACCTAAACAGGTACTAGGTGGGCTAATAGGAAACCCATTGATCGTCGGACTGGGTCTCGGATTTCTGTGGAGGCTGACCGGGCTAGGAATCCACCCAATCGCCGCCGATCTTTTTCACCTCGTGACGACGAGCATCACGCCAGCTGCACTTTTTGTGCTGGGTAGCTCTCTTGCGAGTTACTCGATTTCAGGTTCTATAGGCCCCGCCCTGCTGGTCACCATTTTAAAAAATACGCTGCACCCACTGGCGGTATTTTTACTTGGGTCTTGGCTTGGCCTCGAAATTTTATGGTTATCCGTCGCAACAATGCTGGCTGCGATGCCAACCGGGATTAATATGTACCTATTTGCAAGTCGATATCAGGTATCACCACCGATAGCAACAACAAGCATATTTATCTCAACCGTCTCATCGATGATCACGATCTCAATCGTGATTACTCTTTTTTAAAAAAATCTAAGGCTCGATCAGAATCGCTCGGAAATCATTCACATTAGTGCCAGTTGGCCCGGGGATGACTGATTGACCCAGTGTCTGAAAGAACGTATGTGCATCTTGACGCTTCAGGGCATCGCGATGGTCAAGATTCGCATCTCTCATCCGAGCGAGTGTCTGATCATCAATCACCGCGCCGGCAATCTCAGCAGCGCCGTCGACACCATCGGTATCACATGCGATCGCTGAGATCCCTCGAGCACCATCGAGTGCATCAAGTAATGCCAGCGCAAAATGCGCATTAGGTCCACCCACACCACTGCCAGTTACCTTGACGGTTGTTTCACCTCCAGACAGCAAGCAAAGAGGTTTTGCAAGTGTTCGATTGCGCCGTTGCCATAAAGCTGTTTCAGCCATAACGCGAGCAACAGTCTCTGAATCACCTTCAATGGAGTCACCAAGTACCCAGCATTCCACGCCCTGTGATTCGAGAAATTCTTGCGCGGCCTTCAATGACTGTGAGGGTGCAGCAACAATCTGAGTCGATACACGTTCAAAACACAGCGAGTCAGGGTGTGGTGTTGCATTATTTTGATCGGATAACCACGGTGTTAATTCGTCGAGAACGTCGATATTGTGTCGCATTAACACAGCGATTGCATCGGCTTGATTAGTATATGCCGGTACCGTTGGGCCAGACGCGATAAACTCAACTCGGTCTCCAGGAACATCGGACACCAAGAAGTTCAGTATAGTGCCGCAACAGGCCTCAGCGAGTCGCCCGCCCTTCACTAGCGACAACTGTTTACGGACGGTGTTTAACTCAGAAATCGTCGCACCCGACGCAAGTAATGCGCGATGCGTCCGCATCTTCAGTTCTGGATCCATAGTGGGAAGCGGCGCAGACATAAGTGCCGACCCGCCACCTGAAATTAAACAAATCATCCGATCATTGGGTCCAAGCGATCGGGCAAGCGTTAAAGCGTCTTCAGCTCCACGCAAGCTGCCTCCATCAGGAACGGGATGGGATGCCTCAATGACCTGCAGGCTGGTATTAACTTCGTGACCCCGCGGAAGGATACACAATCCCTCAATGTCACCAAGGCACTGTTGAGCGACCCGCGCATGCTGCGATGCTGCTTTCCCAACAACCAGAAATACGGTATTCCCGGCAATTGGACGGAGATTGTTTAGATGAGGAATCAAACAGGTTGCCTGGGCGGCTTCTAAAGCCTGATCAAACGCTGACCGGAGGATTTCCTGAGAATTCAGTGGGTGTCCTCCATCGCTGACTCAACGGTCTCAGTAATCTTTTTACACAAAATACCAATCGCTAAGGCACCGAATACCATCGCACCAATATATGACGACGTTGACTGCAGGGGTGGTAGCAGAGCTGTAAGAACAATTGTGAAGATGGCAGTTAACACAATGACCGCTCCGGCGATCCAGTCTTTCGACATGCCGATCCAGAGTGATTTAAAAACGTAAAGCCCAACCATCATTCCCGATGCATATACAACGAGAGTGAACGACGCCTCGATGGATAAAAATGGTGACAACTCAAACACGCGAAGGCTAGCCCAAGGCACGCGATCTCTTAGTTCGGTGACCGCATGGACTAGAATGCCAGTGCGAGGATCGTCATCGCCATCACGATCAACATCAATGCAAAACCGGTGTCACCGTGAGTCAGTTCTTTCAACAATTTCATGAGCTTCCTCCTAAGAGGCATAATTATACCAAATTTTTAAACAAAAATTCAGTCATTCGAAGATTTTTGAAGCACCAAATCGCTTGCATCGATCCTCGTCTAACACATCAGAAAGCTAAAGCTCTACAAGGAAAAAAAGGCCCGGTTATTCGGGCCTTCCACCATCACGATTGATTTTCAATAAGCTTCCCTGTCTCAATCGAGATTGACCTTGGCTTCAGAGCCTCTGGCAATTCACGATACAGCTCGATATGAAGTAATCCATGTTCAAGGCGCGCACCTTTAACAAGGACATAGTCTGCCAGCTGAAATTTCCGTTCGAAACTCCGCGTTGCGATGCCTCGATGTAAAAACTGACGGTCGTCTTCCGACTCCGCTTTTTCACCAGAAACGGTCAGCTCATTTTGCTTCGACTCGATTGATATCTCATCGTCGGTGAAGCCAGCCACTGCCATCGTAATCTGATATTCATCTTCCGCTGTCACTTCAATATTATAGGGAGGGTAGCCCGCGCTCTCGAGACGATTTGCGTTCTCAAGCATTCCTGCGAGTCGGTCAAACCCAATTGCTGTACGATACAAGGGTGAAAGGTCTACTGTCATGTGATCCTCCTAAAGCGATCAAATTGTGTGCTCTTCTTTACGACTGAGCGGTTTTATTTCGAGGCCCATTAAGGCGCCTTAGATAAAAGTTGTAGTTCAAAATGAATTTTTCAAGGAGTTGGGTTTAAACGAATTTCTCGTCGTTTGCCTGTCAAGAAATAAAGAAGGGGCACAACAAATAGGGTAAGGACTGAACTAAATCCAAGCCCCCAAACAATCGCAGTTGCCACTGGGCCCCAAATCAATGAGGACCCTCCAAGGCCAGCTGCCAGAGAAAATAATCCGGCAATAGTTGTCATTACAGTTATCACAATCGGAACTACACGACGTCTGCCCGCATACACCGTTGCATGCTTTAAACTCATTCCAGCAATCAATCTATCGTTCGCGGCACTGATTAATACGATTGCGGAATTCACAGCAATACCGGAAAGGGCCACCACGCCATATAGCGTGTACAAAGACAGCGGATTGCCGGTGACAAACAGTCCGAGGACAACCCCCGTAAACGCCAATGGAACCGTCACGAGAATGAGTAGAGGCTGGCCATAACTCTTGAATTGAGTTCCAAGAATCAGATACATCACACCCAACCCGAATAGGAAAAGAATCCCGATCGAATCGAGACTTTCTTGGATGTCATCAAGCTCTCCAGAAAAGTCGAGATCGACGTTCGGATAAGCGGCCTGTCGCTGGGCCCAAACAGCCATCACTGCCTGATTCGCTGTCACAGTATCTGTCATTTCAGAATCAATATCTGCTTCGACCGTAATCGTGCGCCTGAAGTTATAGTGGCGAATCGTTCCAAGCGCAGGAGAGCGGTCGACCTCGACTAATTCACTGAGCGAAATCATATCTCCGGTCGTAGTCGGCAGTTGTACACCCAAAAGCCCTGTCGGCGACGACAATTGACCATCTGAAGCAACCACCCGAATGTCAACAGTCTCACCCTGATCTTGTACTGACTCGACCACCTCTCCATCGACAAGAATTCGAATATTTCGAGCAATATCGGCTGGTATGAGACCTGAGCGTGCGACTTGATCAGGATCTAAGGTCAGTTGCAAAGCAAATCGTCCATCCTGCGCATCGTCAGTAATATCTTTAATACCAGTTGTGTTCTGAAGAACATCTCGAATTTCATTAGCCGCGGCACGTAGTTCTGAAAACTCCGATCCACGAACTTTTATCGAAATTGGTTTGGCAGCAGGTGGCCCACCTGCTAGCTCAAGGAACGTGACCCTCGATGGGCCAGGGACGGCGCTGACTGCATCACGCATATCGTCCACGATATCTGATACATCACGACCTTCAGGCTGTAAACCGACCAACACCTGACCACGGTGACTACCTCTCAAAGGCTCGGTTTCAGTGAATTGCTGCCCCGCATATGCGACTATGCCTCGCGCTTCACCCTCGATCAGCTCAGCTGAAACGACCCGTTCAATCGCCAGTGTTAAATCGAGGGTTCGCTCAAGCTGCGTTCCAGGCTCTGTTTCAACGTTGACGTAAAATACGCGAATCGGATCAGAAGCAAAGAAATCAGCGCGTATCTGACCGCTCGCTAGTAAGCCCACGGCCCCGACGCAAGCGGAGATCGATATCAAAAGCGTCATAATCGGTTGTCGTAATGCTCGAATCAACAGACGCGTATACATCCGACGGATGCCGCGATTCAGGCGCGTTCTGAATCGCTGCATTCTCCCACGATGATTCAGCCACATTCCTGAACCAAGTACATGACCTGGGAGCATCCAAAATGCTTCGACCAGACTAATGATTAAGGCAATCGAAACAACCAAGGGGATTACCATCATAAATTTCCCTAAGATACCCGGAAGAAGCATCAACGGCATGAAGGCAGCGACAGTGGTCAAGACCGCTGCAGTCACTGGTGCGGCGGTCTCAGTCAAAGCGTCTACAATTGGATCGATTCCGGTCAGACCACGCTCGATTCGATAATAAATTGCCTCGACGACGACAACAGCATCGTCTACAAGCATTCCGAGCGATATCACAACACCCAATAACACCGTGACATTCAGTGTTTGATCCATCCCCTGAAGAATCCAGAATGTTCCCGCCAGGATGAATGGAATACCGATCGCAGTGAGTGTTGCAATCTTGAATCCCAAAAATATCCAAGCCACACCCAAGACCAGCATCAACCCGATCAAGGCGTTGTTCTGCATTATGCTGAGCGCTTTACGAGTGGGAATCGTCTGATCATCGATCAATACAAGCTGCGTCCCAGTCACTGCCTCTAATTCGTTGCGCGTCTCAATGTACTCTTTCACCTCATCGACAAGCTCGAGGGTATTTGCACCCTCAGCTTTCATTACCGCCAGTAAGACAGATGGTTTGCCATCATAGCGAACCAGCTCTAACCGCTCTGCTTGCGTTCGGGTTACTCGAGCAATGTCACCAATCCGCACGCTACCGTCGCGACCCAAAATCGGAAATCGGTTGAGATCAAATGCATCGGTCGATTTTCCTTTGAGGCGCACCAACCAACTTGAGCCAGCGACATCGAGCTCACCTGCGGCTAAATCTTGAAAGTAGGTTTGTACTGTCGCAGCGATATCTGTGGGAGATAATCCCAGTGCTGCAATTCGTGTGGCATCAAACTCGATGCGTATCTCGGGATCGGCCATACCTTGCGTATCAATTCGATCAATCCGCTCTCGTCGTTCCAGCACTTTCTCAATGAGGACCGCTTGTTCTCGGAGGCTCTCGTCATCACCCGACCCAACCAAAGCAAGTGTTGCTGCTGGGAATGCGTTGGATGATGTGATTTCGATAAAAATTGGATTAGTCGCCTCGTTGGGAAATTTCCCCTCTGCAGTGTTGACCTCGCGGCGCAAGTCACCAAGACGCCGTTCGAATACGCTCGTTTGAATGTCTTCAAACCGAACCAGAATCGATGCCAGCCCCTCTCTTGAATAGCTTGAGACAAAATCGAGATCGTCAACGCGTTGGATAGCTTCCTCGATAGGATCTGTGATTCGACTCTCAACATCTAATGCCGATGAGCCGGGCCAAGCGACTGTAATCACGATCCAATTGAAATTAATTGTCGGATCCTGTTGCCTCGGAAGAGACAAATAGGCGAGGACTCCCATCACCAAAACGAGTATGAAGGTAAGGTTTGTAAGAACTTTATTGCCGATCAATAATCGCGCAAATCCGATCATTTGCTGATCACCAGTGCATCGCCATCACGCGCCCTGAAACGTCCTTCTTTGATCAGAAGCAAAGTCGGCTCAAGATCGGAGACATCTACCGGCTGTCCAATTGTGGCCGATGATCTTTCGATGAATCGTGCTTGATTATCAACTGCTACCATCACACCGTATCTTTGATCACGTTCTACTAAATAATCAGCTGGCAGGACTGTGGATTCAGAGCGCATCGACAACACACCAGGAGAGCCTGGAGCAACTGGGATTTCTGGCTCAAATCGTAATAGGCGAGTCCCTGTTACTGTGTCCACTGCATCGCTTTCAACGATTAGGCGCACATCTATTATTTCTCGGCCAGATTCAAACACCACATCTTGTGACTTGTTGATTGTGTAATCAAAAGGCACTCGTGCATGGATATCAACGGCAACAGATACAATTTCGAGTATCGGAGCTCCGATCGACATCCGAGTACCAACGGACGCAAGTTGTTTGATCACGACTGAATCAAAAGGTGCTTTAACTTCACATTTGGATACCCGAAGCTCTGCTTCTTCTAATGCGACCCGTCTGGCATCGACTCCAATTCGTGCCTGTTGAAGCTCAGTTTCCCGAGTATCTTTTAATTCCTCACTTGCAATATTTGTCTTTGCTAATTTCGCGATCCGCGCCGACTGTCGCCCACTGAATTTGAACTGTACTTCAGCTTGTCTCAGCTCTTGAATCGCTAACTCATGACGTAAGCGGGTGTCGCGGCAATCCAGTCGAATGAGTGTCTTTCCACGAGGGACTCGATCACCTGGACGGGCATTAATCGCAGTAATTTCGGCGGATATTCCCGATGACAGAAGACTCGTTTCCAGAGGCTCCGCACTGGCTGGAAACTCAATAGTCATCCGCTTTTGAAGCTCAGATACCGGTGCAACGGTGACAAATAAATCAGCAGCGACAGCGGTGTTCAGGAAGCATAGCGCAACGACTGCGAGCAATTTGGGCTGTTTCATCGAAGCGTCTCGGTAGCAATATTGCCACATACTATGGGGAACGACGGACTCGATTCCAACTCGCTCCATCGAATCGATAATCGAGGCGATCATGTAAGCGCGACGATCGACCCTGCCAGAATTCAATACGCGTCGCTCGGACAGCATATCCGCCCCAATGCTGCGGTCGTGGTACCGCATCTGGATACTCAGCCTCTAAATCACTCAATTTCGCTGTCAATACATCATGAGATTCGATGATTTGCGATTGTTGGCTTGCCCAAGCACCCAGTCGGGATCCTTTAGGACGCTCTTGAAAATAGGCGTCATTTTCGTCGTCTGTTAGCTTTTCAACTGAACCTTCGACTCGTACCTGACGTTCAAGTTGGTCCCACCAGAACACCAACGCCGCTGAGGGTGACGCGAGAAGTTGCTCACCCTTATGACTCAAATAATTCGTGTAAAACTTAAAATCGCGCCCTTCATATCCTTTCAGAAGCACAATACGTGCGTGCGGATTTCCCATGTCATCAACCGTGGCCAAAGTCATCGCGTTCGGCTCGAGCTGCGTTGTCTTTTTGGCGTCACTCAACCACGCTTCGAACAATACAATTGGATCCTCCCCAGCGTCGTCTTCAAGTAACTGACCCACCTGATAATCTCTACGCAGTTGTTTTAAATCACGACTCATCAAATAACTCCAACACCTGACTGATACGTTCAACACGACACACTTCAATACCGCTCACTGGCTGCTTGGGCGCATTCGCGGACGGCACGATAGCCCTCTGAAATCCATGTTTTGCTGCCTCACGAATTCGCTCCTGACCGGATGCAACTGGCCGGACTTCCCCGGATAACCCGACTTCGCCAAAAATGACCCAGTCCTTGGAGATTGTTTTGCCACGAAAACTCGACACACAGGCTAACAGTAATCCGAGGTCAGCTCCCGTTTCTGTGACCTTGACACCACCTACCGCGTTGACGAATACATCTTGATCGCCCAATTGGACATGGCCATGACGATGCAAAATGGCCAGCAACATTGCAAGGCGCTGCCCGTCAAGACCGACAGCAACCCGCTTCGGAGAACCACCTAAACTACCGTCAACAAGCGCCTGGACTTCGACCAATAGAGGCCGAGTACCCTCCCACGTACAAATCACCGAAGAACCCGGGGCCACATTTTCTGGTCGACTTAAAAAGATTGCAGATGGATTTTTCACTTCGCGTAGACCGGTTTCAGTCATTGCAAAAACACCCAGCTCACCCACTGAGCCGAAGCGGTTTTTGTGAGCACGTAGTGTCCTAAATCGCCCACCACTGTCTCCCTCAAGCAGAAGCGACGCATCAATGATGTGCTCGAGTACTTTCGGACCAGCCAATGCGCCTTCTTTGGTAACGTGACCAACCAAGAGAACGATGACTCCTGTTGCTTTAGCAAGACGCGTTAACCGCGCCGCGGACTCTCGAACCTGACCGACACTACCGGGTGCACCAGAGAGCGATTCAACTTGCATGACTTGGACCGAATCAGCGACGACTAGAGCCGGTTTGACCTGTTCGACCATTGCGGCAATGGCTTCCACTCGAGTTTCGGATACGCATTCAAGATGCTCACCACTCAACCCCAAACGTTTTGCGCGCAATGCAATCTGTTCTAACGATTCTTCCCCTGTGACATAGAGACATGGCTTTTGTGCTGACAGTAGCGTCGTGACTTGCAGCAATAGCGTACTTTTTCCGGCGCCGGGAGCTCCACCCAGTAAAATCACAGACCCTGGAACAAAACCTCCCCCAAGGACTCTGTCAAACTCAGAGTACCCCGAGCCAAGTCGAGAAAGCCGCTCTGGCTTAATAGCAGACAATTTTGAACGCTCAGGAATGGCTCCTGCATACCCACTAGGACGACCCTTGGCAGGCTCAGGCACCTGAACTGATTCAACGAGCGTATTCCATGCCTGACATCCGGGGCACTGGCCAACCCATTGCGATGAGGTTGCGCCGCATTCTTGGCATTGGTAGATGGATTTGACTTTGGCCACACTGGTCTCCTGTTCGGTACAGGATAGACCAGATTTCAGCCGACAGCGCGTTCTGAGCGACTTGGTTTCAAATGTTTGAACTTGCGCTGGGTTCGACCAGCCAGCTGGACACTCTCACCGAGTACCTCAAGTACAATTTGACAGACCAACCGATTGGTAAAGCCTGCCATTGTTGCACTCGAAGAATCCAACACCAGGTCAATCGTTCGGTGGCACGCTCGTGCCAATGGAGAGCCTGTTGGTGCGATCGCGATTAAACGCGCACTCCGTTCATCGGCAAGCGTTGCTGACTGTACCATTGGCGCAGTCTCTCCGTTCGTACAAAGAAATAAGAAGAGATCATCTGATGAAGCCGTATTTGCCGTTAATTCTTGGATCACCGCATCAGTATGAACAACAACGGCGATAGGGGCTCCGATAAAGAGATCTTGAGCTCCTCGAGCCAACCCTGATGTCGGACCCAACCCGTAAATCAGTAATCGTCTGCAATCCAGGATTTCGCCAACAACTCCAAGGAGATCTTGTTCGGGTAATCGTGTTCGTGCACGGTTAATGCGGGACATGGCAGTCTCAAACATTTTATCGGCCAATTGTAGACTGGAGTCATTATCGTCGAGACCACGAACCTGAAAGCTCGCCGGATTCGCCAATGTCTGAGCCAACCTCAACTTAAAATCAGGAAACCCACGACACCCGAGTGACCGGCAGAATCGATTCACGGTGGGCTCAGATACCCCCGCTGCCACAGCCAGACGAGCGATACTCAGATGCACGGAATGCTCGGGATCGGCGAGAATAGTCTCAGCGACAGCCCGCTCAGATCTACTGAGATTCGAAAGCGATGCGCGAACTTGATCAATCATTGTGTCGCTCCTTTGTAATTCTTCACATATTATTGAGCACACTCATTGCCGAACTCCGTTCGACTTATTAGGAGAATAAACAATGTTCAATCGTAGGACAATCTTATTCGCGATTTTCATGTATCTTAGCGCCCTGACCGCCCATGCAAATGGCTTAACAGATCTGAAAGATCAACCATTTGAAATTAAGGGTCCGGCGGTGGTGAACTTCTGGGCCACGTGGTGTGCACCCTGTATTAAGGAGCTACCTGATCTCGAAATACTTGGTCAAAAATTAGGCTCTGAGGCGACTGTGTATCTGGTTAATTTTGGAGAAACCACCAAAACGATTGACACTTTCAAAGCAAAAAAACCTGAGCTGTTTGGGGAGTATACTGTACTTCTAAAAGATGCCACGATGTCCGGGCTCAAAGTCTATGGTCTTCGCGGCGTTCCAACAACTGTTCTCATTAACGCATCGGGTGAAACAGTCGAGAGTATCCAAGGAATGAAAGATTGGGGTGACGAGGAAATCATCACCGAAATTAGAGCGAAGATCTTGCCGTAATCGCTTGCTCTAACTCATCAAAACTTGGGAATTGTGACAACACAATTGGCTCCATGCCCGGGTGATTGACGACGTAAAGTGGGACACCGACACGACCAAATGCATTTAAATATTCAGTGATTAACGGATCATAACGCGTCCAATCACCGGTCATTCGAATGATTCCATTGTCATTAAACAATTGATCAACCGCTTCGGTATTCAACAATCGTTTTTCGGTGACTTTACACGTAATACACCAGTCAGCTGTCATGTTAATAAAAACAGATTGCCCAGCATTGAGACGTGCCTGCAACGCTGCTGATGCGTAGGGTTCAGCTTCAACATCGAGCGTTGTTTGCTCTGAGGAAGCAGGTGTCACCTGTGACACACCCGGGATCGCTATCAAAGACGTGATCACGATCAAAATACCAAGTATGTTCGAGATCCTACCCTCTCCTTTGGTCAACCAAATACCAAACATGAACAGCAGTAATCCGCTGAGGATCAATATGAGAACGTCAAAAGACGTCTGACGAACCAGAACCCACAATAACCAAATCGCAGTCGCCAAAATTGGGAAAGCCAAAAATTGCTTCAACCGAATCATCCAATGACCTGGACGTGGTAGTCGATTCGCTAATTGTGGACGAATCGCAAATGCGAGCATTGGGAGAGCAAGGCCAAGACCCAACGTCGAAAATACGAGAAGGGTAACCCACCATGGTTGTGTCAATGTGTAGCCCATCGCCACACCCATGAACGGGGCGGTACAGGGAGTTGCAACAACAACAGCCAATACCCCAGTGAAGAACTCGGCGCGACCGGAATGGCCTTCTGTCAGATGTTGCCCGACACCTGACAGTGCCATACCAAACTCAACCCATCCATAAAGCCACAGACCCAAAATGACAAAGACATAAACTAAGAGACCAACAAACCAAGGTGTTTGTAATTGAAAGCCCCAACCAACTTGTGCTCCGCCGGCTTTCAAGCCAACCATAATTGAAGCAAGCACCAACATTGTGGCCAAAATACCTGCGGTATAGAGCCAAGCTCCTTGTTGAACATCACGCCGTTCTTTTGTCGCTTTACCTGCAATTGATAATGCTTTGATCGAAAGTACCGGGAAAACACATGGCATTAAATTCAGAATCAAGCCACCAGCCAACGCCATGATCAACACAACACCCAATGATAAATTCTGCTTGTCTATCACGGGGACGGCGAGCGAGCGATCCAATGGCAATCGAATCCCACCTGATTCAACACCAATGACCCAGTGACCCGCAGCATAGTCCGATGGATTCAACACGCGGTCGAAAGTCACCAACACACCATCCCCAAGTGGTTCAACGCGCTCGATGAGCCCAAGAACCTCACCAGAACCTTCGGGCATCACGTCCTGAATCGCAACTTCAGTCAATCCAGAGATCCAAACTGATTGGGATCCAGCAAAGTTGACGCTGGCTGGGAAATCGGTGGGCACGGCAGCACGCGCTGCATCAATTTGTTGCCCAAACCTAGAGCGGCGCACATCCAATTGAGACGAGACAACGGGTAACGAAATGCTGACCTCTTGACTCTCAGGAATACAAATATCACGACACACCAACCAGCGCGCTTCTCCACTGAGAGACCATTGATCTGACGCTGTTAAAGGAACTGTAATCTGAAATGGGTGAAGCACTACGTCGGTGTATCCATAAGTCAGCAAACTCACGTCGCCACCAAAGGGCTTTGTTTTTGCAACAGGGAATTGAAGCTCAGGGTCATACGATTGTTGGCCATCACTCAATTCAATCGATGGCGGAAGACCAGTAGAACCGGCATTTTTCCAATAGGTATTCCAACCCTTTGTAATTTCGAGCGATAGTCCGAACCAGAGGGTGTCTCCGGGGATAACTGACTCAACCGGCGCGATCAACCGCGCAGTGACCTGATTGGCCTGGGTGAATCCAGACAGCACGACAAATAAGGAAAGAACGCAGACTTTTAAAATCCATTTCATATAATGAGATTAGCGGATTGACTTCGGTAAAAAACTGTATTTTTATACAGTAATGAAAACAAATCTTTTACGTCCATTATTTGACGCCGGAAAGCTATGGCAAGGGAATACAGAAACCACTATCGAAGTCACCGATACTGGATTTCCAGAGCTCAATGCTCAGCTCTGTAGTCAAGGCTGGCCTGCACATATGCTGATTGAATTTCTAACGGATGATTGTTTCTCAGCTCCGATTCAATGTGCTTTAGCAACATGGCGATCACAGCAAGATGCTCGCTGGATTGCCTTCGTCAATCCGCCTTTAACACCATGCACTGAACGGCTAATGCAAGAAGGAATCGACACCGAAAAAGTCGACATCATGCATGTCGCTAATGATCAGCTTGCTTGGTGCTTAGAGCAAATCACACTGGCAGAATCCACACGCAGTGTGATTGCATGGGAAACTGAAACACTTACCTCAACACAACTTCGGCGGCTACAACTCGCTTGCCAACGAGGACACACACAACTATTTCTCATCCGACAGCCCGCACACCGACATCAAGCCTCGCCTGCACCTGTCCGCGCAAAGATTGATCCATCGGTTACTGGTTTTGAAATCACAATATTTAAGCAACCAGGGACAAATGCCAGGCCACCTGTTGTCATTCCCTCTGAGCTCTCTTGGGTTCGTAAACCAAATCCAGCTCAGCGCGTCACTTGTGTCAAACATGACTCATCAGGGCTTCACTGATGGTGATTTATGCATATCTTAAATTTCCAAACCTACTTTTGGACGCGCAAGGAGTCTCTCATCACAATGAATGTGTCGCCATTCATCAACAAGGTCACATCATGCAATGCTCTGAACTTGCATTAGCAGCAGGCGTTATTCCCGGCATGACACTGAGTATGGCGATGACCCTCTGCCCAAAGTTACTCACCAAAGCGTATCAAGCAGACGCAGAACGTCGTTTATTGCATCGATTGGCCCTTTGGGCATATCAATACTCACACCAAGTCGCAATTTGGAATAAGGGTCTCTGTATTGAGGTTTCAAAAAGTAAATCTCTATTCGGCGACCTGACAGAGCTGACACAAACTCTGAAAAATGCAGCCGCATCGCGAAGTTTCCAAATTCAACTTGCCTTTGGGTATACCCCTGAAATGGCAGCTCTCTTCGTACAAGAGGGATTACGACCGAAAGAAAATGCATTTCACAAAACACTGAGTCGTATTGCGATTGATGCTGCGACGATTCCACGCGAACAAATCAAACGACTTAAAAATATGGGCTTTCGAACGATTGGCGATTACTTCAGTGCACCATCTCGAGCTCGGCAAGCACGTATTCATCAAGACACATTTTTGTATTTCGATGCAATCGCCGGAAGACACCAAACACCACTGTCATGGTTTTCGCCACCACCTGTCTTTGATCAATCCATTGAATTTTTACGCGGGCTTGAATCAATCGATATGCTGAAATTTCCGATCAATCGTTTGACTCAAGATGCAGCTCATTGGTTAAAACAACGTCTATGCGCAACCGGTCAACTACGATGGGAAATCACTCTTGAAAACCGCAACAGCCACCATTTAAAAATCTCACTCAACCATCCTGTGAATTCAGTCGCGGGAATTGCAGACCCTTCTTGGCTACAACTTGAGAAATTCTTTCCCGAATCACCAATGACAAGTATTCGTCTAATCATTCAGCAAGTGCATCAAGCAAGCCCACAAAAACGTGATCTATTTATTCAAATTCATGATACAGATCGATCGCAGTTGCTCGATCGGCTCACTGCTCGTCTTGGTAAAGAGTGCATCAAGACACCCCGTCGACTTCAAGATCCACGACCTGAGTACGCCAATCAGCTCGATAATAAAAATAACAATACATACCCTCTTCCCAACCTACCCCCTCGACCAATCTGGTTACTCAATCCACCTGAGTCGCTTGGGTCGTCACCAGAAAAAGCAGGACATATATTACTTCAAGGCCCAGAACGCATTGAGTCTGGCTGGTGGGATTTCGAACCTGCTTGTCGACGCTATTGGGTCTGCCTATTCCAACACACGCGAATCAGTTGGATCTTTCAGGATCAGCACTCAAAAAGTTGGTGGCTTGCAGGTTGGTTCACTTAAGTCTTACCACAACCTGCTAAACTCTTGGTCTGGTTTTTAAGGATCATTGCGTGGATCTCAATCGATTCAATCCGCGACAACGCGAAGCGATTACTCATGTTGGGTCACCACTTCTCGTACTTGCAGGTGCAGGTAGCGGAAAGACTAGCGTCATCACACATAAGATCGCATGGCTCATCCAAGAAGCTGGAATACCGGCGAGACACATCACTGCTGTCACTTTCACAAATAAAGCGTCACGAGAGATGCGCGAGCGTATCAGTCATATTGCGCCCAGGAATCAAATTCGTGGGCTCACAGTCTCAACATTCCATACATTTGGGCTAAATTTGCTCAGACGAGAGATTGGACATGCTGGACTCAAATCTGGCTTTTCAATCATCGACGCTGAGGATGCTAAATCTATTCTTGTTGATTTACTGAAACGTGAGTCGATCGAAGATCGCGATCTTGTTTCCACTGTTCAGCATACGATTTCTCACTGGAAAAATGATGGGCTATCACCTGAGAAAACCCGTACCCAGGCGAGTGACTCACAGTCTGTCTTAGCTGCCAATGCATATGTTGAATACGACCGGTATTTAAAGGCATGCAATGCTGTCGACCTCGATGATTTGATTTTAAGACCGATCGAACTATTCCGCGCTAAGCCAGATCTTCTGGCCAAATGGCAATCTAAGATCCGTTATTTTTTAGTCGACGAGTATCAGGACACTAGTGGTATCCAATACGAACTGGTCAAGCTCCTGACCCAAACGTCTGGCGCACTCACAATTGTCGGTGACGACGATCAGTCAATTTATGCATGGCGTGGAGCCCGTCCGGAAAACCTCAACGAACTGAGCGTTGACTTTCCAACACTTAAAGTGATTAAGCTCGAACAAAATTATCGCTCGACCCGGGCCATTCTAGAGACGGCGAATACCCTGATTGCAAATAACCCGCACATTTTTGAAAAAACGCTCTGGGGCGACAAGGGGTTTGGTGATCGTATCGAAATCCTTCCGACAAAGACGGACGAAGATGAGGCCGAAAGAATTGCTTCGATGATTTTGCAGCGTCGTCTGAATAAAAAAAAACAATTTTCTGACTTCGCGGTACTCTATCGAAGTAATCATCAAGCGCGTATCCTCGAATTTAAATTACAGCACTTTAAAATCCCCTATAAATTAGGTGGTGGGACGAGCTTTTTCGCACGTTCAGAAATTCGGGATCTGATGTCGTATCTCCGCATTCTCATCAATCCAGACGATGACAATGCGCTATTACGAATCGTTAATGTGCCACGCCGTCGGATCGGTCCAACAACACTTGAGGTCCTTGGCCGATACTCCCATGAACGACGGCAGCCGTTGTATTCGTGTATCCCTGAAGTAGGGCTCACGTCTCGGTTAGACCCAGAGGCTGCAAGACGTCTTACGCAATTCCATACGCTGATTGAAACAGCTCGACGCGATCTTTTAGTCGGTCAGGGAATACAGGCAATCGACGAGCTATTGCAAAGTATCAATTATCGGGGTTGGTTGTCTGATCAAAGTTCTTCAGAGCCAATGGCCGAGCGCCGTTGGGGAAATGTCATAAAACTTCTCGAGGCACTGAGGAAAGATCTCAAAGGCGATCCCGATGAGATGGATGATAAGGATGAAATCGATTCAGACGATACCGCCATTGAAGTCGCCATTCGAAAGCTCGTACTTCGCGACATTCTCGAACATGAAGAGGAAGAAGATGACAGTGATCGAGTACAGCTCGCGACTCTCCACTCAGCGAAAGGCCTAGAATTCCCCGAAGTATTCCTCATGGGAGTCGAGGAGGACCTCCTACCACATAAAAACTCGATTGATGCTGACACCATCGAAGAAGAACGACGCCTGATGTATGTTGGTGTCACTCGGGCGAGGCAAGTCCTGACCCTGACCTACGCAAAGCGGAGGAAACAGTTTGGTGAGTTCATTGAGACAACACCAAGCCGATTTTTGGATGAGTTGCCTGACGAACATATTCATTGGCATGGTAAAGACGAAGCAGATCCTGAAGTAGCAAGACAAAAAGGTCAGGACACGTTAAGCGCGCTGCATGCAATGTTAAAAGGCGAATCTGTATGAATCTTTATCGGCCCATTGTGGTGGGATTGAGTGGTCAGATGCTTTCTGCCTCAGAAGTCTTTTGGCTCCATGAGTTACGTCCCTATGGCGTTATCCTATTTTCGAGAAATATTGAAAATCAAACGCAGTTAAAAGCACTGTGCGCATCGATTCGCGAGGTCTTGGGTAACGACGTCGTGATTATCGTTGACCAAGAAGGCGGCCGAGTTCAACGTCTCAAGAATCCAAACTGGCCAGTTCTCCCCTCCGCGCTCGATATCGGAAAATACTGGCGTCGACATCAGTTTGCCGGACTCGAAGCTGCCAATAGTCTTGGTCAAGTCATTGGCTCTCAACTTGCTGAAGTCGGTATCACGCATGCTGCAGCACCTGTCCTCGATTTACACATCAACGGTGCCGATCCTGTGATCGGTGACCGCTCTTTCGGAACCACGCCAGCCGAAGTGATCCCCTTAGCAACAGCCTTTATTGATGGGTTAAGTCGATGCGGTGTCAGCGCGATTGTGAAGCACATTCCTGGCATGGGCCGTGTTCAATCAGATAGCCACGACGAATTACCGGTGATTTCGACGTCCACCAATGAACTCTCCCGGTCTGACTGGATCCCTTTTCAAGTCATATCAGGGACCCGCTGGGCAATGACTGCTCATGTCGTGATTCCTGAGTGGGACGCCTTACCGATCACGACATCCACCAAAGCCATGCAATATATCCGCGAGACTTTTGGTGATTGGTTGATCATCTCAGACTGTCTGACCATGAGTGCAATTGCCGGAACGATCACCGAGCGAGTCCGAAACACCCTCGATGCAGGCGTCGATCTTGCACTATTTTCAAATGGCTCGAACGAAGAACGCAGACTTGCCGTCGAAGCTTCCGGAGAACCACGGGTTAGCCGTGATGACCTTAACTCATTGACTCCATTGTCAAAAGCCCATGTTCAGCGGCTATTGACGAAGCTGAGCAAGGTGACTCGAAATCAAGATGCAATCGATCCAACTTGGGATCGATCATCGTGAGAGGCTTACAGACCGTCAACCATATATGCGACAGCGTCCGCGATTTCCTGATCTGAGCAATCAGCACACAATCCGCGGGCAGGCATCGCTTTATATCCATCGATCGCATGTTTGACGAGTGTCTCCATACCCTGATCCATGCGTGCCGCCCAGGCGCCCGCATCTCCAGTCTTCGGGGCGCCCGCAGCGCCGCTCGTATGACAAGCAGCACAAGCGCTGGTGTAGACCTGATCACCAGTTCGCGCGGCAGCTGCTACTGGAGCCTTACCTAAATTGTCGGAGCATGGATCACCCATGACACAAACAGATGCTGGATGCTTCAAACGCTCTAGAACGACATCTGCTTTTTCGTTCGCAGCAAATGCAGACAGTGCGATTAGGGAAGTGATCGCGGTGATTACCGTTTTCATTGATAGCCTCATGCCAGTTGGTTTGCTCGGAGCACACGATTATAGAGTGTGAGGGTTGAGAGTGCCAAGGGTATTTTAACGAGCTACCGTCCGCTGTGGACTCCTCGAATTACGTGTATGCTCCCGCCCTACATGCCCGTAGCTCAGCTGGATAGAGCGTTACCCTCCGGAGGCAAAGGCTAGAGCGATTGTTGATTGTGAACCTGACTGGGTATCACTACCTTTGTTTCATAAATTTAAGTTTCCATTTCCAGATGAATTGCTTCCCAAAGGTTGGATTAGCAGACCTGTACCAGTGATATTTGATTGGGGTTCTGGGAATGATCTGCTGTGGTTGGATCCACGGCAGGGATATTATTCAACGCAACTTGGCTCCAAACTCAACAGATAGGCGTTCGTAACCTATATTCAGAGCAGTGATTTCAAGCCGCTGAAAAGCTAGACTTTATTCATCAATCACACTCTGCCAAGCCAACAAAGCACTAAAGACAGTCAAGCACAGCTTGCAGAGGATGAATTTTTTCAATTATAGCTTCTTATCATTTAGCTTAGTCATGGCTTTTCCGGGGGAGAAAGTGTAGTCGTTGTCATCCATTAAATTTCCACTTCCATCATAAAGTTTCCAATTAAACGTTACTTTATCTCTTTGCTTCTTGCCTAATTTTAAAATAGTTAATTCTATTCTTCTTGGCTTACCACCAGAAGAACCATCAAATGATCTGGTCTCGCCTTCTTTCCAAACTCCTAGGGGAAATTTACATCCATTTTTTATTACTCTTC
>CAJWFL010000020.1:0-21000 GCA_913031455.1 uncultured Gammaproteobacteria bacterium
ATTGTTGCTGTTGCCATTGCTCGTACTCAAACTCAAGACTGCTTTGGCAATTAAAACTGGGCTAGGTTTGTTTGGTTTAGGATTAGGAATCGGATATTCACTTAATTCGTCGTCGAATAAAGATGAATCAAAAGGCAGCATACAAACTAACACTGATGAGCCGCCAGTGAAAAAACCTCGCACTCGTCGTAAACCTGCTCAATAATTTAGTTTGTGACTGACGAACATCTAGAGCTGCTCCGTGAGCAGCTGAAAATACTGAAGCAGTTGCGGCTTCTATTATCAGCTTTGCTGGCAACATTCATAATCCCAATTGCTATCACACTGGTACTTACTGCGTTTTCGGGTTACTTGATGTGGTCGTGGTTTTGATTATTCTTCAGATCGCAAACAGGACACAAAAATTACAGAAATTAGCTTCTTATGAGTGCAAAACAGCACTTATGACTGAGATTACAAAGCGCCAAGACAATGAAGCACCTTTCGCACAAGTAAAAGTTTTTCATTTCAGCTGGATAGAGCGTTGCCCTAGAGAACCCTTACCCGTCTGATTTTCTAATAGTTTTCTGTACAGTGCGCTCGATGACCTACTTCAAACACTAAAAATAATTATCAATAACAGTACCAACCAACCAACAGCGTATCCGATAAGAAGCTTTTTTCTTGCCGATTTAGCATTCTTAGCAAAACTATTCTCATTCATTTCTGTTCCCTTAAAGACGTTACCTAACTTACAATCAATCTAATGTCTTCAGGTGATTGATGTTGTCAATCCATATCGCCTTCAAACCAAATAATGATGACGCTTTGAAGTATACACTCTCCATAGGACTCCGTTGGAAGGTCATCATCGATATTGGTCTGGATCTTTCAACATTTGCCACCGTCATAACTCCATTCGATCAATACGTTCTTCTCCAATCCAAAAATGATACGACTATCCTATGCAACACTAGTTGGTGGCATCGCGTCAGAAAGCTATGTATTCATTTAGCAAAAATAATACCGTCAGCACCGTTTTCTAAATTATTGCCGGAAAGTTGCTCCAAAAAATTAAGATTCCTCTTCCATCTAATTCGTAAAAAAAATTTCTAGCAATCTTAAGTTTGTGATTCGATTTCGTCTTGCTGAAAAAACAAGGATTAACCCATCAGCTTATTTCTATATTTTAGGAAAAAGTAATTAAAATGCATCGGCCAGGTTGCATATTCGAAGCTTACTGCCATCAGGAAGAGGATTTTTTACGAAATTAATTTAAACTAGGTACAGCAATCTCCTTAGGCCAACGGTGAGATGTATGGATAACAGTCATATTAGAAAATATTTTTTTTCTGTCCTTGGGGTATTGGTCCTAATTGTCACGATAGTTTGCATTATCAGAGTTGCAAATATTTACCTGGATCCATCTGCAAATCATCCTTCTTTGCATATGCCAAAGTCCCTAGGAGGGTCACTATGACAAACGATCCTAAGGTCGATATCCTTCTAGTGATATGTGTTGGATTGACTGTCCTATGGTTATTTGTTAACACCTTATTTGGACCGTTTCTCTAAAGCCTACAACTATGGAGGAGGGCTGATTATATTAATCATGGTGTTATCAAAACACCATCTCCCAACTATCTAAACGCTTTGGATTGATTACCTGAACTGATTTTTTCTGGACTCAGAATTAACGGCAGCAAATACGCTTTTATAAATGTGGGCTTGGCAGCTGCTACCAAGACTTTGAAGACTGACTAGAAACCCCCAGGGCTCAATTTAATGGATTGCCTGCTTTGACACATAAATGACACGGTAAAGCTAAGAAAGCTTTGCCAAATCTGTTAAAATATGGTGGGTGAAATTAAAGAAGCGTGTAAACTTCGGTTCCTTGTAAAGCGCCCGTAGCTCAGCTGGATAGAGCGTTGCCCTCCGGAGGCAAAGGTCAGAGGTTCGAATCCTCTCGGGCGCGCCACTTTCAAGTAATTCTGTTATAAGAACTGAATGGACTGAAACCGCCTTGCTTCATAAATCCAGTTCAGTATGCCAGTCACAAATGTATCCCTGAGTGCCGTGATCAAAGCTATCGTCTATCTGCATCACAAGTTAACATGGACTAAAAGTATCTATTGAGACGGTTGTGTGTTCTACTCCGACCGCTTTCATTAGATCTTTCTGGCTCAGTGTCTGACTTTCCTTTGAATTCTTCTTTGAAACCCTAGTACCTCAAGACCTTAAGGTCTCGGGGCCACATATCTTATTTACGAGAAAATTATTATGAACACAGGCGTTATTAAATTTTTTGACACTCAAAAAGGCTTTGGCTTTATCACTCCGAATGACGGTGGCAAGGATGTGTTTGTTCACATCTCTGCGTTGTCTCTTAAGGGCATTAGCTCTCTCAACGATGGGCAGAAAGTCTCTTACGATCTGCAGGAAGAACGCGGCAAAACTTCTGCACCAAACATTAGCCTCGAAGGCTGATCCATGTTGTACGCGCCATACGCCTGACGCATGGCGCGTTTTAAAATGAGGAGGATTTCGAAATGGCTACAGATCACGATTCCGATTGGTCAAGCCTTGCTCTCAATTCGCCTTACAAATATGGCGACCGCATTTCCACCGGCAATCCACAGCGCCAAGGCGTTGTCATGGGCTTTATCGGCAAGAAAAAAGAAACAATCATTGTTTAATTCGACGATAAGCCGGGACAAAGTATTTCGGTCAAAAAGGTTGACGTTTTAGAACTAACTCGAAAACGATGAGTTTTTGAGCTGACCTAATGAGGCCTAATCGGCCAAAGTCATCCTTATCTGACGTCAATAATCGATAGTCGAAATCTAATGTAAACGTACTCTAGATTAGATTACTGCCGCTCCATAAAAATCGTCACTTCGGCCATATCGAATCCAAACTTCTGTATATATGAACGGTTGAATAAACGTCGCTCATCAATGGCCCAGAACCAATCTTCAAAACCAACCTCATACAAAGCGTCATCAACAGGAATGTCCATCCGATATGACCACCGGAAAGCATTACCATAGAAAGTACCAGAAGCCTCTCCAATGATGTCATCTGCAGCTCCCCGATATTGACCGTTATCAAGTCTCTCGATTTGCCATACTCGCTTTGCGGGACCAGTTCCAATCGAATAACGAAATCGTTCATCTAGCGTGATTCGATTACCTAAGATTTTTCCCTGAATATCAACCTCAAACTTTTGAATCACCTCACCCTTTCTGTTTTGCACAAGACCCCAAGCTTTCACAGTTCCATCAAAAAATTGGAATAGGTCGAAACTGGGTTCAACTGAGCGATATCGCTCACCATCTAAACTTGTCGCACAACCAGATAAACCGACAACGGTAACAAATACATAAACCAATCCCCTCATTGTTTATCAATCCTTATCAAAGCTTCGCGTATCTCGGGTCTTGAAGTTGTTTCTGACAACCAAATTTCAAAAAATCTTCGGATCAACCCCTGATCAGTCATCGTTCCGATCGATACTCCATTTAGAAAAAACTGGGCTTCATCATACGAGTGACTAATACCAATAAGCTCGTCACCTTTCACGACATCCCTGAAAATACCATTTAAGTCGGTCTTCCAAGCAGCGAGGTTTGATTCATTATCCGCACCCTGTTTTTGCATTTCCTCGAGTGACCATTTGGTTATATCAGACCCAGAGACGTCGCGTAGATAACTCAACGATAGAGCAAACGGTTTTACCGATTCGTAACTGCCACCTGGAGCGTACAAACCGATATCATAAATATCCCAAAAGAGGATACTCAAACGACTCTGTCCAACGAGCATCAAATCGGGATACCCTAACTTAGCCAATGACTTTGCGTGGACAGTTACCGAGGCTGTCATTAAGGCGATCAATAGAATGCCCTGCAACCACGGGAATCCCCAATGGTGATGCAAATACAACTGCTGTGGTCTGATCGAGCCAAGGGTAATCGTTTGGTCTTGTGCCTCATGTTTATCACTAGTTTTGGCGCTTAAAAATGAACTGAGCCTCATCTTCTGCAAATAACTCCCACCCTCGTTCTCCCATGGTAGTCAGCATCTGACATGCTTTGACTTCAAAACCCTGTGTGTCCGACCATAGTTCCGACACATCCCAAAACTCCGAGCCTTTTTGGACCGCGGCATATTCCCATGTTTTCATACAACACTCCGTTCACTGACATTTTTTTAAGCGCAATCGTTCTCCGTACAGACTGATTGTTAAACCAGTCGCGACAATCAATCCAATACCGATCAGTCCAAGGGGCGTTGGCACAACATCCCAAATAAAATAGCTCGAAATACCAACTGAAACGAGATAGGCATATTCATAGCTTGCTACCTGACTGGTTTTCGTCATTTGATAGGCTCGGGTGATGCAAACGAGCGCCAACAAAGAGAGCATCGCGATGATGCCCACCCACAACAAATAATCTTTGGAAACTTCTGTCCAGGGACTGAATAAAAATTGAGATTCATTCATCAATGTCTGTGAGACAGGGAATATTGAAAAGACTGTCGTTATCAAGCCTCCACAGATGCCAATGCCAAGCATGAAACACAAAAGGATTGCTAGTTGACTTTCACTACGGAGGTATCTAAATGTAAGCATTGACGAAATGGCATACATTGCGCCCGCACCTACTGGGAATAAATGAAACAGAGTTAGTTCCCCTAAATTGGACGCAAGGATCAGGACCATACCGAGCACACCGATGACAACCATAATTACCTGCTTCAGACCAATAGCTTCTTTTAAAAAAATTCCTGAAAACATCAAAACGAAGATTGGCGAGGTGAATAATCCCGCCCCAGCTTCGGCGATTGGCATTAATGGCATGGCTGTAAAGTAGAGGAGTATTGCCGAGACCATACAGAATGTTCGCATCAACATTAACGGCCATCGTTTAGGGACTACAGACAATCCCATCAATCTTGCAACTAAAAGAATGCCGATAATAATGAATACTGATCGAATGAAATGGAACTGCCCTACGCTAGCGGAATCCGATACAACTAACACTAAATTGTCAGAGAACCCCAAAATTGAAATCCCAATGACGAGAAGCATCGGTCCCGATAGCGAGCCTTGGAATTGGGTAATCATGGCGCTTCGATCAATTTGGATAACCGTCTAAAAATTGGGAGGCAAACACCATCAAGATCAGCATCTCGAATTGTAACTAAATCCGAATACCTATAAGTAGCGTCTGGTGAGGTCTATGACCGTGACGGACCTGACTCTCCAAAAAGTCCCGCGCGGCCGACCACTAATTCCTCACGAACAATCGACACATCCCGTGGGGCATCAATACCAACACTGATTTGCTGGCTTCCTTTAATCTACACTACTGTGATGCGGATATTGTCACCGATACAAATCGATTCATCCACGCGGCGCGTTAATACAAGCATATGCCACCTCAATCCGTTGAAAAATTTCATTTTTGAAACATACGATTGATCAAACGAACAAAAATATTTCTGATTTTTAAGCTAGCACAATGACATAAATCAATGAAAAAACAGTAATTTGAAATAAAAGATATCATCTCTTGTCCTACAATTTTTTGTAATTTAGTTACAGATTATCAATGCAAGATGCGAGTACAGACTGGATTTAGCCAGTGATTATCAACAAAACCGATTTTTAGCGGTAATCGGAAATCCACTTTTTATTTTTATTTTCATGTGCTGAATAGTTCTAAATGCCATGAGGTCGGCTGACTCGATTAAATTAGAAGCGTGGAGAGGGCTGGCTAAGACGTAAGTGAACGACTTGTGTACGAGACACTCAATTTTCTAGCGCACAGAATATGCACGCAGCCAAAATATGAGACCAAAGTACAGAGATCTGCTGAACTAGTTTGCAGAGCAACTTTCTCCGGAGGCAAAGGTCAGAGGTTCGAGTCCTCTCGGGCGCGCCATTCAAGCCCCATAAAATCAAAGTCTCCAGCTACATCACGTGTAGGAGACTGTCCACAAGTAAAATGGTTGCACCCACTGCAACCATTATGAAAATGGCATTTCGGACTTTTTTCGGGAAATCAGCGCCCACTGATGCAGGGCGCTCATCAGTTGCGACAGCATTCGATTTCCGTTCAACTGGCTCGCGTGATTGTATTCAAACCGAGACCATGCCTCAATCAAAGTCTCGACTGCTTGCCTTTCGTGAAAATTAACAATGTTCCCATCAACCGATAGTTCGATAGAACCGTCTGGCCGCTCTTTGAGTGGGTACTGGCTGTTCGAATCAGCCCATGCAATTTCTTTAATCTGCATCCGTAATTTCCAAAATATGTGATCGATTCAAATCTTTCGATGATTCAACACCAAGACCAAAGCAGCTAATTTTCAGCTCACTCATAAATTGTCGCAGAGTCGCAAGCACCGCCTCAGTCGATTCGGTTGCCGGACGCAACAACTTGCCCGCGACACCCACAGCGCTTGCGCCGAGGCACATCGACTTCGCTACATCCAAGCCATTCCGGATACCCCCAGATGCCCAGCAAGTGGTTTGCGGAAGCGCGCTCTTAATCATGTTCAAACTCTCGATCGTAGTGTATCCCCAGCCGTCGAATACGCTCTCCGAAGACAAGGTTTCATGAATTTCGGGATTCAACGCGATTTCAATATCGGCAAATCGGGTACCACCCATGCCGGCCACATCAAGGACGTCAACTCCGCTTGCTACCAACGCTTTCGCCGATCGAACGTCAAGCCCAAATCCCACCTCTTTAACTACCACCGGAACGGGTGACCAGGCACATACCTGAGCAATATCATCGATAATATTTCTCCAGTCTGTGTCACCACTCGACTGAAAGACTTCCTGCATCGGATTCAAGTGAAGAATGAGAGCATCAGCTTCAATCGAGTCTAGAATCCGACCTAAATCTTGTATGGCATCGAGTTGAGGCAAATTAACAGCACCAAAATTGGCGAATAAAGGGCGTTCACCAATGGCATTACGGACCGACCAGGTCAAACCTGAAACATTCCCTTCTTGAATACTGATCCGCTGAGATCCAACACCCATCGCGATTCCCAACTCATTACAGGCTTCAGCAAGATGTCGGTTGATACGTTCAGATTCTGAAGGCCCTCCAGTCATCGAGCTGACAAAAAATGGCGCCGCTGCCGGCTTATTAAAGAAGTCGGTCTCTAGATGAATCGCATTTAAACTAACATTCGGTAACGCGCGATGTTTGAGTCGGACACGGTCGAAACAACTTCTTACGAACTGTTGTTCTAATGCCACTTCGATGTGTCCACGCTTTCGCTCGAGATTATTCACGACGCTGCCTCGCGGCCCATTCGAGTAAACACATATGCGGTACAGTCAAAGCGGCCAATCCAATAAAAATCACCTGGTATAGAACGATATCAATTGAGGCATAATATTTTTCGATGTGGGAGCCCGACACCGCAGCCACACCCAAGGTCACAATCGTCAACAACAACATCACGATATAGGCAATGAAGCGTGTTTCTTTCTTCATCGTTGTGAATTCAGCAATCAAATGGCGTGGACTGTGAAATCCACAAAAATAAATAACGAAATACCACAAGGGTTCCAACGTAAAGGCGACCAAAGCTAAAGCCGAAAGCTCAGCCAACCGCAGTATTGAGAGCCTTTTACGATCGGCAAGTAGCATGAATCCACCGATCAGACCGAGCGTTTGCAATAGAAGCGTTGGCATTGCTGCCGAATTTTCAAAAATAAGGAATCCAAAGATTTGTTCAACTTGCTCAGAGAATGTCCATGCCGGCAAACCAAGTAGGAAGGCGCCGTAGGCAAACCCACCGAACGAAATTTGGTACTTCCAATCGCGACCAAAATGCAGGCTCGAAATCAATAAAAATAAAATGAGAGCCAGACTGGGTAGCAGTAACCAAAAGCCAATCACAAGACCAGCGATAGCGCTATAAATCGTGAGAAACCAAACACCCGAAGGAAGATCACGGATTAATCCATACCTCGTTGCGACTATGGGATCGAGTGCCCCGTGGGGTAGCCCGACCAAAGAGATCAGACAAGACGCCAATATTAAGCTCAGATCCATCGATATCTCCCCAATAAAGCGCAAGTAAACGGCTTGGCAGGAGCAACTCGCAACATGTGAATCAAATCGACAGGAGACCGCATCATCATGAACGCCGCAAAACGGTCCGGGCGCATTCGGTTTGCGATCTGCATCAGGAGCTGAGGAATAATATCCGGCCGGTGTTCAATGAGGTTCAGGAACAGGCGGTCAGCCCATGTGGTGATCGCCGATCCTTGAAATGGTTGGGCAACATCATCGGTCACCAACTGGTTGGCCATCTGCTGACAAGCGTAGCGAATAGTTCGATAACCGTAGCCAGTTGCATCGCGAGTCATACCACCTCGCGCGCCAATGGGAATCCCCAAATGATTCGCTTGCTGTTTGAACCCCATCGGAATGTGGGCAGCCTCGTTTCGGACCACCCGATATCGACGGTCAGGAAATCGTTGCTGTAAATAGCTGACGTTCAAACGATCCAAGACCGAAAAATCAGCGGGTTTCGAGGTGAACTCGGTATGCTCCACCAATAATTGGTTGGCGCCCAACGGAAGTAAATAAACAAACTGAAGCCCTGAATCAGTTGCTCGCATGCAGTCCATCAATCCAACTTCGAGGATTCCGTGTGGCTGTTCAAAAACAACCTCAGTCCCTGCAAAACTCTGCGTTAATTGAAACGTATCAACTGAACATGGACGACTATCAAAGCAGTGAGTTGCCTTCGGGCTCTTATGAACCAACTCATCCACAAGGTCAATTTGAGGATGCGCTTCGATTGCATTCAGCGCAGATTCTAGAACATATTTTCCCGACCGGGTCCCATATTCAAAGCGAGACCCGTGATGAGACACATGATCATCATCACTACTGAGCGTCCAGCGACTACTCGAATACTCTGGTCTAAGGAATGCGCGCTCGCTATCTGTGTACCAAAAACTAAAGGTTTTTGCTGCTAAGGAGCGCGGCTTCGGCTCAGAAATCAGCACGTGGCCAGGTAATTTTTTAAATTGAGCAAGCGAAGCGGCGAGCGTTAAACCGCTTAGACCACCGCCGATGATATGAACCCAGGGATCCATCGCATCAAGCCCAGTGGACCCCAGGGCGATTATTCAACCCTCGATGCAACTCGGCGTCGTGAAAACCCTGATATTGATGCGCCTTCCTCGAAAAAAGGAAGGTGACAACGCATCGCAAAGCAATCAAGTATTTTTGCGTTTTAGTAGTAAAGGCGCGGCCAGCCCAAATATCAAAGCGACGGTCAGCGATAACCAAACCGATCTCACGATAGGTCAGGGCAGCCACGTAAATCGCCAATCGCGCTTGTGTCGGAAGGAAACAGAGACCAGAAATACCAGACTCATAACGAACTTCTGCCTCACTGAGTAGATATCCAACCACGTGTTTAATGCTTTCTGTTGTCTGTGCATCGGGTGACACAATCTTTTCTGCGGTCATTGATTCAAAAAGATCACCAGGTAAATAGACCCGACCATTCAGAGCATCTTCATAAACATCACGGCAAATGTTGGTTAACTGCATAGCAACACCCAAATCGACCGCATGATGTCGAGCAACTGGATCTTTCACACCGAATAGATCGCACATCAAAAGACCAACTGTACCCGCAACCTGATAACAATATCGTAGGAGCTCTGCTTCACTCTGGATCGCAACTTTTTCAGTATCAAGCAGAACGCCGTCGGTCAATTCAATCAAAGCATCAAGGCCAATCGATGGCTGAATTGCGAGTGCTTTGGCGACAATGGGGTGCGCGTTATCTCGATGGATCAGCGCTTGTCGTAAAACCAATAGTTGCGTACGCGCCTGACTCGCATCGCTCGCTGTATCTGCCAGATCATCAATTTCACGACAAATCCCATACAGTTCTGCCGCTGATTGCATTTGAGCCGTTGACAGAAAATGACTCGCAAAGTGAAAAGTGGTTCCGTATTTTTTTAATTGTTGTTTGCTCATACGATTCCCTAGACGAAAGCGCGCTTCACCATCGTTTCTTTAACCAGTTGTTCTACAACTTTTGCCGATGAAATGACCCCTGGCATCCCGGCACCGGGGTGTGTGCCCGCTCCTGTGAGATAGAGATTTTCGAACCCTTCGGCCTTGTTATGAAAACGAAACCATGCCGATTGTGTAAACAAAGGTGCAATCGAGAATCCGGCCCCCTGATATGACAAATAATCTTCCGCGAAATGATCCGGAGTCATCGAGAAGGGAGCCTGTATATGTGCTTTCAAATCAGGCAGAATCGTTTGATCCAGCGCATCAATGATACGAGATCGGAGCTTCGGTTCCTCGACGGCCCAATCAATGCAGCCACCCTGATGCGGGACGGGGGCAAGTACATAGAAACTATCGTGACCAGTTGGAGCAAACGACGGATCAGTCGCTGTTGGACGATGTAAATACAACGAGAAATCCTCAGCGAGTACTTGACGATGAAAAATATCATCGAGTAGATCTTTATAACGTTGTCCCATCCAAATCGTATGGTGAGCCACATCGCTGTATTGTTTGTTCGCACCAAAAAATAAGACGTATAAACCCATTGAGAGTTTGCTGTAGTCTCTCTTCAGACGTGTTGTGAATGGAATTTTGCTCTCCGGTAGTAACTCCCGGTACAGATACATCGGATCGCCGTTAAAAACCACGCAGTCTGCAGTGATGACTTCGCCCGACTCAAGCTTCACACCAAACACTTTATTTTGTGACGTCAATATTTCAGATACCGTTGTTCCAGTGTGGAAAGTAATCCCTTGCCGAAGCATTAACTGCTTCAACTGCTCGACCAGTGCACCGGTACCGCCCATTGCAAAAAAGATCCCGAATGCACGTTCGAGATAATGGATTAATCCATAGATACTCGTCGTATCAAATGGCGACCCACCGACCAATAACGGCTGGATTGAAAATGCTTGTCGTAATTTATCGTGCGACAGATGTTTGCAAACCATGTCCCACACTGACCGATCACTGCGAAGTCTTGCTAAATGCGGGATCTGTTTCGCCATGGTTTTAATTTCATGAAAAGGCTGATGGGCCAATTGAGAAAAACCAATATCAAACATTGCTTTCGAATGCTGAACCAATGACTCGTAACCAGCCTGATCTTTAGGCTCAATCCGACGAATCTCAGCCAATGTATTCTCAAGCGTACCGCCATAATCAAAGTGATCGCCATCCGGGAAGACAAATCGATACCAGGGTGTTAACCCTCGAAACTCGATATGATCCTCTCGGCGTTCACCGAAAAGCTCAAACAATTCATCAAATAAAAATGGGGCTGTGATAACGGTTGGCCCAGCATCATGCCGATACCCATCGACCTCAAATGCCTGAGCTCTGCCACCGATGGATTCTTGGCGCTCAACGACATGGACATCTAACCCAAGAGCGCGAAGGCGCAAGGCAGTTGCGATACCGCCAAAACCTGAGCCAACAACCAGCGCACTCTGGGTCATGCAGCAACCTGGAAGGTGGGATATTTCTGATGAAGCGCTTGAATCAAGACCTCAAAAGCTTCGATACAAAACGGCGGCAACGTCCGTACACGCTGTCTTGCATGTTCAAGATGCCAGTCAAAACGCTCTCTCAAAGCAACTTCGGGATCTGAACCATCAATGAGATTGTCAGCAAGAACCCAATAACCGTTTAATCTCTGATTAAAATCTTCCACCTGATCGGAGAGATCATCGGCCAGCTGGTAAGCAACACCAATCGACGATGCACCCGCGAGCACTTGCAACACAGCCTCGTCAGAGCCATCAGCAAGTGCAAGAACCATGGCAATAGGCAAGCCCAATAACGGTCCACTTTTGTGGCGAACAATCTGCTCGTAATCTTGAAATGAAATTCTTGATTCTGGGGTCCATTGACAATCGATGGTTTGACCAGCGGCCATCACACTGATACCTCGCGATAGCATTGTCACTAGTCGAGGCAATTGCTGGATATGATGCGGCGGTAACTGGGCGAGTTCTTCAAAAGCAGCGCCAATCAAGTCATCACCAAGACAAATCGCAGACGACTTACCAGCGACGGTCCATACGGCCGCCTGTCCTCGCCTAGTCGAATCCTCATCCTGAACATCGTCATGGATCAGCGACGCTTGATGCAACAGCTCAACTGAAGTCGCAATCGATAACCGCGCAGCTTTTTCTAACGACTGTGAATGGCCAGCCGCCAGTGCGAGTACCGCGCGGGTCCGTGAGCCACCAGACGCCAAGTGATCTATAAACAATTGATTGAGACTAATTTCGTCTTTGACGGGTTTCGATCCATATTTCCGAAGATTATGTTCGAGCTCAATGAGATCATTCTCTAACAGGCCGAAGTCAACCGCTTCCATGATAATACCTCGCGTCAGTCCATCCCTAGTTTTTTTTATCATTCCGTTTTCAATACGCACGATTCATCGAAGGAACGCATTGAAAACGGGGTCTCTGAAGAGACCCCGATTATCCCACTTTTAAGCTGAAGCAGGATTTAGGTTTTTGTTATCTGATGTTGCGGCGTACCAAACTAACAAGCAGAATGCCAACTTGTTGACAATGTCAGCGAGGTTATACACCACGTTCAACGTCTGACTTGCTGCTGCCGTAGTTGCACCAGACGCGTCAACCATCACGAAGTAACCGAGGACATAACCGAGAGGATAGATAGCCCAACCGATAGTGACCACTAAGCGCATATTTCCAAATGCACTCTGGACTGCAGCTGAGGCTTGTCCCGCCTGTTTTCCCGCATCGCCAGCAAAAATTTCATACAGAATGTAGAACCATCCCAGCATCCCTATGACAAATCCGACTGTAGCATCGATATAACCAGCTTCGCCCATAAAACCAGCAACCAACATGATCATTGTGCCGATCAATAGTCTCCAGAACATTCCAGCTGATGCCAAACCGATGGCAGCAAGTATCAGATAGAACTCAATCATCTGAAGTGGAACGGTCAACAGCCAATCGATATAGCGATAGACGGTTGGCGTTTCGCCCGTAGCGACCCACACATCGCGCATATAAAAATAGTGCACGGCCGCAATGAAGCAAACCAGTGCTCCAACAACCAGAGATGTTTTCCATTTACCCTCTACGTTTTGAACTTCCCATAAGAAGAAGATCGTAGCGGAAAGCATAGCCATGGAAATTAACCAGAACGATATTCCTACGAAATCGTCTGACGCGAGGTTGGCCGTGGCAAACGCTGATGATGGCAGCGCTGTCAGCAGACCTACAGGGACTAAGCCCTTTAAAAGTTTTGTGAATGTCATGTCTTGCCTCCTCAGGCACTGGAACAAATGTTATATCTTTTGTTTTTCCTATCCTTGTAACAAGCCTGAACGCAAAAACGGAGCCAGCTCCCTCCTTGTTATTCAGGCGAGCCGTACTCCGTAACGACAGACAGAAGTGAATCATAAAATTGAATTAATGACAAATATTTGACAAAGAATAGATAGAAATTGGACGCGCTGATCGATGACTGAAAGCTGCACTCTCAAATTATCACCAGTAATAAAACACCACACTGACGCAAGCTAAGGACAATTGATTCTCGTAAAAACACTATAATTCAATCAGTTAAAGTCGCTTAAGGCTTATCAGATGGATCCGCACACCGAGCATGCCTCCTGTTTTCTCACGGGAACCGCATTCCACTGTGACTCTCGTGCGTCGTAGAGAAGCATGCGTCCCGTCAGGCGACTCTCTCCAAAAACGAGCAAGTTGATAAGTTCTGTCGCTTGCATGCTTCCGATTGTTCCGGTTAACGAAGCCAAAACGCCAGAGGTACTGCACTGGTCAACGGTACTGGGGGTATCTTCAGGCATCAAACACGCATAACATGGTGCCGCTTGATCACGTAAATCAAAAACAGCTAACTGACCGATATAGTTAATTGCAGTACCGCTCACTAGCGGTTTTCGAGATTGGAAGCATGCGCGGTTGATCGCGTGCCTTGTTTCAAAGTTATCCGATGCATCAACAACCGCATCGACCGATGTAATCAGTTGATCGAGCGCATCACGCTCCACTCGCTCCACCACCGGGTTAATGCGACAGCCCCGATTGATTGCCTCAAGCTCAATTTTCGCTGACAACGCCTTGTTCATCCCGAGACGCGTATCACGATGTAAGATTTGCCGTTGCAAGTTCGATTCATCAACAACATCGAAATCGCAGACCGTTAGTTGTCCGATTCCGGCCGCCGCCAGATAACTTGCGACCGGAGATCCGAGGCCACCCATACCGACAATGAGTACGTGAGCATTCAGTAAACGCTCTTGACCATCCGTATCAAACTCGTCTAAGAGGATGTGTCGACTGTATCGCAGCAGCTGCTGGTCATTCATCTAGCCGCCGCCGCGTTTCATCGACCAATCGATACGCTTCAGGCACTCGGCGCGCTCATCATCACTACCAGACTGAAAGGTCCAGGTGGCTCGCAAGGATGGAAGACGTATCAATGCAATCACATAATCTGGCAGTATTTCAATCTGAATATGAATGGCGACCGCCCCATCCCGGACGTTGATCTCATGGCCATCAGCTACAATACCGCCAGGTACCGCTTGCTTGAGCCCACTAATGTACTCTTTAGGCGTCGCTGAGACCGTCCTAACGATCACATCAAGATTGTCCGAGCCCAACACGGTCAGCCTCCAGCGACGGGGGGCCAGATGGCTAATACTTCACCGGGGTTCAAAATTCGAACTGGTCGATCCTCTGGCTCAACGTAAATTCCATCGATAACCACCAAGTGAACCAGACGCTCAGGAAGGTCGTATCTCTCGATGATTCGAGCGATACTGTCGGCTTCTCCAACTTCGATCTCGGCTTCATTTTTTACCGAACCCGCAGGGAGAAATTCCGACAGACTCGCATACAACTTCAATGTCGCTGTTGCACTACCCATTCAAAACCATAGGCTGCTGAGCGCACGCGAGATATGCATCCATTACCCGCAAAGGCTCATCCATCAAAATGTCTTTCCATTCACCAAGATTAACCTCTCCCTGAATTAACCCACGCAAAACTCCGACGTGTTGAGTGAGACCAACCGAGGTTGCTCCAACCATTACATCATCTTTAAATTGCAGGCTAATATATCGACTAAGTTTCGGCTCAGACAATTCAACTCCCTCACCACCGTCAACACCTTCCCATTGCCCAAAAGAACTTGAGATCAGCCCAAGCGTATCGAGCACGTTGATCGCTAGAACGCCCGCATGCTCCGCAGACTTACCGGCCATGTTCAATGCAGCAATTCGTGCTTGATCCGCAGCATTCGGTTGAATTGCAGAGACCATCGGTGAATTACTAAACAAATCCGGCGCTTCAGCGACATCGCCTGCCGCGTAGATATCAGCGACCGACGACTGCATATTGCGGTCGGTCAAAATACCATTTGCCACTTCCACGCCAGAACCAGTCAAGAAATCAATATTTGGCCTGACCCCGGCTGACATAACAACAAGGTCACAGCCAATTTTTTCACCGGTCGACAGAGTGACGGTCATCTTATCGTCGCTATTCGGGGATGATGACGCCCCGCCAAACATATTCTTAAGTGAATCTAGCAACGATCCACTGGTTTGTCCGTGTTCAGCAATCGCTTCGACCTTAGCGGACGTCACGACTCGAACACCTTTATCCTCAACCCAGTCTTTGATAATGCCACCAGCTTTTTGTGTCATCATCCGAGGAACCATTCGATCACCTAACTCAACGACGGTGAGATCGACGCCGTTCTTTGCGAATGCCTCTAAGATGATACAACCAATGAAACCAGCACCAACTTGCAAGACCTTTTTACCCTGTTTCGCCAACTCAGCAATTGCTCGCGCGTCCTCCAACGTCCAACACGTGTGCACGTGAGGCAGGTCAATACCCGGAATCGGTGGACGAATCGGGTGTGAACCGGTTGCGATCAGTAATTTGTCATATTTTTGAGATGAACCATCGTCCAGAGTCACCGTCTTCGCATCCGAATCGATCCCTGTTGCCTTAGCAACTTTGTTGGTGATCTTTAATTTCTTAAAATGTGTTTTTGCTTTACGAAGGTAGGTTCCCGCCTCATCGATGTTCCCCTCTAACAAGTAAGGGATTGCCATACGTGAGTAAGGCGGCTCATCCTCCGACCCAACCATCGTGATCTTGCCCTTCGGGTCCGCTTTACGGAGCGTTTCCGCGGCAATGACTCCCGCTGGTCCATTACCCAGAATTAGATATTTCATTATCAGCCTCAAATTGATGTAATTTATTTAAGGTAAAAAGCCCTCCAACCAAACGGTCTGGAGGGCTTTCGATTACTCAACTCACACGAACGACGATCCTGTCAATTCCGTGAAGCTGTTGGGTTACAGCCCGAGGCTCTTGAGCTTCTCAGCGGATGGGATACCATCTTTGTCCCAGCCACGGAGTTCGTAGTACTCGGGAAGCATTTCAGGAACTCCTGCAACCAAGCCTTTCGCGGGACCTTCCGTCGCAGGCTCAGTGGTCAACCGAGTCGGCAGCTGATCGTCTTCCTTGGTCAATCCGGCTTCAAGATTGAAGAGCTTCTCCATGTTCCAGATCCGCTCACCAACTTCTTGGAGTTTTTCCTCGGACCAGTCACCTTCACAGGCAGCGTCAATCTGCGCCTGAATGTCGCCAAGACCCCACGCGAAACTGGTAAAGACGCAAAGACCAGACGCATCAAACGCCGCGGTCGCGTCCTGGAACGCCATCACGAGACCTGGTTTCCCTTCAGTCGCGAGCGGATCGGTTTTCACTGGAATACCGAGCGTTTCAGACGCGACAGTGTAAGACCGTAGGTGACAAGCCCCACGGTTAGATGTTGCGTAGGTCAGGCCCATCCCCTGGATTCCACGAGGGTCATAGGCTGGGAATTCTTGCCCTTTCACACTCATTGAGAGCTCAGGCTGACCGTACTTTTCACATAGGCGCTTTGAGCCAAGCCCAATCTCGACACCGAAGCCCTCACCGTTGGCTGTCATATCGACTAACTCACAGAGGGCTTCCGCCGAACCGAATGGTGCCTTTAGACCGATCGTTTTTTCGTCTATGGTTCCGTTTTCGTACATCTCCATCACGGCGCCGACTGTGGCTCCGAACGAAATTGGATCAAAGCCTTGTTCGTTGCACACCATTTGCGCATATTGTAGCGCTTCAAGATCCTTTACGCCGTTCGCAGCGCCGAGTGCCCAGGCTGCTTCATACTCCAGACCTCCAGAGGCACCGTGGTACTGCGGCTTCTGCTGAACGGAAAAATGATCCTTATCGATCTTAGAAACACGCCCACATGCAATGGTGCACCCGAAGCATGCCTGGTTCGCTATCAATTGTGCTTTACCGTCACTCTCGCGAGGAGTCGCCATGGCCTCAGCAGAAATATCATTGGCACTCTCGAACTTCACATCCTTGAAATTCCTTGTCGGAAGAGCACCCATCTCGTTGATCACGTTCATCAGAACTTGGGTCCCATAGGTAGGAAGACCTTCGCCTGTTACGGCATTCTCAGCGAGAATTTGCTTCTTCTCAGCGGTCACTTTCTGGAACTCCGCTGGATTGGCAACGTTACTAATCCCCTTAGTTCCACGAATCGCAACCGCCTTGAGGTTTTTTGATCCCATGACCGCGCCAACACCAGAACGACCAGCAGCACGGTGTAAGTCGTTTACGACGCAAGAGAATAAAACCTGGTTTTCACCAGCCTTACCGATTGAGGAAATGCGGATCTGTGGGTCCTGATTTTCCTTCTTGATTTGCTCTTCAGTATGCCACGTCGAGGTACCCCAAAGGTGGGATGCATCACGTAGCTCTGCCTTATCATTTTCAATCATCAGATAGACAGGCTTCGGTGATTTCCCTTCAAAGATCACCATGTCCCAACCAGCAAACTTCATTTCAGCACCGACGTAGCCACCCGAATTCGAGCATGCGATTGCTCCAGTCAGGGGACCTTTGGTCACAACGGTGTAACGACCGCCCGTTGAAGCGATCGTACCGGTCATCGGACCTGTCGCCATGATGAGTTTATTATCCGCCGATAACGGATCGACTTTTGGATCAATTTCTTCCACCAAATACTTTGTAGCCAGGCCCCGTGATCCGAGGTAATCCATGGCCCATTCCATATTTAAATCTTCAGCGGTGCAGGTCCCTTTTGTAAGGTTTACCCGCAGGATTTTTCTCGTCCACGCCATTCTTTATTTCTCCTTACAAACTTGCGTCGTTGGCTTTCGCAGCCCACTTACGCATCTTATCTAAACCAGTCCAGCTTGCGTCCACGTAGGTGATCGCGTCGGTTGGACACGCTTTTGCACATGCCGGATCCCCACCGCACAAATCGCATTTCGCAACCTTGCCGGTGTCGACAACGTAGTTGATTGTGCCGAACGGACAAGAGATCGTACACACTTTACAACCCACGCATGTCTCATCTTGCACTACCTTTGCTCCGGTGGTCGCGTCGAGTTTGATTGAGTCGACAGGGCACGCCTGCATACACCAAGCTTCGTCACACTGCGTACAGGTATAGGGTACCTTGCGGCCCTCTTCCTCAAAACTGAACACTTTTATGCGCGATTGTGACGGGTTAAACACCCCCGTCTGCTCAAACGAACACGCCATTTCACATTGAAGACACCCGGTACACTTTTCCGGATCGATGTACAGAGACTTCTGCATAACGCACCTCTTTTTTTTAATAATTAATTTTTTCGCGGTTCCTACATCTGTAACTGTGAACTTCCCATCAAAAGCCACAATTAAACTCCCTCTACCTAAACACTACCCTCTCAGCTGTACAGTGTCCAATCATCTTTAACGATATTGGGTATCACGCTTAGAGATGCTAGGTATCACGCCCATTTCGAGCAATCCTCAAATCGACACATTTAAGTCGGAGGTCGGGCTTAAATCATCGAATCTCAATTTTTAATCCCACCTTTGTTGGCTTACCTTCGCAAGAATAATTATCATTAGGTGCTCTAATAATTCGCTTGGCTCAACCAAATAGGATCATCCGGCAAGAAAAATGAGATTTTCAATCAAAAATCTGAGCCATACGTATGCTGGGAAAGTTCACGCGCTGAGCGACCTCTCACTTGAATTACAGTCCAATTCAGTGACGGCATTGCTGGGCCCAAATGGCGCTGGGAAAAGTACACTATTTAAAATCCTCGCAGGACTGATTCATCCAACCTCAGGTCAAATTGAAATCGACGGCAAACTTTGGGATCGCCAAGATTCGAAGCCTCTTGGTCATATTGGGTTTGTCTTCCAAGATCCTACTGTTGATCCAATGCGGAGCGGACAAGCGAATCTCGTATATGCAGCACGGCTTCAGGGATTAGCTACTCATCAGTTTGCCCCACGGATTGATGAGTTAGTTGATGCGTTTCAAATGAGTGAATTTATCAAACGGCCCGTCGGGTCTCTGAGCGGGGGACAGCGACGGCGCTTGGAAATCGCGAGAGCCCTGATTCACCGACCTGGTTGGTTATTTCTAGATGAACCGTCCACAGGTCTTGATATAGATAATCGGCTCCGACTCTCTGAACACCTCCATCGATTGGCAAAATCAGAAAAATGCGGAGTACTCTGGTGTACACACATACCCGACGAACTTTGGTCCGAAGATAATGTTGTCATCGTAAAGAAGGGACAAAAGGTGTTCGCAGGTTCATTCGGCTCGATCGATGAGTTGATGGGGCGCTACAACGAGCTGGTGAGTGCGTCATGAAACAAAGCTTCGCGTCTCCAGTGATAGCAATTTTTCATCGCGAATTCGATCGTTTCGTTAAGCAAAAAGCACGGTGTGTCTCAGCAATCGTGCGCCCGCTTCTTTGGCTTGTCGTTTTCGCGGCCGGCTTCCGAAGCGTGTTGGGCATCGCCATCCAGCCACCTTATGAGACGTACATCACCTACGATCTTTACGTTACACCGGGCCTGATAGGCATGATCGCACTGTTTAACGGCATGCAATCCTCGCTTAGCATGGTTTACGACCGTGAGACTGGTAGCATGAAGCTGTTGATGACCGCGCCAGTCAGTCGACGATTACTTCTGGTCTACAAACTTCTCGCGACAGCGACGATCTCTTCACTCCAAGCCTATATATTTATCGGAATTACAATATTGTACGGGGTTGATCTTCCTTGGATTGGTCTGCTCAGCTGTCTTCCGACAATCTTTATCGCATCATACTTCATTGCTTTGGTTGGGCTGATCTTGGCCAGCCAAGTAAAGGAGCTTGAGAACTTCGCAGGGATCATGAATTTCGTTATCTTCCCCGCATTCTTTCTCTCCAGCGCGCTTTATCCTTTGTGGCAAATTCAGGAAACGAGCGAGATTGTTTATCAATTAGGCGTTCTAAATCCGTTCACCTATGTGGTTGAGTCTATCCGCTTCGGAATGCACGACACGCCACTGACCGCAGCCACAGCTGGATTATGTGCCGCGAGCGTCGGCTTATCGTTTGTAGTTCATAAATTATTTACGTTCGGACAGACGCGTTGACGGAAGCATTACTAATAACCGAGGACAAGGCTCTACCATAACCGTTGAAAATGACGAAGTCCCAGCGTGTTATATAGGGACTAGAGCGATACTAAGGCGCACCCTCAAACAAACCGACCCGTGTCAATGGAATCATTCATTAGCTTGTTTGGCAATTCGACTCAGTTGCCAGTGCATACACCACACCTGACACGGCTGAGTATTGGTGCACATCCGGCTGGCTCTCAAGAATGCTCAGAACTACGTTGGTCAGGTTCTGACTGTTCCATTCCGATGGCAGACAAACCGGCTCGCCGTGGACGAGAAAAGCGTACGGCTGATCATTGAGTCGCTCGCGTGTTTGGTGACGAGCACCCTCGACAACACCCATCACAAACGCCATGCAAGGCTCTCTGTCCGCCTGACACTCGCGCAGA
>CAJWFL010000021.1:0-20848 GCA_913031455.1 uncultured Gammaproteobacteria bacterium
GAAGACGCTTTTATTTTTTTCAATAGCCAGACTAGAAATTTCTATCATCGACACGGCGAAATTCGCCTTCGATAATAATTTTATCGCGGTAGCGATCGACCAGCTTCAGGAGAAGCCATTGACGAGTTTGAGGGATTAATAGCGCAAAACCGATCGCATCGGTGACAAAACCCGGGGTCAATAATAGTGCGCCACCGACCGCAATCATCACACCACTGACAAGCTCAGATGCCGGAATTGATCCTTCATCCATTTTTCGCCGTGCACGCATCAGTGTTGACAGGCCCTGACGCCTTAGAAGCGACAATCCCAAAGTTGCAGTCAAGACCACGAGCGCGATGGTCGGTAACGCACCAATCCAACCGCCCACTTCAATCAAGATCCACATCTCAACGATCGGCACAAGCATAAAAATGAATAATGGCATCACAATTCCTCCGACTCGCAGGATACAGATTTGTCAATCCCAAACCAAAGAGGGGTAGCTTTTTTTTGCAGTGCAACTAAACTGACCGCAAGAATATTGCATTGCAACAAAATTTTTTGTGCAACCACAACATAGATACGGATTAAGGATTACACATGGACCTCAACGGCAAAGTGATCGTCATCACTGGCGGCGCTCAGGGACTTGGCCGTGCAATGGCATTACGCCTAGCGCCCAAGAAGCCGCATATCGCTCTGATTGATATGAATGCGGACACTCTCGCGGAAGCGAAACAACTGATCGAGGAGTCAGGGGCGACTGCATCGACTTGGGTATGTAATGTAGCGAAAGAAGATGAAGTTGACGAGACTTTTGCGCAGATTGCTGCACAAACTGGTCGACTCAATGCGGTCGTTAACAATGCCGGTATTACGCGTGATTCATTATTCCTCAAAGTCAAAGACGGTGTTGTCGAGAAGCGGATGAGTTTCGAACATTGGCAGCAAGTGGTTGATGTGAATCTGACTGGCACATTCTTGTGTGGCCGCGCGGCGGCAACTGAGATGGTGAAAGCAGGGAACGGCGGTTGCATTATCAATATCTCTTCGATTTCACGTCACGGAAATATGGGCCAAACCAATTACACAGCAACCAAAGCTGGTGTCGCTGCAATGGCCGTCACTTGGGCGAAAGAACTTGCGCGTCAAGGCATTCGCTGCGCAGCGATCGCTCCTGGCTATATCGGCACAGAAATGGTTTTGACAATAAAACCTGAGGCATTAGAAAAGATCGCTGCAAGCATCCCGGCAAAGCGACTTGGACAACCTGATGAAATAGCACAAACGGTTGAATTCATCCTTGAAAATGACTACGTCAACGGCCGTGTTATTGAGGTTGACGGCGGCCTCCGCGTCTAAAAAATCTTGCCTTTCGGATCAAGCACCCGACAATGGGTGCCTGATCAGGATGGCTTATGACACTTAGCGACACGCTCAAAACCTATCTCGATAAACGGATTCTATGGGTCTTCCTGATGGGTTGCGCCAGTGGGTTTCCTTGGGTCCTCATTGCATCAACACTTGCGGCATGGCTCAAAGATGCAGGCGTCTCAAGGACTGAGATTGGTCTCGTTGGTATTGCTTATGGGATCTATGCATTTAATTTTCTATGGGCTCCCCTGATTGATCGGATCAATCTTCCTGCGGTCGCGCGCATCGGTCAGCGGAAAAGTTGGATCTTAATCACTCAAGGCGCAATGGTAGCGCTCACCCTCTACCTGTCCACAATCCAATCGCCTTCCGATTCACTGCTGGTGGTAGGTCTATTAATCTTCGGTATTGCACTTTTTTCAGCAACTCAAGATATCGCAATTGATGCATTCCGAGTCGATCACTTTTCCTACGGTAACGAGGCATCCATCCCTGCCGCTTCCGCAATGGCAACCGTTGGCTGGTGGGCTGGTTATTCATTTCCGGGATATTTTGCATTTGCGTATGCTGATACACTCGGTTGGAACGCTGTTTACCTGATGCTAACTGGATGCTTAATCGCTTTCATGGTTGCAACCTGTTTCGTCACAGAACCGGTCACTGAGCGTGAATCGCTTCAACGCGACATCGAAGCTCAGTATTCACAAACCGGGCAATCTCAGGCGCGACGTATGATCAACTGGTTGACAGTCACTGCCTGGGAACCACTTGCTGACTTTTTTAAAAATCACGGCTTACGCCTCGCTCTCTTAATTTTGTTATTTATTTTTCTGTTCAAAATCGGTGAAGCATTCTTAGGGCGAATGTCGATCGTTTTTTACAAAGAGCTTTTCACAAACGAAGAGATTGGTACCTACCAAAAACTGTATGGTGGACTCGCGACTTGTATCTTCGCGTTAATTGGTAGTGTCATTAACGTCCGCTTGGGCGTCACTCGCGGTCTATTGATTGGTGGCGTCACAATGGCAAGCAGTAATTTGTTATTCGCATGGCTTGCAATGGCTGGTCCGGATAAATCACTACTACTGCTCGCCATCTTAACCGATAACTTCACGACCGCGTTTTCGACCGTCGCATTCGTCAGCTTCCTCACCGCACTCACAGGTAAGGCCTTCTCAGCGACCCAATATGCACTACTGGCGTCGATCGGTAACGCAGGTCGAACCGTACTGGCTTCAAGTGGCGGTTGGTTTGTCGACTGGACAGGTGGAAACTGGGCGCTATTCTTTGTCATCACTGCGTTGATGGTCATCCCAGGACTTGTTCTTTTGATGATCATACGAAAGCCACTCGAACGTATTTCGAACCAGAACAAGGAATCCAATGGGTAACCGACTGACAAAGCTTTATACCAAGACTGGGGACGACGGAACCACTGGCCTCGGTGACGGCTCAAGGACGACAAAAGATAGCTCCCGTATCGAAGCCGTCGGTACAGTTGACGAACTCAATTCATGGATTGGTTTACTGATCGCCGAACTCCAATCAGATGAGCCGTTGATCGAGCCATTGACTGATATTCAGCATCGTCTGTTTGATCTCGGCGGCGAGCTTGCCGTTCCGGGATTTCAATTGATTAAGGCTGAGATGGTATCTGAACTTGAGATCTTGTGTGATCAGTTAAACGAAGCACTCCCCCCGCTTAAAGAATTCATTTTACCAGGTGGTTCGAAATCAGCGGGGCTCTGTCACATGGCCCGCGTAGTCGCGCGACGCGCAGAACGGATCATCGTCACGCTGTCAAAAGAAGAGGCCGTCGGCGATGCCTTAAAGCAATACATTAACCGACTGTCGGATGTATTGTTCGTCATGGCCCGCCAACTCGCCCGACGTGATGGCGGCAAGGAAGTGTTTTGGAAGTCAAAAAGAACGCAATAAAAAATGCCCGGCGAACCGGGCATGTCACTAGAACACCAAGTGCCTAATATCGCCGAGCATTTTACTGAGAATTGTCGTGAATCGCGCACCATCTCCCCCGTTGATCACACGGTGGTCATAGGAAAGACACAACGGCAACATAAATCGCGGCTGGAATGCACTACCATCCCAAACCGGCTGCATCGATGCCTTAGAAATCCCAAGGATTGCTGCTTGCGGGGATGGAACAATCGGAGTGAAGGCTGTCCCTCCAATCGAACCAAGCGATGAAATGGTGAATGTTGCACCCTGCATTTCCGCAGGCTTCAACTTCTTGTTCTTCGCCTTATCTGCAAGTTCCGATGCCTCGGCCGCTATATCCCAGATCCCCTTCTGATCTGCGTTACGAATCACGGGAACCATGAGACCATCTGGAGTATCGACCGCAATCCCAACGTGAATATAGCCCTTACGAACAATTTCATCAGTTGAGGGATCGATCGATGCGTTCACCTGTGGGAGCTCAGCTAAGGCATAAGCTGATGCCTTAATTAAGAATGGTAATGGAGTCAGTTTCACACCTTTCTTTTCAGCTTCTGGTTTCATCGATTTCCGGAACGTTTCCAGATCCGTGATATCTGCTTCATCAAACTGAGTCACTGCAGGCACATTGAGCCAACAACGGGTCATGTTGTCTGCAGTCAGCTTGTGAATCTTGGTCATTGGGATCCGTTCAACAGGACCAAAAGCTGCAAAATCAACAGGAGGAATCGGCGGTATTCCTGATCCACCGTTCATAGTTTTACCAGACTCAGCTTCTTGTAGTTTCGCCTTCACAAAGTCATGTAGATCATCTTTGGTGATTCTCCCACGCGGCCCTGTCGACGGAACACTCGACAAATTGACACCGAGTTCTCGGGCGAGCGCACGTACAGCTGGTCCCGCATGCACGCTTGAGCCGACTGACGGACCACTCGCTTCTTCAACCACAGGAGGTTGAGGAGCTGGGGCTTTAGTAGATGCCGGTGTAGCAGCGGGCTGTTGAGTAGACGCCGTCGTAGCCTGCGGCTGTGACCCTCCAGTCGCTTCAACATCAGCGATTGCATCACCTTGAGCAACAGTGTCACCTTCGTTGACAGACAACGCCAACACTTTGCCACTGACAGGTGATGGAATCTCCATGGATGCTTTATCTGACTCAAGGACGATCAATGTGTCGCCCTCGGATACCGTATCACCGACACCAATACTGACCTCGATCACGGTTACGCCATCCGCGTTGCCGGTATCAGGCACAACGACCTTTTCAATACCGCCGCCACTGGATTGAGGAGGAAGCGTTTCCGCAGCCGCTGGTTCGGATGATGCTTGCGGTGCAGGCGTTGAGGTCGCGTTAGCATCACCGCCAGTCATCTCACAGATTGGATCACCCTGGACAACCTGTTGGCCTTCAGACACTTTCAGAGCAGTCACAACACCAGATGCTGGTGCAGGGATCTCCATTGATGCCTTGTCAGACTCCAAAACAATCAGAGTGTCTCCCTCGGCGACGCTGTCACCAACAGAAACGGTAATTTCAATGACTGTGACGCCATCCGCACTCCCGGTGTCTGGAACTGATACCAACTGTGAAGCACCGCTTACCTCTGCTGCGACAGGTTCGGCAGGCGCTGATTGGTTCGAGGCTTCAGTCACTGTCTCAGCTCCCGACTCTGCACCCTCAAGCTCACATATCGGGTCGCCTTCATTGACTTCAGCCCCTTCGGAGACATGTATTTTTCCGACCACGCCTGATGCATCTGCTGGGATCTCCATCGATGCCTTGTCTGATTCAAGAACGATTAAGGTATCGCCCTCTGCCACAGTATCACCTTGGGATACTGCAACTTCGATGACTGTGACATTAGATGCATCACCGATATCTGGTACACGAATCGTTGTCATGGTATCCCTCCTTACAGTGTCACTGGATCAAGACGATCTGGATCGATGCCGAAGTCCTTAATCGCCTTCGACACGATTTTCGGATCGATCTTTCCATCCATCGAAAACGCTCGGAGCGCAGCAACAGTAATAAATCGACGATCAACCTCGAAATGCTCACGCAGCTTTTTGCGCGAATCCGAGCGTCCAAAACCATCGGTACCCAAGGTGACATACGTTGTCTTTCCGAGGAATGGTCGAATCTGCTCCGAATACAACTGCATATAGTCGGTTGCCGCGACAACCGGTGCATTCGAGCCACCAAGAATTGACTCGACATGGCTAATTCGTGCCGTTTTCGCTTCCGGGTGTAACAGGTTGTATCGAGCGACTGACTGCCCATCGCGACGGAGTTCATTGAAACTTGTTGCGCTATAGACATCAGCGCCTACACCAAATTCAGCAAGCATTTCAGCCGCGGCTTCCACTTCTCTCAAAATCGTGCCCGAACCGAGGAGACGCACATGACTTTTCATGTTCGGCGCAGCAGATTTCAACAGATACATTCCCTTAATAATGTCTGATTCAACCCCTTTGGGCATCTCGGGATGTGGATAGTTTTCGTTCATCAGCGTGATGTAATAGAAAACGCTTTGGTTCTCATCGTACATCTGCTTGAGTCCGTGCTGAACGATGACAGCGACTTCATAACTATAGGTTGGATCATACGAACGCTGATTCGGCACAGTCCCAGCGAGAATGTGACTGTGGCCGTCCTGGTGCTGTAAGCCCTCGCCATTAAGAGTAGTTCGCCCAGACGTCGCTCCTAACAGAAATCCTTTTGCTTGAATATCACCAGCGGCCCAAGTCAAATCGCCAACGCGCTGATGCCCGAACATCGAGTAGTAAATGTAAAACGGAATCAATGGCTGATTATGATTCGCGTAAGAAGTCGCGCACGCCATCCATGCCGAGAACGCGCCCGACTCATTGATTCCTTCTTCTAGAATCTGTCCTGCTCGATCCTCATGATAAGACAACACTTGATCCACGTCGTGAGGAATATATTTCTGGCCCTCGGTTGTATAAATCCCCAATTGTTTGAACATACCCTCCATACCAAAGGTTCGTGCCTCATCCGGAACGATCGGAACGATGCGATGTCCAATCGTTTTGTCCTTGACCAGAGTCGACAACATACGAACAAACGCCATGGTCGTGGAAATCTGCCGGTCACCCGTTCCTTTCAGTTGCTGTTTAAATCCATCGAGATCAGGGCAACCCAACGGCTCCTTCCAAGCGCGACGAACCGGGAGGTATCCACCGAGCGTCTGTCTCCGTTCTTGCAGATAGCGACTTTCTGGACTGTCTGCACCTGGATTGTAATAGGGCACATCAGCGAGTTCGTCGTCAGTCACAGGAATCGAGAAACGATCCCGGAATCGTTTGAGATTATCCAAATCTAGCTTTTTCACTTGATGAGATGGATTTGCAGATTCACCTGATGAACCCATTCCGTAACCCTTGACTGTCTGCGCAAGGATCACTGTTGGTTGACCGGTGTGATTAATGGCATCGTAATATGCCGCGTATACCTTGGTCGGATCATGTCCACCTCTATTGAGCCGAAGGATGTCATCGTCAGACATATCAGAGACCATCTCTTTCAGTTCCGGATACCTACCGAAGAAATGTTCTCGGGTGTAGGCGCCGCCCTTGGCTTTACAATTCTGTAGTTCACCGTCGACGACCTCGTCCATCACCTTTTGCATCAATCCGTGACGATCACGAGCAAACAATGGATCCCACTGACCACCCCACAGCACTTTTATAACGTTCCATCCCGCGCCACGAAATTGACCTTCGAGCTCTTGCACAATTTTTGAATTTCCGCGAACAGGGCCATCTAACCGCTGAAGGTTGCAGTTGATCACAAAAATCAGGTTATCTAATCGTTCGCGTCCGGCTAGCCCGATGGCCCCAAGCGATTCTGGCTCATCCATTTCGCCATCACCCAAGAAAGCCCAAACTTTTCGATTTGGCTGATCAGAGAGACTACGGTTAACCAGATATTTCATGACGTGAGCTTGATAAATCGATTGTATTGGCCCGAGTCCCATCGAAACAGTAGGGAACTGCCAATAATCAGGCATTAGCCATGGGTGAGGGTAGGACGACAAACCGTCACCATCGACCTCACGCCGGAAATTATCGAGCTGCTTTTCCGACAACCGACCCTCTAGGAAAGATCGCGCATAGATGCCGGGGCTCGCGTGCCCTTGAACATACAGCAGATCTTGTCCCTCCGGATGATCAGGCCCCTTCCAAAAATAGTTAAAACCAACTTCATAAAGCGTTGCTGCAGACTGATAGGTCGCGATATGGCCGCCCAAATCATCTCCAGATTTATTTGCGCGCATCACCATCGCAAGCGCATTCCAGCGAATCAGACTTCGAATTCGGCGCTCCATGAACAGATCGCCGGGCATTCTTGCCTCATTCTGTACGGGGATGGTGTTTCTGTAGGGTGTCGTCATGGCCACCGGAAGGCTTGCCCCTTCCTGACTGGCTCTCGCGACAAGCTGGTTCAACAAATAAGCGGCGCGATCTGCACCCTCATGCTGTAGGACCGATTCGTAGGCCTCTAGCCATTCTTTTGTTTCGACCGGATCGTGGTCGATTGTTATTGGCGTGTTCGCCATATCGTTCACCTCATTGGTTTCATTGGTGATCCGCAGAACTCAAGTCGATTGTGTCAACTCTTTTAAACGTCGCGGTTTCGTATCTGCAAGCCGTTCACGGTCCAGTGATTCACTCACAGTGAGCATATGTTGGCGCACAGCCCTCCTGGCCGCCGCCGCATCTCGATCGATGACGATCGCTCGATAAATCGCTTCATGTTGCAGGGCCAAGTCCTGCTTTCTGATTCGACTCAAATTTAATTCAGCCAAATTCTTCACAATCGATTCTTCTAGTAGCACAAAGATCGATCGCATGATGTGAAGAATCACACCGTTTTGCGACGCCTCAGCGATTGCTAAGTGGAATTCAGCGTCGGCTTTTGCCTCACGATGTAGGTCATGTGAGCGGACCGCGGATTGTAATTCGTGATAACGCCGTTGCACGTTCCCACGCGCTCGCTCAGTCGCACGATCTGCTGCAAGCCAGGCTGCAACGCTCTCGAGCGCGAATCGCAGTTCTAGGATATCGAAGGTACCGTCTGGTGAACGCTGGATCATGGCCATCATTGGATCAATGAACGTTGAGCCGACATGCTCCGCCACAAACGTCCCACCACCATGTCGCCGTTGGATCAGACCGCGCGCCTCAAGCTTTTGGATGGCCTCCCGAACAGTCGGCCGAGACACATCAAACTCTTCCGCCAGGCTTCGCTCAGATGGGAGCTTTTGTCCGGGACGTACTTTGCCTTCGAGGATCAATCGTTCGATTTGATCCATGATCACATCAGCGGCGCGTGTCACACGCGGGGTCGACAGATAACCATCCATTTGCTATTGACCCGTACTCCCAAGTGGTCTGACCAATAGGTTAACTGGTCAGACCAAATTTCGCAAACCGTTAAACCAGTCGATCTCGTGGTTCACGTCCAGCAAAGAAGGCGTCAAGATTATCGAGTGCGCGGTCACCCATTGCTTTACGCGTTTCGCGCGTTGATGACCCAAGGTGCGGCAACATCAAAACATTTGGACAAGCTGCAAATGCCGGGTTTCCACCTGGCTCTGTTTGGAAAACGTCGAGGCCAGCTGCCGCAATGTGCCCTGAGTTGAGTGCTTCGATTAATGCGCTCTCATCAACCAGACGTCCTCGAGCCGTATTGACGAACACAACACCCGGCCTCATCCAATTGATCGATTGCGCGTTCACCAAATTCTCCGTTTCCAGTGTTGCCGGACAATTGAGAGAAATCATGTCCACAGTCTCAAACAGTGATTGCACCGTGGGATGAAAGACTGCGCCCTGTTCCAACTCTGGTGGAAGACGATTTCGATTGGTGTAGTGTATCTCCATTTCAAATCCGCGTGCTCGCTTCGCGATCGTCTGACCGACACGGCCCATCCCGACAATACCTAACCGTTTCGATGTCACTTGAATACCATTCATCTCAACCGGAGCCCAATGTTTCCAGGTACCCAGACGTAACATTTGATCACCTTCATAAGCACGTCTACTGGCACCAAGTAGTAACAGCATCGCAATCTCTGCAGTCGCATCAGACAGCACGTCTGGTGTGTTGGTTACAACGATTCCGCGCTCTTTCAACGCCGATAGATCACAGTGATCCACTCCCACTGAATAATTCGCAACGATCTGTAATCGATCGGATAGACGCGGAACGACATCACTTGACAAAATCTCGGAATGACAAATAATCAAAGCATCTGATTCAAAACTGCGGGCCACAATTTCGTCTGCCGACATGATATGATCATCGGTGTTTAGCCATACGGAATAATCCGATTTAGCACGTGCTAAAACCGGTTCCACCAATAATCGCGTGATGCTTAAATCAGCCATTTCCTAGTCCTTCATACCTTAGCCTAATCACAGTGGCCCCTTCGGAGCCAAGTTGCAATCAAAAGTGGTTTGATCAGTTTTTTTCCAAAAACCTTGCAAGATGATTGAGAAGTCATCACTATTCTAGCTCTCCATGGATGGAACTGCAGAGTGCGCTGTCCCTGACAGATAAGGAGATGCGCAATACAAAATTGATAAAAATAAGGTAGTCCGATGAGCAAAAAACTCGATCGCCGTTTATTCCTCAAGGGAGCTTCGGCAACAGCAGCGGTAACTAGTCTCGGTTTCCCAGCACTTGTAAACGCCGGTGGTCACGGTGGCACAACATTGAAAGTGCAGGCAGCTTGGGGTGGTGGTATTTTCCTCGAGAACGCACAAGCATATGTGGATCGCGTTCACGCAATGGCAGGTAAAGATCTCAAAATCGATCTGCTGCCAGTCAACTCAGTTGTAAAAACTTCACAAATGCAAGACGCGGTTCACCGCGGCGTCCTCGACGGTTGCCATTACGTACCTGCGTATTGGTACTCAAAGTCGAAGACAGCGTCGCTGTTCGGTACAGGGCCATGTTTCGGCTGGTCATCACAAGAAGTTCTGGGCTGGTGTCACTATGGCGGCGGCATGGAGCTGTTCAATGAACTCATGGGGTCTCTAGGACTGAACATCGTTTCATTCTTCAACAGCCCAATGCCAGCACAGCCAATGGGTTGGTTCAAAGAAGAGATCAAAGACGCGTCACAGATGAACGGTCTGAAATACCGGACAGTTGGCCTCGCGGCAGACGTACTTCTCGAGATGGGAATGTCGGTCGTTCAGTTGCCTGGTGGAGAAATCCAGCCAGCAATGAAGTCAGGCCTGATTGATGCGGCGGAATTCAACAATCCAACCTCAGACAGTGACTTCGGTATGCAAGACGTGTCCAAGCACTATCACTTGGGTTCTTTCCACCAGTCTCAGGAATTCTTCGAAATTTCGTTCAACAAGAAGAAGTACGATGGTCTCCCAGCTGAGCTTCAGGCCATCTTGAAGTATGCTTCTGAGGCAGAGAACTCAAACTTCTACTGGCACAACACCAACCGCTACGCGGATGACTTAGAAAAGCTCCGTGGTGGGGGTGTTAACGTGTATCGTACGCCTGACTCCGTCATGAAAGAGCAGCTGAAGGCATGGGATATCGTTGTAGATCGTCTGAACGGAGAGGATCCGTTCTTCAAGAAGGTTATTGACTCGCAGAAGGCTTATGCCAAGCGCGTCATGGGTTACTTGAACCTGAACCAGCCAGACTATCGGATGGCGTATAACCACCACTTTGGGTAATACGAACCGAAGCAGGAGAGATACCCGGGCGCCCGCCCGGGTATTTTTTTGGATAATCTTAGCCAAAAGGATTAAACTCCTGAGCGATTTAGACTGACCCTTAATGAAGGTCGCGAGATGCTGCGTTAGGGTATCAAGGCATGATGATGCCTTTCTTTTTTTGGAGAACTTAGCCGTGGATCGTTTTGTTTACACGATCGAGGGACTCAACGTATGGGTTGGGCGAGCCTTCGGTTGGTGTATTTTAATTTTGACTCTCTCAGTTTCTTACGAGGTGTTTGTTCGATATGTGCTTAATGCCCCGACCGTGTGGTCAATGGATATGATGATCCAAATGTACGGCGCATTGTTTTTAATGGCAGGACCCTATGCGCTCGCCCAAGATGCGCACGTTCGCGGTGATTTCTTGTACCGATTATTGCAGCCAAGAACACAAGCGAAGATCGACCTTGTTCTCTATGTCCTTTTCTTTTTCCCGGGAATGCTTGCACTGTTCTGGTTCGGCGCAGAAATCGCCGCTGACAGCTGGCGGTATAAAGAGGTTAGTTGGAACAGCCCCGCACGAATCCAGATTTACTTTTTCAAAACACTCATCCCAGTCGCTGGCTTTTTGTTAATGCTTCAAGGCGCTGCAGAGATCTGCCGGTGCATTCGCGCAATGAGAGAAAATGAATGGATGGCAAGATTGAGCGATGTCAAAGAAACCGAGCAACTGCTTATGGAGGATGGTGATCAGCAGGAGAAACAAGCATGACCAACCCTGAAGTCGCAATTTTAATGCTATGCCTGTTTATCGTACTGGTACTACTCGGCTTCCCAATCGCCTTCACTCTCATCGCAATGGGCGTGGGCTTTGGTTATTACGCCTACTACCAGTCACCCGAAACGTTCGGTGACTTGTTTACTAACCAAATCTTCTATTTATTAAACCAAAATACCTACTCCGTCATGGAAAACGATACCTTGGTGGCGATTCCCTTGTTCCTGTTTATGGGATACGTGGTTGAACGCGCTGATATCGTTGGACGTCTTTTCCGTTCACTGCAGATGGCCGCCCACAACTTACCAGGCTCGATGGCAATCGCTGCTCTGATTACCTGTGCGGTATTCTCAACTGCATCAGGGATTGTCGGCGCTGTTGTAACTTTGATGGGTTTGTTGGCCTATCCAGCAATGGCGAACGCGAACTATGACAAAAAGTTTGCAGCTGGCGTGATTTGCGCAGGAGGTACTCTCGGTATCCTCATTCCACCGTCAATCATGCTGATCGTCTATGCTGCGATTGCCGAGCTGTCGCCGCTGCGTTTGTATGCAGCAGCGATGTTCCCAGGCCTGATGCTGGCTGGACTGTACATCGTCTATGCGATCGTCCGGGTCTCGATCAATCCGTCAATTGCGCCAAAGCCTCCCAAGGAAACCATTCCACCAGTCCTCGAGATTTACAAAGATCTGCTGTTCTCGTTCGTTCCTCTCACCGTGCTGATTGTCACGGTACTGGGTTCAATTTTGGGCGGTCTCGCGACACCTGCTGAGGCAGCTGCAATGGGTGCTCTCGGATCGATGGTTCTTGCCGTTCTCTACCGCGCACTGACATGGCAAAAAATCCAAGAAAGCGTGTTCTTGTGTGCGAAAGCGACCGCGATGGTATGTTGGTTGTTTGTGGGGTCGTGGACCTTCGCATCCATTTTTTCATACCTAGGTGGTCACGACGTGATCGAGCACTGGGTGCTTGGGATGGAGCTCGCGCCTTGGCAATTCCTCGTGATGGTTCAAGCAATCATTTTCGTGTTGGGTTGGCCACTTGAATGGTCGGAGATTCTCATCATCTTTGTGCCGATTTTTCTGCCGATGCTCGATAACTTCGGTGTGAACCCATACTTCTTCGCAATGTTGGTCGCATTGAATTTGCAAACGTCGTTCTTAACACCGCCAATGGCGATGTCAGCCTACTACTTGAAAGGCGTTTTGAAAGGGCAAATTGAGCTACTTGAAATTTTCAAGGGACTGCTACCCTATCTTGGGATTGTCTTGTTCAGTATGGTACTGCTCTATCAATTCCCTGGAATCGCTCTCTGGCTACCTGACTATCTATTCGGGGAATACATTCCATAATGGTGGAGTCTTCACAAACGATCGCTGAAACTGTCGATGCAATTGCCGAGGGTCGCATGACCGCTCGGCAGTGGACTCAGCATTGTCTCGATCAAATTGCGTCTCACGAGGAGATCGGTGCATGGTCTTTCGTAGACCAAGAACGTGCCCTCGAGAAAGCCGATGCGCTTGACTGGATGCGTCAAGATGGGAGTGCCTTCGGTCCACTCCATGGTTGTCCGGTCGGCCTCAAAGACATTATTGAAGTGAAAGGAATGCCACATGGTTGTGGATCTCCTTTAATGGGTGAAGTATCCCAGTCAAATGCTGTGCTTGTGGACGCCCTCGAAGCCGCTGGCGCGGTGGTCGTTGGTAAAACTGAGACCACTGAGTTCGCTGCCCTGCATCCATCAAGAACCAAAAATCCGCACTCCTTGGAGCACTCACCGGGTGGATCATCATCAGGCTCAGCAGCTGCCGTAGCCTCAGGTGATGTTCCGGTGACCATCGGTTCACAAACTAACGGGTCGATAATACGGCCTGCATCGTATTGTGGCGTGTGCGCAATGAAGCCATCTGCCGGCATCATTCCTAGGGTCGGCGTTTTCGAACAATCTCCGACGTTAGATCAAATGGGTATCTTTGCAGGCTCGCTTGAGGATATTGGGCTAGTGGTCGACGCTCTCTCTGTGCACGACAGCCGTGACCCACAGAGTATCGCTGCACCGCGGCCCGCTTGTTTCGAAGGCCTGATTGCAGACCCTCCGATGGAGCCAAACTTCGCAATTTTGACGCTACCGTACCGGCAGCTACAAACACACGCTTGTACCGAAGGGCTCCGGGAGGTCGCGGATGCACTCGATGGGCGAGTCGAAATTCTAGAGTGCCCGCCAACGTTCGAGCAGCTGATTCAGGCGCAGCGCATCATTCATCTGATGGAAGCATATCAAGCGTTTGATCAACTTGGGTTGATTGGAAATCCGCAACTCTCAAAGACGCAGCAGCATATGTTAACTGAGGGACAATCCTACACTGATCGGCAGTATGTTGAGGCCCTTGAAATACGGGACTCTTTAGAAGGATTCTTCGATAATTTTTTTGAGGATTTTGACGCGATCCTGTCGCCATCGGCGTCAGGTGAAGCGCCTTTATTGAGTGAAGGGCATACCGGTAATCCCGTTTTTTGCACCGTTTGGACGTTGGCTGGTCTACCTTGTTTAAATCTCCCGATCTTGCAAGGCGAACATGGGCTTCCAATTGGAGTACAGATGATCGGACGTCGCAAAGACGATGCCCGCCTATTGAGAACAGCGCGCTGGTTCATGACCACGCTTTTTGACGAAGGAGAGAGCTGATGCTTCCACAACGCCTACGACAAGTTGTTGGCTTAATTGCAACGCTATTATTTGGTGTTTTTATTTTTGGTCTATCACACAGTATTTCGACTGGATTTGCCGGTTTCTGGGGCGGTCTTCCCTTTGCAATTATTGCGGTCACCGTTGTCGGTATGGCTTGCTACGACCTCTGGGATGAGACTGTACGCAGACAAGACTAATCATTACTGGTCAGACCAATTTATTTAGACTTTCCCCCTAAATGCCTATGATCGCGTATCGAATGACGAAAATTGGTCCGACCAATTTGCTGCCAAAAGGAAAAGGATAGTCCACATGTCAGTGATCACCTGTATCGATGATCTTAAGCAGATCTATAAGCGTCGTGTTCCAAAAATGTTTTATGACTACGCAGAGACAGGGAGCTGGACCGAGCAGACATTTATTGAAAACACGTCCGACTTCCAAGAGCTACATTTCCGACAAAAGGTCGCTGTCAACATGGAAGGTCGATCAACTCAAACAACACTGATCGGCAATAATGTGACGATGCCCGTCGCTCTGGCCCCCGTTGGACTCACCGGAATGCAATGTGCAGATGGCGAAATCAAAGCAGCCCGCGCAGCTGCCAAATTCGGAGTTCCTTACACCCTATCAACGATGTCAATTTGCTCCATTGAGGATGTCGCAGAACATACCAATCACCCATTTTGGTTTCAGGTATACACACTCAAAGACGACGACTTTATGCGCCGACTGATGGAGCGCGCAAGGGCAGCCAAATGCTCGGCGCTTGTCATCACCGTGGACCTCCAAATGCTTGGACAACGGCATAAAGATCTCAAAAATGGGCTATCTGCCCCACCAAAACTGACCATCAAGTCTATCGCTGACATGATGACAAAGGTGAGTTGGGGACTCGAAATGCTCGGAACGAAGCGTCGTTTCTTCGGAAATATTGTTGGACATGCAAAGGGCGTCAGTGATGCCTCGTCACTCAGTAGTTGGACAGCCGAAGCCTTTGACCAATCACTTGACTGGAAACGCATCGGACAGCTGATGGAGATGTGGGACGGGAAAGTCGTCTTAAAAGGTATCTTGGATGCTGACGATGCCAAAAAAGCAGCCGATCTCGGTGCCGACGCAATCGTTGTATCCAATCACGGCGGTCGTCAACTCGACGGTGCCTCGAGCTCTATTCGAATGCTTTCGCGCATTGTCGATGCAGTTGGTCATAAAACTGAGGTCATGTTCGACAGTGGGATTCGTTCAGGACAGGATGTTCTTAAGGCAATCGCGCTTGGTGCTAAAGGTACTATGATCGGACGTGCATATACCTATGGATTGGGTGCGAATGGCGAACAAGGCGTAACAGATGCGCTTAAAGTGATCCATAAGGAGCTCGACACCACGATGGGATTGTGTGGTCGTACTCGCGTTGGTGATATCAATCAAGATATCCTCATCGTTCCTGACGGATTTCACCGTCAGTAGCACCTGACGAACGCTCCGCGGTGTAATTTCAAGCAGTAAAGGACGCTACAGTGTCTAATGACATCATTATTGACCGCATTCTCGGGAGCGTCATTCCCGTATTAATCGTTGTACTTATCGGTTACGCATACGGACGGTGGCGCAAACCAGATATGTCCATGATCAATAAGCTATGCATGGAATTACTAGTGCCTATTCTTATTTTTTCCGTACTGGCCGGCAAAGATGTTCAACTCAACGAGTATGTCACCCTAGCACTTGGAGTGGTCTGCATTATCTTGGGCTGTGGATTAATCACCTGGCTTCTATGCCTGTTCTTCAAAATTGAATCCAAAACATTTGTCCCACCAATGATGTTTACCAATACCGGAAACTTAGCTTTTCCGTTGGTTCTTTTGGCATTTGGTCAGGAAGCGATGCCCGCTATCGTTATTGTTTTCATAGTCTCGCAATTTCTACACTTCTCGCTTGGCTTTTATATCTTGGACAGGGAAGCCAAAATCATTAATCCAATCTCAGCTCCAACCATTCTCGCAACCATGATTGGAATGACATTCGCTTTAACGCCGGTAGAGGTGAACGAAACAATACTTGTACCGCTAGATTTCCTAGCAAATACCGGGGTGACGCTAGTGCTGTTTGCACTTGGAATCCGTATGAACAGTGTATCCACTCGCGATCTTAAGATAGCGGTTCTCGGGGCGATATGGTGTCCATTGATTAGCCTTGTGATCGCGTTTCTACTAAAGCCACTTCTGGATTTAAATCCGATTCAATGGAGTGTGTTTTTACTCTTCGCGGCACTCCCACCCGCTGTGCTGTGCTTCATGCTGGCGGAACAATACAAGCAAGAACCGACCCGCGTCGCTTCGATCGTTTTAATTGGAAACATAGCAGCAATTGTATGGGTCCCCCTAGCGCTCGCCCTGGCTCCCCCTATTTAGCAGGTGGGAGGACCTTAACGTAATCAAAATCAGCTCCTGGATCCACCTTGCGGCCAGGAGCGATGTCACGATGACCAACGATACACTCAGCATCGATTTCATAGACTCTGCATAACTCTGAGCAAACCATATTGAGCGACTGATACTGAGCGTCCGTAAACGGACCCTCCTCCGGTCCAATTAATTCGATCCCAATACTGAAGTCATTGCACCGCGCACGTCCTCGGAATTCTGACTGCCCTGCATGCCAGGCTCGCTTATCAAATTCGACGGCCTGATACAAATCGCCATGGCGCCCAATCACCAAATGAGCAGATACCCGCACATCCTTCAACCTTGCAAAGTAAGGGTCTATCTCATGATTCAACGCCCCTTGGAAAAAGGCCATCACAGCAAGTGGATTCAGCGATTCAGGTGGCAGCGAAATAGCATGAATCACAATTAAGCTGATTTCATTCGACGGTCTTTCGTCAAAATGTGAACTCGGAATCCACAAAGCGTCAGAAAAGCGATGATTCTGCATAGCACAACTGGGTCTCATCTTGGTACATTACCTCCTTTCGATATCGGATAATACTGTGACTCCATTACCTCTTATCGTCGGATTTGGCGGAATCAATGCCGCTGGCCGAAGCTCAGACCATCAGGCATTCAGACGCCTGATCATGGACGCGCTCTCTTCCTCTGAAAAGGCCCGCACAATCGACCAAATCGGAGCGCTCATCGGTATGGGTACAGAGACTTCAACGAATGAGGCGCAAGCTCAGCATATCCTTGAGAATACATTGATCCGAAAAATCCATCCGGATTGGTTCAATCCAGATCAAATGCCGCTGCACCGGCTTGGTCACACAAAACAGCCAATAAGTGTTTGGCTAGGCCCACTCCAAGCACCCAATCCACTCCCTACGGGGTGGACTGTTGGACAAAAGGAAGGACGACTGACTGAATATGTCATTGAGTCCAGTGACCTACTGACACCCTGTACGCGAAAATCATCTGTACAAGCAGCTGGGATGTCGCCAACAGGATTTCGGCCAGACATGTTCTACCCGTCGAGAAATCATCCCAGAACGCTTCAGCTCGCCTTATTTGCCTTGTCTGACTGCTGGTTAAGTTCCGGGCTTCAATGGCACCAAATCAAACAACACATCGCCCCGAATCAGATTGCTGTTTTTGCGGGCTCATCCATCGGACAGATGGACGAATCTGGTTTTGGTGGCATGCTCAAAAGTGCACTGCTTGGCAAACGAACGACATCAAAGCAGTTACCACTTGGTTATCCGCAAATGCCTGCCGATTTCACAAATGCCTACGTGTTGGGAAGTCTTGGCCGCTCAGGAGCCAGTATGGGTGCATGCGCTAGCTTTTTATACAACCTTAATCACGCGGTGGAAGGCATTCAGGAAGGACGCTATCAGATTGCTGTCGTTGGTGGAGCTGACTGTTCAATCACACCCGAAGTAATTGAGGGCTTTCGTGCGATGGGGGCACTTGCTGAAGACCACGGGCTCCGAAAGCTCGATGGGCTGAGCGAGCATGAGATCCCAAACTATCGCAAAACCAGCCGGCCCTTTGGTCTTAACTGTGGATTTACCATGGGCGAATCCAGCCAATACGTCATCTTGATGAACGACCAACTGGCAGTTGATCTTGGCGCAACAATTTTTGGATCCATACCAACAGTAGCCAGTCACGCTGATGGCGGTAAACGCAGTATTTCTGCGCCTGGTGCGGGTAACTACCTGACACTGGCGCAAGCTGCAGCCAGCATTCGAGATTTGCTCGGACAGGATGTGCTCGCAAATGAAACACTGGTCCAAGCCCATGGAACCAGTACCCCACAAAATCGAGTCACAGAGTCAGATGTATTGTCTCGGGTTGCAACAGCCTTTGGTCTAAACGCCTGGTCAGTCAGTGCAGTCAAGAGTCAACTCGGTCACTCCCAAGGAACTGCGGGTGGCGACCAATTGGCTGTCAGTCTCGGCGCATTTGCATCACAGATCGCACCGGGAATCCAAACCATCGATTCGTTGGCTCCAGATGTTATTCAAGACGGGCTCGACTTTGTTTTAACGTCGAGAGAACAACGAATCAAGGCCGCACTGATCAACGCGAAGGGATTCGGTGGCAACAACTCAACTGCTGCCATTCTGTCGCCTGAGGCAACGGCGGAACTTCTTCAATCACGCCATGGAATGATTGAGACGCGGGGATCGGATGAGGTCCAATCCAGGCAAGCATGTTATCGCCAAGATATTGATCGTGGAACAATCGAGATTCTCTATCACTATGGTGAGAATATTGTGGAGGGTTCAGATATTGAGATGGGCCCTGACTCAATTAATGTACCAGGCTTTGGGAATACCCTGTCCTTGAATCAGACGAGAATCAAATATTCAGAGTTGATCAAATCTTAGCTGTAGCCCAAAGACTAGGGCATCCTCTCGCCCTGTTGCAGTCGGATAGTAATTCCGTCTCCGGCCAACTTCATTGAATCCATGATTCAGATACATATGGACTGCAGCGGTATTAGATTCACGTACCTCAAGAAACATTTGTCGTGCGCCCTGCGCTCGTGCATCGTCTATTAAATGATGAAGCATCTGACCGCCAAAACCCTGACCCTGGAAGCGAGGGTCAACTGAAACGTTCAGAATGTGCGCTTCGTCAAGCGTAATTGATAAAAATGCCTGGCAGATATGAACGGGTTGGTCCGCTTGAAAACCAAGCCAAATCCGATAAGGGACCGTTGTACAGCCACCGACGATGGCGCGAGACCATGGAAATTCATATGCACGTGACTCGAGGTCGCAAACGGCATCGAGGTCAGACTGTTCTAGCAATCGAAATATCAGCGCATTAGCCACGCTTGTGCTCTTGAATCACTTTCCAGGCGGATCGCTTTGCATCACCCGAAACAGCGAGTTGATTCAAACACGGAAGTATCACCGCATCGGAAAAGCTAGCAGATAAATCGAGTTCGGAAACAGCAAATACGACCACAGGATCTGCTGAGCGAGTCTCAGCCCATCGCCGATGTAACCAAGCGTCCAACGCATCGGTCGCTGCCTCGCGCCCATGATCTTTGATCCCCACAATCGGCCAATGGAAATACTGCCAATCAACATCATCAGTCGACGGAGATAGAGTCCTTAATAGATCGGAACACAAACCCGTTAAACGACCTTCAAGCAAACCACCAGCCCAATTGGGAAGTTCACAGGCAAGTAAGACATCTGCTGTCACCGCACTAACTAAAGTACATCGAAGGGGGTTTGATTCTCCGACCGTATCGGGGGAATCAGGCCGAATGACTGGTCGATCGGATGTCTCATGGTCTGCGACATCCAACTGTTTCTGCTCTGTTTCGACTACCTCGCCACCAGGCGCCGCCTTTTTTTCCAGAGCCGCCACCAGTTCTGACACTCCCTGACCCGGGCCAGACTCAGCAGTCGTGGTTTCCGAAACCGCTGTAGCCTCATGAGAATCCTCACGAAGTACAACGACCGGAATACCCATTGCATCAAGGATCCGTCGCGATTCCTCCGATGGTAATGTCTGCATCAAATACCCTCGGACTTTTGGGGATGTTCCTTATCCAATGGCTTTTCAATCAGATTCAATGCGTGAAGGTAGGCTTTGGCTGAAGCAACAACAATATCGGTATCCGCACCGAGTCCATTCACGATTCGACCGGATTTTTCAAGACGAACCGTCACCTCACCCTGAGAGTCCGTCCCTGTTGTGATGGCATTCACGGAATATAGCTGCAGGTCGCTGCCGGAATTTGCAACAGACTCGATCGCTTTATACACCGCGTCAACTGGGCCGTCGCCTTCCGCAGAGGCATCAACCTCGGAACTGTCGACCCGTAACTTAAGGTGGGCTGTTGGAGCCACTCCCATTTTTGATGTCACAGACAGATCTGCAAGA